>NZ_JBXWMQ010000013.1:0-98829 GCF_059609905.1 Ruegeria sp. YTSA226
CCATAATGGCTTCGATGAACCAGAAATCCTCCGTTGCTCAAACCCTAAATCTATCCGGTAGGTGCTGACGTCAGACAGCGCTGTACGCCGATCCATCCACGTAAAACTGTTCCTCGGAGAGCACGTCTATGTCGCCTTCTGGCCCTTCTGGCAGCGTCCCGGGAGTGACGTGCTGAGACGCGCCTGCCAACGTTGCCCAAATTGCCACAACCATAGTTGCGACACTGGTTCTCAAAAACATCATACGATACTCCTTTTTGGCGTTCACATTGCTGCACTTGCGAGGGTCAGCCTGATGGTGGAAACAGGAGCGACAATGGTCACACAGACCAACAGCTTCACATTTTTCAGCATTCCCTACCGTTGATAATGAGGGCGCTCTATCGACGCCGATCCAGGATGATCGATAGCATGACAAGCGCTACGCCGAGCGCCGCAAAGATAAATGTCAGAGGCAAGAAGAGGCTCTCCTGAAGGACTCCTTCTGCGTTGACATCACCATAGAAAACCATCTCCGCAAGCCATGAAAAGCCAGCCATAGCAAGACTGGCAAGGCCAAAGATGCGCAGTCTATTCCTCATGAATCACACCTATTTTTAGACCACAAAACCTTTGGAAGGAAGGATAACCGTTTGCACTGGTTTCATGTGACAAGACCCCTGCAGTACACCCGGTACGACGAGTAAGTTAGATTTTTGGAGTCCCCAGACGTTTATTCTGGCAGGGCACCTGCTTTGCGAAGGGCATCTGAAATCAACAACGCACCAAATCCGAGGGCATTACTCGAAGACGTAGCCCAGGCAACAATCGACATGTCTCGGTCAATGAATGCGGCCACCTCAGACTCAAAACCAAGGGTTTGACCGCCGTGGCCCCACAGATTATCGCCTTTCATCGCGAGGCCCAGTCCGTATCCGGATAGCGCCGGATGTGTGGTCTGAATGGTATCCATCATTTCTGACAGCGTTTCCGGTTGTTGGAAGAGTTCACCTGCGACAAGCGCTTCAATGAAGGTATGCATGTCGTCGACTGTTGAAATCACAGCGCCAGCAGCCCACCCCTGCGTCATGTTCCAGTCGGTCGTTTCGTAGTCGTCGCCTTCAAGAAATGACCGTGGCAATCCAAACGCAGACCTCGGAATACCGTTCCAGAGATAGGTCTGATTCATGCCAAGAGGTCCGAAGATCCGCGTTTCGAACGACTTTCCGATCGGCTTTTTCTCCAGCTTCTCGATGACCATCCCGAGAAGCACGTATCCTGTATTGCTGTAACTCCAGGAACCTTCCGCACCAGGTGGAAAATTCGGCTCCCCATGTTCTATGACAAAATCAACCATCTGTTGTGGCTCAAGCGGACGCACAAGAGCGTCACGGCTTGTGGTGGCGCCCTCCATCAGGCCTGGTGTGCCGTCAGGAGCATTGTCAGTATAGCTGAAGACCCCGGATGTGTGCTGCGCAAGCTGACGTAAAGTCATTACGTTTCCGTTTGGTAGCCGTGTCGCGAATTCTGGAAGGTGCATGGAAAACCGGTCGTCGATACCTAGTCGCCCTTCTTCCATTAGCTGCAGCAGGACAACCGCTGTCATCATCTTCGTGTTGCTTCCAATCTGGAATGGCATCGCGCAGTCGATCGGAGTGGCAGCCGAAGGGTCAGCAAATCCAGTCGCGGCTATGTACTGCCAGTCTCCGGCGCGGACTGAAAGAACAGCGCCAGGAGCTGAACCGAGCGGCGAGTCGATGACCTGTGTGAGGACGCCATCCAGAGCATCTGCGATAGCAGACGGGGCAGTGCTTTTGTCTGTGCAAATGCCCGTTTGGACCTCTTCGGCATTGGTTGAAAGCGCCGCCGAGAGTGTCACAATGGCCGTCGCCACTGAAAGTAGTCCAATGTTCAAAGCGCGGCTTCTCGTCTTGCTTTGCGCCGGCATTCTGCGCCTCCATAGGGCTATTAGTGCATCTACTGTATCAAGATTGCTGTTCGTCCCATCCAAACTGCAAGCGACAAAACACGCTCCACAGCTATTTCTTCAGACACCGCTAGAGACGGTACCATCGCGTTATAAGCGCTTGATGAGAAACCGAGCAGACACTCTGCTCGGCTTCCTGACCGGGAACAGAAGTCTTCCGACCGACCACCATTCAAGCTCTTACGCAACGCTCATCACAAAGCCGAAGTAGGTGTCTATGGTCTTTGGACCCTTGTCGGGGCTTTCACAACTCCGGTGTACATTTTGCTCTGACGGACCGCTGCACCTCCAGACACCGGACACATAACGGCTAAGCGGGCTAGGTGAAGTCTCACACCAAAGTCGCGGCAAGGAACATGAAGACTTCTCCCCACATTCACACGCACATTAGGTCGTAGGTGGGCGACATTCATTATCCAGGCGCTCGTACTATCCCCTTGAAGACCAGCCTGCATTGTATCCGCTTGCGAAGTAGGGTTCGAAAGTCGAATCGTATCCGTCATGACGCTCGTAGGCCATGCTCATACCCATGCCGCGGTCTTGGACACCAAGGGCGTAACCGTCTCGATAGTATTCGCACTCGTTCGCGCCAAGATTTGATGGGCAAGTGCCGCTGGAAACTGCTGCGCCAGGGGTGGTGGTCGTTTCCACGCACCCCGCCAAGGCAAGTGAGAGCGCTGTCAGACCGCAAAAAACAAGACTTTTCCTCATGTTGATCTCTTCCATCGATGTAACACCCATCCAGTAAACACTGCCAGTTTACGCACGGCAACGCCAAACTGATGCGCTTCGGCTCTCCTAGGCGCATACTGCGCGATAACCGTGCGACGCAGGAAGAAGAAACTTGCGATGCACAAGTGCCTTGTTCTTATGGCTTGAGCCGCACTCCGCGCACTGCCCTCCTCTTTAATGAAAGATGGTCGACTTTGAAGTCAGTGTAGGGGCACCCTGGTTGACCATTTCTATCTCTCGACATCGATCGAATAGAAATAGGTCCCGCAGGTGCCTTCTTCGATTGCGCCACCCGGCATCTCCGCACCGCTGAACATTGCAATACCTAGGTACTCGGACCCGGAGAGTTCCTCCGTCCAGCCCGCCATGTAGGTTATGCTCTGATCTCCGCAGAGGGTGTTGTCCTGCCGAAGAGGTCCTACGTCGCCTGTAACTCGGAACACTTGTGCCGCAGGCACGTCACCGGAAACTCCCCATGCACCCGAAGCAGCTTGGTTGACGATCTCGAGTTCCAGAAGTCCACCTGTCTCAAACACCATTCGGCTGGTCGACAAAATCACCGGCCCGGTAATCGCCAAGGCCGTTTCGCTATAGGGATTGAAGGCTCTTGGTTCTTCTTCAAGCGGTTGTGCTACTGCCGGATTGCCCGAGACCCCCATCAATATGAATGTCACCAATGCCCAACGGTTCATTTTCTCTCCCAAGACTTCGAAGCCAACGCTCGCTAGGACTAGCGTAACCCACATTTTGGGCTCAGGTCCATGCGGATTTCCTGTACCGGTTACGTCTGGTGCCGCATGTTTCAGTTGCAGAGAGCTCCTGCGAACGACGCTATCGGGCACGAAGGCTCAATTTCGCTGGGCTGACGAACGATCCGCGCAAAACTTGGGGATCGGCTTGCCACGCCAAGCCCTCGATTGATGCGATGAACTCATCTATGTTGCCGACAGGCGAATGGCGTTTTCAAACACTCGACCTGTCTTTTTCTGTACCTCAATCAATCCGTTCTCGATCATGGCCGCCATTCGACTGGCGAAGAAGAGATCGCTCACCCGGTTGTGGGCGTCGCATCGGCTCATCGCAAGTCCCACGACACGACCGGCAACGGACCAATCGGTCGTGCAACTCGACAAGATTAGGTCATCATAAAAGTCAGATTGCACTCTAGCGACACGTCCCGCTACCCATCGGCGCAGTACACCCTTTTCTGCGCAAAGGCGCCGATATTCAGATGAATGATGTTCCCGCTCTGCACTATTCAATTTGCGAGCGTTACTGCAAATACCGGCCAGATATGAAGGCTGCCACATAGCGACGTAGTGCTGGTCGCTGCTTTCAGAAACATTGGCATGCGACAGCGTGATATCGGTACCGTGCACCCAGTCGCAAACCATATGAAGAAAAATGGTCTCTGATACGTTTTCGCCGGCCCAAACAACAACTTCCCTTGTCTGTATTCTGCCAGCTTCAGCCATAAGACGGCGCCAGGATACAAGAATGTCACTTGCCTCTTCTGGTCTTTCACCAATTTGAATAAACAAGTGCTGAAAGTAGCTTCTGCGCACTTGCAGATCGCCCAGCGGACCATGGCTGAGATCATCTGGGATGCCAATGACAGTGCCCGGCATTGCACCCGACTGACAAGCCGCGCGAAGGCATCCCACGGCACTATCGCCAAGTGCCACGTGAAGATAATTGTTGTCTAGAGTTCCACCAAGTTCAGACATATCGGTCGCTGCTATCCAGAAAAACAGCATGAGAAATGCTCGGGTATTTGCTCAACAAACACAAACTTTTGAAATTTCACGTCGTTATCTGCATTGCTAAGCTAACGGACCCCGCCCGGGCTCCAGGATTGCAAAAGGCTGCATAAAGCATAGTCGCGTGTCAAGCGCTGTTCCTTATCGCAACTCGGTCCTTGCCCTTTCAGATTTCGCTGCGATTACAACGAAAGGCCGCTCTTCTTTCTGTGGTGCCCGCACGGCGTCAGTGATCAGCTTGCAGCACCTGCGAGCATCAAAGCCAAACCACTTCCGCTTCGGGCTCTTTGCTGTCATCAGAAGATGATTGCTGCATGGCTGCTTACGGAAGGCGAACGGCTTGTACCGCTCGCCTAAAGTTCAAATGTCGATCTTCTCAGCAATGCTTAGGGCATCTTCGACTTCGACGCCCAAGTACCTAACAGTGCTATCGATCTTTGTGTGGCCAAGAAGCAGTTGTACTGCTCGTAAGTTCCCAGTCTTACGGTAAATTTCAGCGGCCTTCGTCCTGCGCATCGAGTGCGTGCCGTAGCCACTTGGTTCTAAGCCAATTGCTGCGACCCAATCCCTGACAAGTCGGCCGTATTGGCGTGTTGAAATGTGGGGATGGTCGTGGAACCGACTTGGAAACATGAAGCTGCCTCTCAACATTTCTGGACTTTTGACCCAGTTGGCAACGGAATCACGCGTGTTTTCAGTCAGTTCAAACTGAACTGGCCGCTTTGTTTTGCTTTGCACCACCGAAACACGTTCGCGCACTTGATCAGCGTTTACGAGGTCGCTCACCTTGAGACATACCAAATCGCATCCACGCAACTTGCTATCGATCGCGACATTAAAGAGCGCCAGATCTCGCAAATTGTTTGCCAGTTCGAGACGCGCTCGGATGGCCCAGACCTGTTTGGGTCGCAACGGGCGCTTTGCCCGATGATGCGACCTTTGTTCCAAGCTCGTTGTTTGGGGGTGATTGCTGGAAGCTGTACTCTAGGCATATTTTGCCCTCCATACCGCCCTCCAAACCCAAGCGTCGGCATCGCGCTGACGATGGATAATAGCATAATTTCTATAACTGCTTTGGACTTGTCATGTAGGTGTACCATGCCGCGTATGCATCAGACAGCTCCGAGCCCAAAACAACGAATGCAGCAACCTGCACCAATGGCTGCTTCGAGATTATCTGAAAAAGCGGCCAACGAGCCTCCGCTATGTTGGCTGGGCGACGTCTATCACCCAACCAACCTGTCGAGGTCCGCGGATCAGAAGGGCGCAAACCTGTCCGATGGATCGGTCGGGACCGTCCAGCGCGCGCGCGGATCGATTGTGGGCGCGAACGCACCAGGATGCGGGATCTGGCCGTTTTGACCGTAGAGCCACAGCACGAAATTGGAGCGTTGACCTTCGGTGATCGGTTCAGACGCATGGGGGACGCTGCCGTGGTGGATCAAGGCCGTGCCGGGCTCAAAGTGCAGTTTTTCGACCCGTCGCGACGCGGGATCAATGAAGCTGACAGCGGAGCCAGAAAAGGCCTCGTCCGGTAGATTTAGATTGATATTCAGCGTGACCGATGATGCGTCTGAGTGAGGCCGGAGCGACGTGTCGTTATCTGCTTGCCACTGGATGGAAAACCCGAAGGTCTGCGTGTCGTATCCCATCACATCCGGGAACAAGAGCCGTGAGATGGGCCGCATATAGGTGTTCATCAGGTCGCGGTAGAACGTCTGGAAGGCTGAGGTCCCAAGATGCCCTTCCGAGCGCGGGTCAAGCATTGCACCGCCCCGGTTGAGGGAAATGCCATAGGGCGGGCGCAGCGGAATGCCTGCATCGGCGACACTGTCCAGATAGCTGCGCAAAACGAACAGCCGTTCGGGGTCAAAGAACTGGGTTTTGTAGACACCAGGGAAGACCTCTTCCCATAGTTTTTTCACTTCGCCTTCGGTTGCCGGGTCTTTCCAGGCCCCCTCGACCGCTGCGCGGAGACGGTCGTCATGAACAGATGCATCCAAGGCGGTTTGATTGGCCTGCTCCCATTCCTTCCATGCGTGTTTGAACAGCTCCTGGTTGTCATTCCAGAATTGCGCGACTTGCGGGGCGCGTTGCAGCATTGCTTCGCGTGTGGGGCGTTCCACGGCGCGTGCGCGCTCTAATGCAGATTGTGTCATGTCCTGTCTCAACTTTCTGATGGTCAAGCCTGTTGCTTCCGAGACATTAGATATTACCCTTAGATTGCGTATAAATGGACATATTTTTGATAACAGAATTCGTTTTATCTACATAATAGAGGTGTGGCGCCTAGGAGCCGGCCCAAGCCGCTGACCGTCCGATCTGTTGGATCAGATAGTCCATGAAGACGCGGACCTTTGCGGAGACTACGTTGCTTTTGGGGTAGATCAGCCAAAGCGCCGGATTGTCCGCCAGTGTGTACCCGGGCAGCACCTGCACAAGGGACCCATCATTCAGCTCGCTGTGGACCGCCCAGAGGGAGTTAATCGAAATGCCGGCACCCTTGAGCGTGACACGCACTTGTGTCAGCCCGTCGTTCACGATCAGCCTGTGGGAGGCTTTGTGGAGGTCGAATGTTGCTTTGGCTCCGTCATCTGACACCAAGGCGCGCGGCTCCAGATCCTTGAAGGCGACCAGACGATGCGCCGCGAGGTCATCCGGTGTGCCGGGCACCCCATGTGTTTCCAGATAGTCTGGTGCTGCACAAAGAATACGTGTGTCGTTTGCCAGTTTGCGCGCCGTCAGACTGCTGTCCTCCAGAATAGAATTGCGGAGGGCCAGATCATAGCTGCCCTCAATCAGGTTGAACTGGGTATCTGATAAATGCAAATCGAGCGTCAGGTCTGGATAGGCATCCATAAAAGCGGGCAACAGGGGCGCGATATAGAGCTGGGCAAAGGTGCTTGGAGCGGCAAAGCGCAATGTCCCGCTCACCTCGGCCTTGCCTTTGCCGAATGCGGCGAGGGCCGCTTCTTCCTGTTCGATCATCTCTCGGGCGTATGGCAAGAAGTCCTGCCCCTCTAGGGACACCGAGACTTTCCGAGTGGATCGATGCAACAATTCGGCGCCCAGCAGTTTTTCAAGCTTTGCGAGCCGCGCGCTGGCCACCGCCGGTGCCATCCCTAGCGTTCGGCCCGCCGCGCTGATGTTCAGCGTTTCAGTAGCAAGGACGAAGAGGCGGAGGCTTTGCGTATCCATATTGTATATTTTTCCAGAAAACTGAATTCGATTATCTACCGTTTATATATCTGCGCAGCGGTATAGGTCAAAGCTCAAGACAGAGCGGAGAGCGGAATGACTCAGACAGCGACAGTGAATTATCACGTCCACAAACCGGAGCGTCAGGCGTTCGAGCTTGATGCCGGTGGCATCGTTGGCAATCTGATCGCGCCAGAACTCGCCCCAACCGAAGTGAAATTGCGCGACGCGCGCAGGTCAGCCACAGACCCATCATTCGAGGATGACGCTGTCGCGTTTTCTTTCGTCCCCACAGCGGTCTCGTTCGCGCAAGACGATGATGCCTGGCAAGCGGAGTACGACGCAGAGCTGACGTCGCTTCTGACGACCAAGCTGGACGCGCAGGAGGTGATCATCTTTGATCACACGATCCGGGTGGATGACCCTGACGCCGCGCGCAAGCCCGCGCGAAACGTCCACAGCGACTACAGCCCTGACGGCGCAGAACAGCGACTGATCGACATTCTTGGTGCTGATACAGCGGCAAAATGGAGCGCGGGGCACTACGCCTTCATTAACATCTGGCGACCGATCGAGGCGGCGATCAACTCAGCCCCGCTCGGGTTTATCCTGCCGTCGAGCGTCGCCCCGGAAGACTGGATCCTGCTTGATCTGATCTATCCCGACCGCAAAGGACAGATCATGGGGTTGGCGGCAAACCCGAATCATCAGTGGATCTACATGTCGAAGATGACCCCGGATGAGGTCGCCTACTTCAACATCTTCGACAATCAGGGACGGCCCTCCATTGGGCACTCCGCGTTGGACATGGTCGAAGACCCAAACGTCATGACCATCCGCAAAAGCATTGAGAGCCGCACCCTAGTGCGTTTTGCCTGATCCCATCATCGGACCCACGAAACACGAGCAAACGGAGAGAGACAATCATGACCAAGACAATTCTTATCACCGGATCAACAGACGGCATCGGTCTTTTGACGGCGCAGACCCTCGCAAAAGAGGGGCACAAAATTCTGCTTCATGGACGCGGTGCAGCCAAACTGGAAGCCGCCGTCAACGAGGTCGGCGGCGACGTCGAAACCTATGCCGCTGACCTGTCGCGTATGGCCGATATCCAAACCTTCGCGGCAGAGGTGCGCGAGAAACACGACCGCCTTGATGTGCTGATCAATAACGCGGGCGTGCTGAAAGTCGCGGAGACCCAGACCGAGGCCGGCCATGATGTGCGGTTCATGGTCAACACCTTGGCGCCCTATGCGCTGACCCGCGCGCTTCTGCCGATCATTCCGAAAGACGGGCGGATCGTGAATCTATCCTCTGCCGCGCAAGCGCCGATTGATTTGGCTGCTATGCGCGGGGAAAAACAGCTTGGCCACAATGACGCCTACGCGCAAAGCAAGCTCGGCATCACGATCTGGACCCGCGAATTGGCGAAGGAGTTGACCGACGGACCCGTCGTCGTCGCCGTCAATCCCGGATCGTTGTTGGCTTCGAAGATGGTCAAGGAAGGCTACGGCATCGCGGGCAACGATCTGTCCATCGGCGCGAACATCCTGCGTGAAGCGGCGCTCGGGTCGTCGTTCGCGGATGTTTCGGGCAAGTATTTTGACAATGACAGCGGCCAGTTCGCGCAGCCACATGCGGCTGCACTGGACGCAACTCATTCGGCGCAGGTGATGCAAGGCATCGAAGATGCTTTGAAATCTCTCAGCTGATCTCACTGACGCCCGTCTGACGTCGGGCGTCTTTTACACCACCTGAAACTGCAACCCTCCGGCGACATGCGTTGTCCGGACCCAAGAAAGGACTGACTGATGAAATACGAGAATTTTCAAACCTTTGACGTGAAGGTCCAAGACGCCATCGCAACGGTGGCATTCGATTTTGGAACAGTGAATGTGCAAGGCCAGGAAATGCTGGCCGACCTCAACAGCCTTGCCATGCGGCTGGAGCGGGACCGCGATACCAAGGTGGTCATCTTCCAATCCGCGAACCCCGAGGTTTGGGTCTGCCACTACGACACCGAGCTGCTCAAGGACATGTCGACCGAAGCTGTCTCCCGCGATGAAGCCCAGCTGCTCGATTTGCAAGCGGTCTGCGAACGCATCAGCAAGGTGCCTCAGGCCACGATCGCGAAGCTGGAAGGCTTCGCACGCGGTGGTGGCCACGAGTTGGCCCTGGCGCTGGACATGCGCTTTGCGGCGCGTGGCAAATTCAAGTTCATGCAGATGGAAGTCGGCATGGGTATCCTGCCCTGCGGCGGCGGTGCGTCCCGCATGGCCCGTCAGACCGGTCTGGGCCGCGCGCTGGAAATCATCCTGAGTGCCCGAGACTTTGACGCCGATGAAGCCGAGGCAATGGGCACGATCAATAAAGCGTTGGATGCTGATGAGATCGACGACTACGTAAACACCTTGGCGCAGCGGATTTCCAAGTTCCCGGCAGAGTCTATCAATGCCTGCAAGCAGATGGTCTACGAGTCGATCGACAAGCCTATCGATGAGGCCCTGAAGGCCGAGGCCTATTGGCTCTACCAGGCAACGAGCAAAACATCAGCCGTTAAACGCTTCACGATCGCAGACGAGCAGGGCCTAGAGCACGACATGGAAAACCAGCGGAACTGGGAAAACCTGGTCATGGATGTTCAGGATATCAACTGAGATTGATTGGATTAAGCGGACATTCGGCCTTGTGCGTCGGATGTCCGTTTTGTCCGCTCAGCAGACGCTCAACGAGTTTAGAGGAACGTCTGCCTTGAGCCCAAAGTGTAAAATGCTGCAGAATCTGCCAATGGCTTCGAATTCGCGAAACTGGACGTTGGTGTGATGGAAAGCAGTTCAAAAAGTGCATTCGCCTAGCATTTTTAGTTACAACCGCATGAGCCAGCTCTGCCCTATTCGTTCAAAGCAGATTGTTCTATTCGCGGCCTTCAAGGGTGAGACCCATGATCTTTGACAGGACGCCGCCGTGTCGCAGCAGGTCGACCTCTTGGAATGTTTCCACCGCCACTTTGCAACGGATATCGCCCAGCACTTCGTTGCCGCGCTGCCACTGCAAAGTAGTTTCCAGACCAGGCACCAGCGTCTCAGGTGGCAGGTTCACAGCGAAGCGATCCTCAGCGCGAATGCCCGCCGTCTTGGGATCGAAACCGTCAATGATCTGCACCGGTACCACGCCCATACCGATCAGGTTGGTGCGGTGGATGCGCTCGAAACTTTTGGCGACCACGGCGCGGATGCTCAGTAGTGCTATGCCTTTGGCCGCCCAGTCGCGGCTGGAGCCCATGCCATAGCGGTCACCCGCCAGAATGATAGTGGGCTGCCTTTGATCCGCCAGGATTTGCGCTGCTTCGTGCAAGGGCAGGATGCGCCCATCCTCGAGCGTTGTCTCAGCCGGGGCCAGCCCCTCTTGCAGGTAGTTCACCGCCAGCCTGTTTGTGAAGAGGCCGCGCAGCATGGCCTCCCAATTGCCGCGATAGGCGGCATAAACATTCATGTCCTTGGGATCGCCGCCGCGCGCGCACAGCCATTCGCCCGCCAGACTGGTCGGATCCACCCACCCCGCGGGTGATATATGGTCGGTCGTCATATCATCCCCCAGCACCATCAGAGGCGCTGCAGTATAGTCGCCCAACCGCAACAGCTGAGGCTCGGCGGTGAATTTCGGCCGCCGCAGATAGCGTGAGGTCGGCTCCCACGGGAAGCGCGCGCCATCATGGACCTTAATCCGGTTCCAGGCGTCATTGTGGGTAGCCGTGGCAAAGGCGGTGCGAACGTCAGCCCGACGATAGCCCGCTTGCAAGAGTGATTTTATTTCAGAGGTTTCGGGCCAGATATCGCGTAGATAGACCGGCTGACCCTCGGCGTCCTTGCCGATCGGGTCATTCAGGATATCGCCGAAAATATCGCCCTTCAGCGCATAGGCCACCACCAAGGGCGGCGAGGCCAGATAGCCCAGATCCAGCTTCGGATGCACCCGCCCCGGAAAGTTGCGGTTGCCCGACAGCACGGCGCTGATCGCCTTGCCGTCCTTCAGCGCGGTCTCGATCACCTCGGGCAAGGGGCCGGAATTGCCGATACAGGTGGTACAGCCATGGCCTACCAGATCAAAGCCCAGTGCCGTTAGATCGGGGATCAGGCCCGCGCGCTGCAGATAATCCCGCGCCGAGGGCGAGCCCGGCGCCATCGAGGTTTTAACCCAGAACGGCGTCGTCAGCCCCAGCGCCCGCGCCTTGCGCGCCAACAACCCGGCCGCGACCATCATGTAGGGGTCCGAGGTATTGGTGCAACTAGTGATCGCGGCAATTCCCACCGCGCCGTCGGGCACCACGCCTTCGGTTCGGGGCGCACGGGACAGCGGACGGTCCAGCGCCGTCTCGACCCGAACTGCGGCATGTGCCGGGGCGCAGGTGTCCTGTGGGCGACGCGGACCAGAAATAGTCGGGGTGATTGCGGTCAGGTCAATCTCGATCGCCCGGTTAAAGCGCGGTGCGGTGTCGGGATCGAACCATAGACCCATGGCGCGAAAAACAGGTTCGATATTGCCCGTCAGACTGACGGGCCGCGCGGTGCGTTTCAGATAGGCTACGGTTTCGCCATCCACCGGGAAAAACCCGGTCGAGGCACCGTATTCCGGCGCCATATTGGCAATCACGGCGCGGGCATCGGCGCTGAGCGTAGACAGGCCGGGGCCGCAAAACTCGACAAAACTGCTGGAGACATCAAGAACCCGCAACCGGTGTGTCACTTCAAGCGCCAGATCGGTCGGCATGGTGCCTTCGGGCAGCTGACCAGTCAGGTGCACGCCCACCACTTCGGGCATGCTCAGGGTCGTGGCTTGGCCGAACATGACGCTTTCCGCCTCGAGCCCGCCGACACCCCAGCCAAGCACGCCAATGCCATTGATCATTGGTGTGTGGCTGTCAGTGCCCAGCAGCATGTCGGGGTGGGCCTGTCCATCGGCGCAGATCTCAAGCACAGTTGCCAGTTGTTCAAGGTTGATCGTGTGCATGATCCCGGTACCCGGCGGATGCACCGTAACCCCATCCATATTCTGCGATGCCCATTTCATGAAGCCATACCGCTCGCGGTTGCGGGCGATTTCGTTGCGAGCATTGGTCGAGAACGCCGCCTGCGTGGCATAGCGATCCACCGCCAATGAATGATCAACCGAGACGTTGACCGGCAGGTTCGGAGAGAGAACGCCCGGGTCTCCGCCGGCCTCGGCCACCGCGTCGCGCATCCCGGCAATGTCCGCCAGTGCGGGCGTGCAGGTGGTGTCGTGCATTAGGATGCGGTTGGGCATGAAGGTGAGCTCAAACCCACCGTTTCGCCCCTCAAGCCAGGCATCCAGCGCCGCTAAAAGCGCGTCCGACTGGCCGGTGGTGCGTAGGTGGTTTTCGGCTAGAAGACGCAAGATAAAAGGCAACCGATCTAGTCGGTCGCCCAAAACACGCGGAAGGTCCGTGGCCCTTAAACGGCGCGTCCCTGCATCAATTTCCAGACCGGGGATCACCTTATCCCCGCCGGAGTCCAAATGGATAGTGGCCGCAGTCAAACCAGTTTGACCTTGCTATGCAATACTCCATCGGCGTCGCCATAGATCCAGTCACCCGGCGCAATGGACACACCGCCGATGTGAATATCGCAGCCAGCTTTGCCCCAGCCCTCTTTCGCGCTTTTCACCGGCGAGGTTGCCAGTGCGAAGACCTGCGTCGCCATCTGCTCGATCTCAGCGCTGTCGCGAATGGAAGCGTTGAGAACCAGCCCCACCCAGCCGTTATTGATCGCCATTTCCGCGATCATGTCCCCTAGAATGGCAATGCGGGTAGAACCGCCGCCATCTACGACCAACACGCGGCCCTCGCCGGGCCTTTCCAACTGCGCGCGCATGACTGTGTTGTCTTCGAAACACTTCACAGTCTGCACGGGGGCGGCGAAATGCGGTGCCGTGCCGAAGCGACGAAACGGCAAGTGAACAAGCGACAGCTTGTCTGCATGGTCATCAATCAGGTCAGCAGTTTTCATATCAGCCTCACAAATTTGCGTAGGTTGCTTTCAGGTCGGCCACATCGGCCACACCAAGGAAGCGCGTCTTTTTTCCGCGCAACGCCAGAAGAAGCTTGGCGGTTTCTTCCAACTCTTCTGCCGCGCACACGGCCGAGAACAGATCCTTGCCCGAAACCACGGGGCCGTGATTGGCCAGCAGAACTGCGCTGTACGCGCCCTTCAGGTCGCGGATCAGATCGCCCGATTTCGGGTCGCCCGGTTTAACGTAACGCACCAATTTCACTGTGCCCACGCGCATCACCACATAGGGCGTCAGCGGCGGGATGCAGTCATCGGGGTTAGTGTCCTCAAGGCAAGACAGCGCTGTTGCCCAGGTCGAATGTAGGTGCACCACGGCCCCTGCTTGAAGACGGGTTTCATAGAAGGCTTGATGCAGGAATACTTCCTTGGTCGGACGGTCGCCCGCCACGTGATTGCCGCCCAGATCAATTTTGCTGATCCGATCGGGATCAATCGCGCCCAAAGTAGAATTGGTCGGTGTCATCAGGATGCCATCAGGCAGTCGGGCAGACACATTGCCTGCCGTCCCGACGGAGAAGCCCCGGTTGAACAGGGACGCACAGAGGTCCGACATCTGCCGGCGCAGTTCTGTTTCGGTGCTCATTTCTGCCCCTCCATGATGCGCAGCGCTTTGGTAAAGAAGTCCTGCGCACCGAAATTTCCTGATTTCAGCGCAAGCGAGATCGGTTGATCCTCGCCCAGTGTAAGGACTGGCACGCCAGGGTCGATTTCCGCGCCGATACGCATCGCAGGCGAGCCAAGTTCGCCCGCCACTGCCTGCGCCACCGCGCCCGAAGTTTCGCCGCCCGCCACAACGATCCGGCGATAGCCGCGATGCAACAGTGCGCGGGCGGTGTCTGCAAACAGAGTGTCCAGCTTCTCGGCCACGGCCTCGCGACCGAACTTGGCTTGAATCGCTTTCACCTCGTCGGGGGCGCCAGAGGAATGGACCAAGGGCATATTGCCGATGTTCTCAGCGATGAAATCCAGCAGGTCATCCATTGTGACCCTCCCATTCATGACGCCGGGTACGTCGATGGCATAGGTCGGATGCGATTTCTGATGCTCGGCCAGCTGACCGCGCGTCGCACCAGAGCACGACCCCGCCAGAATGGCCTCGGGGCCTTGAGTGCCTTCTGCAGAGGGCAAATTGGCCTTGGCCTGACCGTTGCGAATGAAGTTGCGCGGCAAGCCCAGCGTGATGCCCGAACCGCCCGTGACCAGCGTAGCGCCCTCAAGTGCCTCGCCCAGCGTCAGCAAATCTTCGTCAGATACGGCATCGGTCACAACATATTGTTCTTCCGCACCTTGCAGCGCAGCCCGCACCTGTTCGGACCCGGCCAACACGGTCGACAGCGGCACGTGACCCACCGCATGCTCGGTCTGCAAGCGCAGGAAGCGGCGCAGATCGGGATCCGTCATCGGAGTCAACGGGTGGTTCTGCATCCCACTTTCGCTTAGCAGCATGTCATGCACGAACAGATGGCCCTGGTAGACCGTGCGCCCGGTCGTCGGAAAGGCCGGACAGACCACCACGCCGCGCGCGCCCAGCTTGGCGGCCAGAGCGTCGGCCACCGGGCCGATATTGCCTTCAGGCGTTGAATCAAAGGTCGAGCAATACTTGAATACGATCTGCTTGCAGCCCTGATCCAGAAGCCAATTCAGCGCCTCGAGGCTTTCGCTCACCGCATCTTCAACCGGGTTCGAACGCGACTTCAGACTAACAACGCCGGCGTCGATGTCCGGTGCGGCAGGGCCGGTAGGCACGCCTGGATACTGGGCGGTTCTCAGACCTCCTTCGCCGTCAACGCCTTTGGCCAGAGTGTTGGCGACATCGCTGCCGCCAGTGAAATCATCTGCGATAACGCCAATTAGCATTGCTGAACCTCGTTATTGTGTTCGATCCGGCGGCGAATTTCTTCAATCGCGGCCTCCGGGCTGGTCAGAACAGGAACGTCAGTGCATGCGCGCACCGCATCCGCAGCGCTGGCCATGGAAAACTGCGCCAGCAGGATGACATCCGCATTGGTGATCATGGCGGCAGTATTGGCTATCAATCGGTCGTGGGTTTCGTCGTCCCCAGCCTTTTTGGCGTCCAGTGCACCCTCGCAAAAGACCGAGGTGATTTGTGCGATGCTGCCTTTCTGGCGAGCCGCCTCACGGAACTCATCCTCCATCCCACCGGCGGCGGGTTGGAAAGTGTACAACAGGACAACCCGGTCCCCGTGGGAGAATGCCGCTTCGAACATAGCTTCGTTGGGCTTCATTACTGGAATGCCCGCCTCGAAATTGGCACGTTCGATGGCCGCCCCGAAGGCGGAACAGGTGAATAAAACCCCATCGGCCTCTGCAGCCTCGGCATAGCGGGAAAGGTCGATTATCCGGCGCAGAAGGTCAGCGGAAAGTTCCGCCGATTTCGCACGATCCACCGAAAGACCCTCTTCCAATATCGAGATCGTCTCTGCTTCCGGCCAAAGCTTAACTGCGGCGTCCTCGATCGGATCAATCGCCACTTTAGTTGCATGAATAAGCGCTATGCGGGGTCGGTCTTTCATCTTTTTTGCGTCCTGAAGTAATCGGCGACACCACAGGGAGAGAGGCGGTGCCACCGAAATGCTGCGGGCAAGAGTTGCCCGCAGGGAGTATCCTCAAGCTGCAACGCTTTCGCGCGCTACGGCTTCTGCGACGAGGGAGCCAAAGGCGTCACAGTTCACGGATCCACCCAAGTCACGGGTGCGGTTTTCCGAGACGTCGATAACTGCGTCTACGGCGTCGGCAATGGCTTGACCGGCATCCATCAACTTCTGGATGCCACGCTGTTCGCCCAGCCAAGTCAGCATCATGGCCGCTGACAGGATCAACGAGGTCGGGTTGGCGACGTTCTGCCCCTGAATATCCGGCGCCGATCCATGTTGCGCCTGAGCGCAGCACAGACCGGTTTCAGCGTTGGCGTTGATCGACCCTGCAAGACCCAAGGATCCAGACAATTCCGACGCTAGATCCGACAGGATGTCGCCGTAAAAGTTGGTAGCTACCACCACGTCATAAGCTTCGGGTTTGCGCACAAGAAGTGCGGCGAAAGCATCGACGATCAGCTCTTCGGTTTCAACTTCGGGGAAGTCCTTGGCCACTTCGCGGAAGCATTCCAGGAACAGTCCGTCGGTCATCAGGAACGAGTTTGCCTTGTGGATCGCCGCAACCTTCTTGTCGCGTTGCATTGCCAACTTGAAGGCTTCGCGACAAATCCGCATCGAGCCGTGGCGGGTGATCTTGCGCACCGACAGCGCCATGTCGGGGTCGGGCATCATCTCGCCCACGCCCTTGTACATGTTTCTGTCAGGGTAGAAGCCCTCTGTGGCTTCACGCATGATTACCAAATCCATGCCCGGCGCTTTGTTCGGTATGAAGCTGCGGGTACGTGCGGGACGGACGTTTGCATAGAGGTCCAACCCGATGCGGAAGCCAGCCGACACGTTGCGTCCACCTTCGACAACCGGGGGATAATCCATGTGTGACTGAGTGCCTAGGATCACACCGTCAAATTCGGTGCGGGCGCGATCCAGAACTTCTTCCCGCAGAGTGATGCCGTGGTTCTTTAAGCTGGTGAAACCGCTCTCTTCTTCATGGAAGGTCAGTCCCAGATCAAAGCGTTTGTTCGCAGCTTCGACAACTTCCAGGGTCGCCGCCATGATTTCCGGCCCGATACCATCGCAGGGCAGTGTCATGATACGCATATTAGTCTCCTATGATCGGCCATTTGGCCAAGTTCGTTGAGGGTGTCGGCTCAGTCGCCGACGAATTCTTCTTGATCGCGCGCGGCTTCCATCCGCTTCTTCATGCGACGCCCCATCAGCATGGGCAGCACGAAGCCGGCGATTGCGACAAGCCACAGGATGATGGCCAGGGGACTGCCGACGAGGATGAACCAGTCGCCATCCGAGATCGTCATGGCGCGGCGCAGATTCACTTCCATCTGGTTGCCTAGGAGAATGCCAAGGATCACGGGCACCAGAGACACGTCGAGTTTGCGCAGAACCCAGCCAGCAATCCCAAAGCCCACCATCAGCATCACGTCAAAGGTCGAGCCGGTGATCGAATAGATGCCTACGAAGGAAATCATCGCGACGATCGGCATCAGGATCCGGGTCGGGATCATAAGCACACGGGTGAAGATGCCTACCAGCGGGATGTTCATGGCCAGTAGGATGAAGTTCGCAAGGAACAGCGAGGCGATCAGGCCCCACACGATGTCCGGGCTTTTCGAAAACAGCAGCGGACCAGGCGTGATGTTCAGCTGCAGCAGCACTGCCAACAGAACCGCCGTTGTCCCCGAACCGGGAACACCCAGCGCCAGCATCGGCACCAGTGCGCCACCCGAGGCCGCGTTGTTGCCCGCTTCCGGTGCCGCGACGCCGCGCGGGTCACCTTTGCCGAAGGTCTTGCCATCACGGTCAACCGCTTGCTTTTCCAGCGAGTAAGCCAGGAACGAGCCCAGCGACGCGCCCGCACCGGGCAGAACGCCCGAGAAGAAGCCAAGACCCGTGCCGCGCGCCATCGAGGGAAGGCAGCGCTTGATCATCTTGAAGTCGGGCATGATCCGGCCAATTTTGGTTGCCCCGGCTGAGCCGACTGCGCCACCGCGGTGATGCTCGAGGAAGATGAACACCTCGCTCAGTGCGAACAAGCCGACGATCGCAATCAGGAAGTCGATGCCGTCATAAAGGTGTACGTGGTCGAAGGTGAAACGCTGCGAGCCCGTCTGGCTGTCGCTGCCAATCATGGCAATGCCCAGTCCCAGCGCTGCCGCAAATGCCGATTTTGCCTGGTTGGTGGACGAGATGCCGCCAAGGGTTGCAAAGGCCACCGTGAACAGTACGAAATACTCGGCCGGTCCAAATAGAAGGGCTATTTTCACCAACTGCGGGGCCAGAACGACCAGACCACAGGTGGCCACGAAGGCACCTACGAACGAGGCAACCCCAGACAGCGACAGGGCCTCGCCTGCCTTGCCCTGCTGGGCCATCGGATAGCCGTCCAGACAGGTCATCATCGCCGGTTCGTCGCCGGGAATATTCAGTAGGATCGAGCTGATCCGTCCCCCATACATGGCACCGTAATAGACACTGACCAGCAGGATCAGAGATGCGGTCGGGCCCAGACCCAACGAGAAGGCAATGGGGATCAGGATCGCTACACCATTGGCTGGGCCAAGACCCGGAAGTGCACCCATCAACGTTCCCAGAAAGCAGCCGATGACCGCCAGCAACAGGTTCTGCGGGGTGAGTGCGATGGCAAAGCCATCTGCAAGAAGAGACAGAATTTCCATAGGTATCGCTCCTCAGAAACCAAGTGGACCTTTGGCCAAAGCAAGGCCGAGGATCAGGTGGAAAACGACGTAGATACCAACCGAGGTACAGACCCCCGTTACGAGGGACCAAAGGGGTTGTGTCCCCAGGCGCCACGTCAAGTAGGCCGTTGCGAATACAGTCGAAATCAGGAAGCCGATTTCGGGAAGCGCCCAGCTGTATGCAAACATGACAGCTGCCGCGAAGACGATTTCGGCAAACTCGCGCATATGCGGCCATTCCGGTTCGTCGTCGGGGCGCAAGATGAAGTAGAGCGAACAAAGCGCGACGATGGAGCCTACGATGTAGGGGAATGGACGCGGACCAACCACATCGACCATGAAGCTGTCTTTGATCGTTGACGCGGCCCAAATATAGAAGATGGCGAGCGCCAACCCAAAGCCGCCAAAGATGCGGTCACTCATTTTCTCCTCCCTTTCATTTGATGTGCAGTGGGCCGGCCGGTTCATGCGGCCAGCCCGATGTCGCGTTATTGGATAATGCCAATCTCTTTCGACAGCTTGGTCACATCAGAGATGCTGCCCGCCACGAAGTTGTGCATATCGTCGCCGAAGTTGTTGAAGGGTGCGATTGCAGCTTCTTCAAGGGTTGCCTGGAAGCCCGGGTCGGCAACCATGGTCTTGATGGCGTTCGACCAAAACTCTTTCGCTTCGTCCGAGGCACCAGCGGGCATGTAAAGGCCGCGCCAGTTCGCACCAACCACGTCATAGCCCAGCTCTTTTGCGGTGGGGATGTCCGGGTAGTTGGCCAGACGCTCGGGTGCCATGATGCCGATGATGCGGATGTCACCCGACTCCAAGAAGCCCAGCATTTCCGAGAAGTCACCCGACAGCGCTTCGGTCGCACCCGAAAGCAGACCTGTCATCGCTTCACCGCCACCATCAAACGAGACGTATTTCAGCTGCGTGACATCCTCCATCCCAGCTTCGCGGGCCACTAGCATTGGCTTAATGTGGTCAAAGCTGCCTACCGATGAACCACCCGCGATTCCGACCGAGCGTGGATCTTCCAAGATCGCGTCCATCATGTCTTTCAGGGTCTGGAAGGGCGAGTCTGCCCGCACGGCGATTGCGCCATACTCTGCACCAAAGGTCGCCAGGAAATGTACGTCATCCTGTGTGGCGTCTTCATAGATGCCCTGCGCGATACGCGCGCTGGTCGACATAGACGCTGCAACGATCAGGTTGTTGTCTTCGTTACGCTCTTTGGTGACGTGGGCAAAGGCCACACCGCCGCCGCCACCCGACATGTTGGTTACCTGCATCGAGTCTTCGATGACCCCGAGGTCAAACAGGTATTTGGCAGTGGTGCGGCAGATAAAGTCCCAGCCACCACCCGGGTTGGACGGGGCGATGCACTGCGGGCTTTCAGCTTTGAATTCAGCGGATGCAGTGCCCATACCGGCCAGCAGGGCAACGGTAGCGAAGGCGCTTGCACGAGTAAGTTTCATGAACACGAGGTGGTCCTCCCATTTTTTGATGTTCGGTAGCGCGAATCTCGCGCTGGTATCATGGATTGCATATTTGATTGCAAAAAGCCAATTTAAATTTGCTTTTATGAGGCTAAAAATCCAAAGTCGCGTTGCTGCATATTGACCGTACTGTAGTCGCATCGCTGCAGAAGCATTGATAAATAACAACTTCCTTTTCTCTCCGACAGCATCGGAGCTTGGCTCTTGTTCTACCGGATTAGCAAAAAACCAATCGTGGGCACGTGACAGCTGCAGAAAGATGTGGACCTAAATCCAATTTTTTGGTTTTTATAGCTCATAAAGCCAGAAAACTGGGGCGTTCTGGAAAGGGAAATGCAATCTGGGATGCCCCCAAATCAACCCATCGGTGATTAGGATGTCGGGAAGAACAAGCGAGCTTTCGAGGAAGATCTCCAACCGGCTACTACATGACATAGTGTCCGGCTCCCTAAGTGCCGGAGAGCATGTCAGCGCCCAGCAGGTTGCCGACAGGTACGGCGTTTCGCGTACTCCGGTACGCGAAGCTTTGGTTAGCCTTGAAAACCAGAAGGTACTCGTCCGGCAACCAAACCGCGGATATTTTGTTTCAGACAAAATCCCATCAAAGATAAATTCTACCCTGGCAAAAGCGATGCCCGAGGGAAATGAGGACTATCAAACCCTCGCCAACGACTGGCTGACCAACCAGATCCCCGAGGACGTTACTGAACAGTTTTTGCGTCAGCGATATGGCTGGACTAAAACCAAGGCTCACGACCTATTGGCCAGGGCATCCCGGGAAGGATGGGCAGAACGCAAAGAGGGATACGGTTGGCGTTTTTTGCCGGTTGCCAAGACCCCAGAGGCTTTCGATCAGATCTATAGATTTCGAATGGCGATCGAACCCGCCGCCATGCTCGAACCCACTTTCGAGCTTGATCATAAAGTCTTGGATGAACAGCGGCGTATTCAGGAAGGCATGTTGAACATGGACGTGAAATCAGCTCCGGACGAGTCCTTGCTCAAGAACGGTTCGCTGTTTCATGAAGAACTTATCAAACTCTCGGGCAACCCATTTTTCCTGATGTCACTACAGAGAGCCAACCGGATGCGCCGCTTGATGGAGTACCGTGCTGAAGTCAACCGCGAACGCCTGATTGAGCAATGCTCTGAACATCTCGAGATCTTGTCTCTTTTAGAGCGCGGCAACGTTGCAGATGCCTCTTACCGGATGCGCCAACATTTAAGCGGTGCCCTGAAACGCAAATCGCCGCTGGCTTGGAGCTGGGCTGCGGACAATCCGACGGAGGCCGATTGAGCGATGCCGCAAGACGTTAGAACTGCGCCCATGATCCACTCGATGGCACTGGTCGCGCATGACAAGATGAAAGATCAGATGATCGAATGGGCGAATGCGCATAAGTCCGAACTGGCAGAGATGGAATTGTTCGGCACCGGCACGACCGGGGGACGTATCGCCACTGAAGTCGGGT
Organism: Ruegeria sp. YTSA226; assembly: GCF_059609905.1. NCBI lineage: Bacteria > Pseudomonadati > Pseudomonadota > Alphaproteobacteria > Rhodobacterales > Roseobacteraceae > Ruegeria > Ruegeria sp. YTSA226. Next base: position 22,034 of record NZ_JBXWMQ010000013.1, read on the forward strand.
TACAGATCACCTGTCTGAAAAGTGGCCCTCTCGGAGGTGACGCGCAAATCGGCGCGATGATAGCTGAAGGGCGCCTTGATGCGCTGATCTTTTTCATCGACCCGCTTTCCGCGCTGCCTCACGATGTGGATGTGAAGTCGCTGCTACGACTGGCCACGCTGTATAACACGGCGCTGGCCATCAACGTGGCAAGCGCGACGCTGCTGGTGCGCGCGGCTAGCGTTAAAACCGCCAAAACAGCCTGAGGATTCACTTTCCGCACAATCTACAGAAATATGAATGTCTGCGGCGGGGTTTTAAGTGGTCATTCAGGTAAATAAAGCTAATGGCAGTTTTGTCCGCACTGTAGACATCCAAGGCATGCCCAGCGAGCGGCTGGTTCTCCGCAATGAGGTCATTGGAGGGCCTTGTCAGAGTAACTTGACTTGAGCGGGGCAGGGCGGTTGCGTAGCGTTCGACCATGACCAAACCTGCCTCATTCAAATACTTCAAAACCAGTCCTGAAATCATCCGTCTGGCGGTCATGTTGTATATCCGGTTTCCGCTTTCGCTTCGGAATGTCGAAGATCTGCTTCACGAGCGCGGGATCGATGTGAGCCATGAAACTGTCCGCTACTGGTGGAACAGGTTCGGTCCGATGTTTGCTTCTGAGATCCGAAGAAAGCGGGTGCAGCAACTGCGTGCATTCTCGAAATGGAAGTGGCACGTAGACGAGGTTTTTGTGAAGGTGAATGGCAAGAGACATTATCTGTGGCGAGCCGTAGATCATGAAGGTGAAGTGCTTGAAGCCGTCGTTACTAAACGCCGGAACAAAGCTGCGGCATTGAAATTTCTCAAGAAATTGATGAAGCGCCATGGCTGTGCCGAAGAAATCGTTACCGACCGTTTTGCGTCTTACAAAGCAGCGCTAGGAGAATTGGGTGCGCTCGAAAAGCAAAAGACGGGCAGGTGGCTCAACAACCGCGTTGAGAATTCACACCTCCCATTTCGACGAAGAGAACGAGCCATGCAACGTTTCCGGCGCATGCGAAGTTTGCAGAAATTCGCCGCCGTCCATTCCTCTGTCTACAACCATTTCAACCAGGAAAGATCGCTCTCCAGCCGAGACACCTTCAAGCTGACACGCACCGCCGCTCTTGCCGAGTGGCGCGAACTTGGCGCGGAATAAAGGGCAGCGTCACTGGCCCAACAGAGACGAGTTCGAATTCGTCTGACAGCACCCTTCGCCACATCAGGCCCTAGGATACAGCCGCGTTTCTTTGGCGGTGCAATACTCCAAAGCAACAACGATCCCGTGAAGCTTGTAATGGACGGTTATGCCAACGGCGTGCCGATGGGCGGTTCTCTGACAGCTTTGAACGGCCCACCAAATTTCGCGGTGCACGCATTAAAAGATCCGATCGGAGCCAACCTCGATCGCGTACAAATCATCAAGGGTTGGGTCGATGTGGGCGGATCGCCGCAAGAACGTATCATTGATGTAGTGTGGTCAAGAGATCGCGTGCCGGACGTGAATGGCAAGCTGCCGCCCATTGGCAATACGGTTGATCCTGAAACTTCGACTTACAGTAACGCAAACGGAGCTGCGGAGTTGTTTGGTCATTGGACAGACGACGATTTTGATCCTGGCCAACATGCTCTGTACTACATGCGCGTCATCGAAATACCAACTCCACGCTGGACGACGTATGACGCCGTCCGCCACGGCTTGCCGCTCCTTGAGGATGTCGCGGTGTGGATATAAGAACGAGCATGGATTTCGCCAATTTGGTATTCACCGGAGCAGTAGCCCACGGTCTTGTCAGAAGAACATTGCTTGAGCGGGGCAGGGCGGTTGCGTAGTTTTTGCACATGACCAAACCTGCCTCTTTTAAAAACTTCAAGACCAGTCCCGAGATCATCCGCCTTGCTGTGATGCTGTATATTCGATTTCCGCTCTTCCGTTTCGACGACGCGAACGCGCGACGCAACGGTTCAGGCGCATGCGAAGTTTACAGAAATTCGCTGCCGTTCATTCTTCCGTCTAAAACCACTTCAACCAAGAAAGATCGCTCACCAGCCGAGACACCTTCAAGCTGACCCGCGCCGCCGCTCTTAGCGAGTGGCGTCAACTTTGTTCCGGATAAGAATTGCGTCCCTCGCGTACTGATCCGATGCCAAGGATAAGGTCGGCGCATCGTTCGCCAAGCATCATGGCAGGTGCGTTTGTGTTGCCGGCGTTGATGTCGGGCACTGCGGACATGTCGCACACCCGTAAGCTCTCGATCCCGCGAACGCGCATTCTGGCGTCCAGCACTGCCATTCCGTCGCCGTCCCGGCCCATTTTGGCAGTGCCCGCCGGGTGATAGTTGGTTTTTACGAATCTCTTGCAATGTGCTCGCAGCGTCTGGTCGTCGTCCGCTATCGGAATGACGATTTCGCGGATCCTTTGTGCAAGCGGGCCCGACGTGAATGCCCGACGAAAGAACCGCTGCCCCCGGATCATCTCTTGCATGTCGTCCTCATGCTTCAGAAGGTTGGGCGAAACCACCGGCATAGCTTGAGGATCGGCCGAGCGAAGCCGAACCTCTCCGCGTGATTTCGGTTTGACCACGACGGTCGTAACGGTCACGCCAAAGTCATCCTGCACCTCGTCCAGCGCGTCGCGATCCAGATAGACGATGGGCACGCAAAAGGCTTGAATGGTCGGTTCTCCATCAGGAACCGACGGATTGACGAAGGCACCAGCTTCGACCCCGGCCGAAGTCACTGGGCCGCTGCCGAACAGTTTGAACTGTATGCCGTTGCGAAGCATCCGCCAGCCATCACCTTGTTTAAAATATCCGTATGGACCGTTGGCAAAGGCGGTGATGGGAACTTCGGGGTGGTCGATCAGGTTCTGACCGACCCCAGGCAGTGGGCAGAACACAGGAATACCGTGTTCGGCAAGATGTGCATCCGGTCCGATACCCGAAAGCATGAGGATTTTCGGCGTGACCAGAGCGCCCGCCGCAAGGATAACCTCACCATCACACCGGACGGTGTGGAACCCGCCTTTGTCGCGATACTGCACCCCGACGGCCTTGTCGCTTTCGATGATGACTTTTCTGACCGTTGCGCCAAGCCGTATGGTCAAGTCCGGGTTCGTCTCGAGAGGGGCGAGGAAAGCATAGGCTGACGAGCTGCGCTTTCCAGCGCGATTGGTGAACTGATAGAACCCGACACCGCGCTGTGTTGCGCCGTTGAAGTCCGTGTTGAATGGTTCACCAAGGGCCTGCACCGACTGAACGAACCAACGGGACATGTCGTCGATATACCCCGGATCAGAGACCTGCACCGGACCATCGCTGCCATGCAGGTAATTATGAAGCCTGTTGTTGCCTTCAATCCTGCGGAAATAGGGCAGCACATCATCCCATCCCCAGCTGACCCCGTCGTTGGTCTGTCGTAGCAGGTCGTTCCACGCGTCATAGTCAGAAGGGCGGCCGCGCATATAGACCTGCGCATTCACTGACGACCCGCCGCCCAGTACGTTGGCCTGCGGAATCTCATGCACGCGGCCGTCCAGGTGGTCCTGCGGTTCGGTCTGGTGGTAGGTCATGAACTTGGACCCGTTGATCATCTTGAAAATACCCGGCGGCATGTCCAGCAATGGATGGTGGTGCGAATGCCCGGCCTCCAGCACCAGAACCCTGCACTTGCCCTGGTTGACCAGTCGGGCGGCGGCTGCGGCACCGGCTGAGCCGCCGCCGATGACGATGTGATCGAAGGTTTCCGTCATGATGTCGCCTTCAGGTCCGGCGTTTGGGTTCTCTGATCGAGTCGCGCTCGACCAGTTCGCATTCAAGCTTCACGAGTGGGTGCCTCTGACCATCCGTCGGCCCGTGGAATAGCTGTTCGACGACCCAGCGTCCCATCGCCCGGGTGGGAAGAATCATCGAGGTCAGGGGCGGCGAAAGGTGTCGCGCGGTTTCGTCATCGTCAAATCCGATGACCGAGATGTCCTCGGGGATGGACAGGCCAAGTTCCTTGAGTGCCTCATAGCAACCGATTGCCATGCGGTCATTCTGACAGAAAATGGCGGTTGGCGGAGAGGGCAGGTCCATCAATTCGCGCGTGGCGGCATATCCGGCGCTGGGCAACCAATTGCCTTCGACAACCAAGTCCTCGTCGAATGGAATGTCGGCGGAAGCCAAGGCGTTTCTATACCCGGTCGTTCGTCCCGCGGCGCATTCCATGAACGGCTCGCCAGTGATAGTGGCGATTCGTTTGTGCCCGGCCTTGATCAGGGCGTTGGTCGCCGTATGTCCAGCAGCGACTTCGCCGGGGATCACCGCAGGAAACGAGAGGTCGTCGCAAAAGCAGTTTAGCAGCAGAACCGGGGTTGCGGCCTGCGTGAGGATTTCCGGAACGACCACCCGCCGGGTGAAAACAGTTGCGTAAACGATGCCCGCAACCTGTTGGTCGAGGAAATACTTAAGCGTTCTGGGTTCGACCTCTGGGTCGTTTTGGGTTTCTGCCAGCAATACAAGATTTCCGGTGTCCCGAACGGCCTGTTTCACGCCGCTAAACGCGTTTACCATTTCGGGGCTCGACGCCAGATCGTCCACGACAAAAGCGATGGTGTCGTCTAGTGCCGAGGGTCGGCGCGCGCTGTCTTGGGGTTTCCTGAGTTGAGAGGGCATGGCGTATCCAAGCGTATTGGCGGCATCCAGGACTCGTTGCTTTGTGTCCTCGGAGATTTTGACGGAATCGTTCTTGTTCAGAACCAGCGATACTGTCGTTTGTGAGCATCCAGCGACGCGTGCAATGTCGTGCATCGTTATGCGCTGTCGGCCCGCGACTCGTCCTACACCCCTGTGTTGTCCGGCCTTGTTCGCTTGATCGTTCATCGCTCAACCTTTTTGTTCGTATCCTTTTTACCGATTATGCGGAGGACGTGCAACTAATATTAGCGGATAGTAATTAATATTAGTGTTGACTAAATAATAATATTAGTGTTTTGATCGGTGGTGCGGTCTCCATTGTGGTTTGACCGAGCAAGCGCGGGAGGCGAAATTGCGGTCTGTAGTGGGGGAGTTGGGTCAAGTCGTTCGGCATTCGATGTTCATCGATGGCCGCTTTGTCGACCTTGACGCGGACACGGTTGTTGTCGAAAACCCTGCGAATGAAGAGATCGTTGCGCTAGTTCCAGATGGCGCCGCCGCTCACGCGGATGCGGCGGTCGAAGCGGCCCATCGGGCTTTTGGCTCGTGGTCCTCGCGCCCGGCGATCGAGCGGGCTCGACTGGTCCTGAGGCTCGCTGAGGCCGTCCGGATCGACGCCGGTCGTTTGGCTGCTCTGATCACCGCCGAGCAGGGCAAGCCGATCTCGCAAGCCCGAGGTGAAGTGGATGCTGCCGTCACCTTTCTTTGCCATGCGGCTGAAGAGGCCCGGAGGATTTCGGGTGACATAGTTGCGTCGGACAACGAGTCCGAGGAAATCCAGATCCGGCGTCATCCTTATGGCGTTGTTGTTGCGTTGACGGCCTGGAACTATCCGTTGGCATTGGCCGCCAGGAAGGTCGGACCCGCGCTAGTCGCGGGCAACACCGTAGTTCTGTTGGGGCACGAAATCACGCCGCTATCCGGTCTTGCGGTCGCCGAGCTTGCCAACAAGGTCGGGTTTCCGCCCGGTGTTCTTAATGTTCTGACAGGCAAGGGGCCGGTGGTAGGGCAGCGGTTGGTCGAACACCCCGATACGTCACTGATCACGATGACCGGCAGCACACGCGCCGGGAAAGAGATTTTTCGCGCCGCGGCCAACCGGATCAAGGTTGTCCGGCTCGAGCTTGGCGGTAAGGCTCCGTTCATCGTGATGGAGGATGCGGATATTGACGCCGCCGTTTCGGCCGCCATTGCCGCCCGGTTTGCCAATTGCGGCCAGATTTGCACCTGCAACGAGCGTATGTATCTGCATCGCGGCATTGCGGATCAGTTCTTGGAAAAATTCGTGTCCGCGGTCCGCGCTTTGTCGATCGGGGAACCGATGGACGACTGCGATTTGGGTCCCAAAGTCAGCAAGGCCGAAGTGACCAAGGTCGCCGAGATCATCCAGCGCAGCATCGCCGAAGGCGCCACGGTTCATCTTGCAGGTGGGCCCCTGACGGACGGGGCGCACCATAAGGGGCACTGGATGTCCCCGACGGTTCTTGAGGTCTCAGACAACAGCAATGCCGCGATGCAAGAGGAGGTCTTTGGCCCCGTGGCAACAGCCATGCGAGTAGATGATTTTGATCAGGCGATAGACGTAGCGAATGACACATCATTCGGGCTGTCTGCCTATCTCTTTACGGCATCGCACCGGCGATTGATGGAGGCCCCGAGCCGTTTGAAGTTCGGCGAACTGTATCTGAACCGCTCCAATGGCGAGGCCGTGCAGGGATTTCATACCGGTTGGGGTATGTCCGGGGTTGGGGGTGAAGACGGCGCATATGGCTTCGATGGCTATCTGAGGAAACAGACGACTTACATGAATTGGGCATGACCTAAAACTCGCGGTCAAAACGTTGGCGACCGCACCAATGGAGGAGGAATAACCATGAAACGCAGAACTCTTTTGATCTCGACGGTTGTCGCGGGTGCGCTGTTGGGCACGACTGCGATTGCGCAGGATCTGCCACAGCTTGAGCAGAAGGAGCGCTACAAAGTTGGCTTTGCGCAGATGGAGTCGAACAATCCGTGGCGCATTGCCGAGACCAAATCGTTCCATGACACGGCCGAGGCCTGCGGCTGGGACCTTATCGCGACGGATGCAGCTGGATCTGCGGCCAAGCAGGTTGCGGATGTGGACAGCATGATCGCACAAGGCATCGACGTTCTGTTTCTGCCTCCAAGGGAAGAAAAGCCACTGATTCCGGCGGTTATGAAAGCACGCGCCGCCGGCATTCCGACTTTTCTCGTGGACCGCTCGGTTGATCCGGCCGTCGCCAAGCCAGGCGAGCATTTCGTAGCATTCCTGGGATCGGACTTCATTGATCAGGGCAACCGGGCCGCGCAATGGCTGATGGAAAATTTCGACGGCGACAAGGGCGTCATCGTCCAGTTGGAAGGCACAACTGGTTCTTCACCTGCAAATGACCGTAAAAAGGGTTTCGACGACGCGATCACAGCGGACGACCGCTTTGAGATCGTGGCTTCTCAGACCGGTGACTTTGCGCGCGACATGGGTCGTCAGGTGATGGAAACCCTGCTGCAGGCGCACCCCGATGTGAACGTGGTCTACGCCCACAATGACGAAATGGCGATCGGCGCGATCCAGGCTCTGGAACTGGCCGGCCGCAAGCCTGGCGAGGATGTGACCATCGTTTCGATCGACGGGACACGCGATGCTCTTCAGGCCATCATCGATGGCAAGATGGGGGTCACGGTGGAAAGCTCGCCCTTCTTCGGTCCTCTGGCTTGTGAAATCATGAAGAAATACGCGGCTGGCGAGACGATCCCGGAATGGGTGAAAGTCGAAGATCGCATCTTTACCAAAGACAATGCGGCTGATCACATCGACGAAGCTTATTGATTCTCCCTGGTGGGTGGTGCTGGCCTGTGGTCGGTGCCGCCTGCAAGCAATCGGAGGAAGACATCTTATGAATGCGCTCGTCTCGATGTCAGGAATTGAAAAGTCCTTTGCCGGCGTACCGGCACTGAGCCAGGCCAGTCTGGAGATCGCACTTGGCGAGGTTCATGCGCTGATCGGTCAGAACGGTGCCGGCAAATCGACGATGATCAAGGTTCTGACCGGAGTTTACGATCGGGATGCCGGCGACGTCCATTTGGCGCGTGGGCCTAGCCGCATTTCCACCCCGCGCGAAGCGCAGGAATCCGGAATTGCCACGATCTATCAGGAGCTCAACCTGGTTCCGCTGCGGTCAGTGACCGAGAACATTATCATGGGGTACGAGCCCAAACGTCTCGGTTTGGTCGACTGGCGCGAGGGCAACAGGCGCGCACGCGAGGTTCTTGCGCGCTTTGGTATAGAAATTGACGTGACTGAGCCGCTAGGAAATTTCTCGACTGCGATCCAGCAGTTGGTTGCGATTGCGAGGGCTGTTTCTCTTGACGCGAAACTTGTCATCATGGACGAACCCACGTCATCGCTGGATGCCAGCGAGGTCGAGGTTTTGTTCGGTGTGGTGCGCGAGTTGAAGAAACAGGGCGTGTCTGTTCTGTATGTCTCGCATTTCCTCGATGAGCTGTTCCAAATCTGCGATCGGGTCACAACGATGCGAGACGGGCGTACCGTCAGCACGCGCACCGTCCAAGACACGACCAAATTAGAAATGATCGCGGACATGCTGGGCCGCAACAAAGATGAGATCGCGGCAGACGGACTCACGGACTTTGCAGGTGCGAAGGCTAAGAAAGGAGATATCGTTTTGCGGGCCGACTCTGTTTCGACAGGCCCGCGATTGACGCATTTCGACTTTACACTCCACCGCGGGGAAATCGTTGGGTTGGGCGGGTTGCTGGGCTCTGGCCGGACTGAGGCGGCGCGCGCTTTGTTCGGCGTGGACGGAGCCCGCAGCGGTGCGATCGAGTTGCACGGCGCGGTTGGACAACCATCCGGACCGGGTGACGCAATCGCAAACGGCGTCGGCTTTCTGACCGAAGATCGCAAGGCCGAAGGGATCATTCCAGACATGTCCGTGCGCGAGAATATGACGCTGGCCCTACTGCCGAAACTGGCCAGCCGTGGTCAGATCGATTTTGCCCGCGAGCGAGAGATCGTTCAAGCCTTCATCGACGATCTGGGCATCAAGGCGGCGCATATGGACCAACCCATTCGTGAGCTGTCTGGCGGCAACCAGCAAAAGGTGCTGCTTGCCCGTTGGCTGGCGACGCAGCCCGACATCCTGATACTCGACGAGCCGACCCGAGGCGTGGATGTCGGCGCCAAGCGAGAGATCCAATCGTTCATTCGGTCGTATGTCGAAAAGGGGTTCGGCGTCGTTCTTATCAGTTCGGAATTCGAAGAGCTGGTGGAAGGCGCCGACCGCATCGTGGTCATGCACGAGGGGCGCTCGGTCAAGGAACTGACCAACCCCGGGATTACGGAGAACATACTGGTGCGCGCGCTTGCGCATCATGAAGAAGGAACTGGTTCATGGACCGCGCAATGAAGTTGCCGCAACGGGTCGCATCGATACCCTTCCGCTTTCATGGCGGCATCGCCGCGTTGGCCGCCCTGCTGGTGTTCAACGCGTTTTTCACCCCCAATTTCCTGCAGATGCAGACCCTGTTCGTGAATATCAGCCAGGTTGCCACGATCGCCATCGTGGCCATGGGTATGACGCTGGTCATCGCCACGGGTGGAATTGATCTGTCGGTTGGCGCTGTCATGGCTCTGGCGGGGGCGTTGGCCCCGCTGATCTTTCTGTCGGATCTGGGCGCCGCCAATCCGATGCTTGGCGTCATTTTGGCCATTGTCCTGCCACTGTTCGTCGCGGGTTTATGCGGGGTATTCAACGGCGTGATGGTTGCCGTGTTGAACGTGCAGCCCATTATTGCGACGCTCATTCTTTTCATCTCGGGTCGCGGTATTGCCCAGGTTTTGACGAATGGCAACCTGCAGACATTTTCAAACCCTTCATTCAGTTATCTTGGAACCGGCAAGGTGCTTGGCTTGCCGTTCCAGGGTTGGCTGGCGCTGGCCATTGCCTGTGTGCTGTTCTGGGTGATCACCAGAACCACTTGGGGCCGCTACCTGCTGGCGATCGGCGGCAATGAACGCGCGGCCTATCTGGCCGGTGGTCCCGTCCGGCGGGTCAAGATCGGGGCCTATGTCATCTGCGCGGCGCTTGCGGGCTTGGCTGGTCTGATCGTGGTTGCGATCAACTCGGCCTCGGACGCCGCGCGCAACGGCAATCTGATGGAGCTTGACGCCATCGCGGCCGCTGTCGTTGGCGGGGCTCTTTTGCAAGGCGGGCGGGCGCCGATCTTTGGTGCCATACTGGGAGCCGTCATCATCCAATTGGTCAAATATACGTTGTTGGCCAACGGGGTAGAGGACGAAGTTGCACTGATCGCCAAAGCGGTCATTATTATCCTGGCCGTCTGGGTCCAGCAGTTCCGGAGGGCTTGATCGATGTTGGATGAAACGGCTTTTGACCTGCGAAAGTACCTTCGGCGCAATTCGGCTTCGGTGACGGTGTGGATCGCACTACTGGCTTTGATCCTGTTTGGGCTGATGCGCTATGACAACTTTGGTAGCGCCTACAATTTCTCGTCTTTCCTGAACTACAACGCGATGTTCATCGCGATTGCGCTGGGTATGTGTTTTGTGATCATGACCGGCGGGATTGATCTGTCGGTTGGATCCGTTGCGGCCTTTACGTCGGTTGTTGCGGCTTATCTCAGCCCATACGGGATTCAGGTTGCGCTGCCGGGGGCCGTGCTTGCCGGGGTGGGCTTCGGAGCGATCAACGCCTTTTGCATCATCATCCTTCGGATTCCGCCCTTCATCGCCACACTGGCGACCATGCTTGCCGCAAAAGGCGGCGCATTGGTGATTTCGGGCGCCCAGACAATTTCGGTTGATTGGGGGTCGAACTTCACCAAGCTTGGCATGGGGCAGGCGTTTGGTCTGTTTCCATGGGCAATAGTCATAGTGGCCGGACTGACGCTGGTACTGTGGCTGGTGCTGGAAAGAACAACCATCGGGCGGACCGTCTTGGCGATCGGTGGCAGCGAGGATGCCTCGAACCTCATGGGTCTGAAGGTGAATCGCGCCAAGGCTTTCGTCTACCTGCTTTCGGGCGGCTGCGCAGGGCTGGCTGGCGTCTTTCTGGCCTCGGGTTTTGGAGCCGGACAACCCCTTGAGGGCATCGGATGGGAATTGTCGGCCATCGCGTCTGTTGTTGTGGGCGGCACCTTGTTGACAGGTGGGATGGGTTCGATCCCTGCGACCGTGGCCGGAGCGCTTTTGCTGGGTCTGGTGTTCAACGTTCTGAACTTTGAAAACGGTCAGGGGACCATCAGTTTCAGCGCCTATTGGCAGATGGTCATACGTGGAGGCTTTCTTTTTGTGGTCATCCTTTTACAGTCTCGGGTTATTGCCAGGCAGCAGAAGGTCTTGGGTTCGTGAATCGCATAGAAAGTGTTTCAGCGCGGCTGTTCAACGTCCCGCTCGCCGAAGTCCTGGTCGATGCCAAACATGGCGATCACACGTTCTTTCAATTGATCACCGTTACCATTCAAACGTCGGATGGGGTTGAGGGGGTTGGGTATACCTATACAGGCGGCAAGGGCGGTCATGCCATCTTGGCGATGATCCAGCATGATCTAGCGCCGTTCCTGGTTGGACAAGGCGCCGAACAGATCGAAAGCCTGTACGATGCCATGCAATGGCATGTGCACTATGTGGCACGGGGTGGGATCGCCTCGTTCGCCATTTCGGCCGTGGATATTGCCCTTTGGGACATTCGCGGCCGAACGCAGAATGCACCACTATGGCAAATGGCTGGTGGAGCGTCCAAACGGTGCAAGGCCTACGCCGGCGGGATCGACCTGAATTTCTCGTTGGAAAAACTGCTGTTGCAGACCGAAGGCTACCTTGCGCGTGGGTTCAACGCGGTCAAGATCAAGGTCGGTCAACCGGATCTGGCCGATGATCTGGCGCGGGCCCGGGCGGTGCGCGAAATGTTGGGGCCGGACCGGTTCTTCATGGTTGACGCGAATTACTCCATGAGCGTCGAGCAGGCCATCGTGGCAGCCCGAGGGTTCGCCGACTGCGATATCCTGTGGTTCGAGGAACCGACAATTCCAGACGATTACAAAGGCTATGGCCGAATTGCCGAAGCCACGGGTGTGCCCCTTGCTATGGGTGAAAACCTGCACACGATTCACGAATTCGAGTACGCCTTTGATGACGCGAAGCTGAGTTTCATCCAGCCCGATGCTTCAAATTGCGGCGGGATCACCGGCTGGTTGCGCGTGGCCGCGCTGAGCGCACAGCACGACATTCCGGTTTGCAGTCATGGGATTCAGGAGCTGCACGTCAGCCTTGTTGCCGCGCAACCCAACGCAGGGTGGCTAGAAGTACACTCATTCCCGATAGATCAGTACACGACCCGTCCGCTGGTTGTGGAAGACTGTATGGCCGTGGCCCCGGATACACCGGGAACCGGAGTGGAATTCGACTGGGACAAACTGAATGCGGAACACATGGAGATGCATACATGACAACCGAGACGATCTGTGCGGCATACTACAGGGGCAACAAGAGCTTTGCTGTACAGCAAGCCCAAGCGACGGATCCGGGCCCCGGCGAGGCTGCCGTTCGCGTTGCCTATTGTGGGATTTGCGGGACGGATATGCACGTCTACCACGGCAACATGGATGCCCGTGTCGGTCTAAACCGGGTGATCGGGCACGAGATGTCTGGTGTCGTTGAAGCAGTGGGCGAGGGGGTGCATACGGTCCAACCCGGCCAGAAGGTCGTTGTCCGGCCGCTTGATCATTGTGGCGAATGCCCGGCCTGCAAGCGGGGGCATCAGCATATCTGCCAAAATCTCAAATTTCTCGGCCTCGACACCGATGGCGCCATGCAAGAGATCTGGACCGTTCCGGCCCATACGTTGCACATTCTGCCAGACGACTTGCGCATGGATCACGCGGCGCTGATCGAGCCGGTCGCCGTTGCCTGCCACGATGTGCGGCTGTCTGGCCTGCAACCTGGCGAGGACGTTGTCGTTATCGGCGGCGGCCCGATCGGCATCCTGGTTGCCATGGTTGCGCGGGATGCGGGTGGAAATGTCGTGATTTCCGAAGTGAATCCGAACCGTCTTGCGATTGCTGAAAAACTTGGTTTTGACACGATAAACCCAATCGAAACCGACCTGGTGTCCACAATCAACGCGCGCACGGGCGACAAAGGCGCAGATGTGGTTTTCGAGGTGTCGGGAACGCAGCCCGGAGTTGATGCGATGACCGCCGTTGCCGCGACTCGGGCCCGGATCGTGATGGTCGCGATCCATGCACAAAAGCCCCAGATAGACCTGTTCCAGTTCTTCTGGCGAGAGCTGCAACTGATCGGTGCTCGGGTCTATGAGCCAGAGGATTACGAGAAAGCGATTGCAGTTGTCGCCTCGGGCGGAGTGGACGCGGATGTTGTGATTACTGACGTCAGCCCTCTGGCAGACATCCAGGCCGCGTTCGAAGCACTGGATCGCAGCCCAACCGCAATGAAAAGCCTGATCGAAGTAGGACCGCGTTCATGAGTGTTTTGAAAAGTTTCGACCTGACGGGAACGACGGCCCTTGTGACTGGGTGCAAACGCGGTATCGGGCGCGGAATGGCCGAGGCATTGGCATCGGCTGGAGCCGATATAATCGGAGTGTCCGCCTCGCTTGAGCTGTCCGGGGCGGATGTCGAAAAAGCCGTGACAGCGATGGGACGCAGTTTCCGGGCTTACCAATGCGACTTCTCGGATCGCGCTGCGCTGCATGCGTTCATTGATCAGTTGAGGGCCGACGGACAAACTCCTGATATCCTTGTCAACAATGCCGGCACGATCAAACGAAAACCCGCCACTGAACACCCGGACGACTGGTGGGACGAAGTGATCGAGGTGAACCTGTCCTCGCAGTTCGTTCTGTCTCGCGAGATCGGCAAGGACATGCTGGCGCGCGGCTCGGGCAAGATCATCTTCACCGCCTCGCTGCTGACGTTTCAGGGCGGCATCACCGTTCCCGGATATGCGGCCTCGAAAGGTGGGATTGGACAGCTGACGAAGGCCCTGGCCAATGAGTGGGCCGGGCAGGGTGTGAACGTGAATGCAATCGCCCCCGGCTACATCGCGACCGACAATACCCAAGCCCTGCAGGACGATCCGGTCCGATCAAAGTCGATTCTGGAACGAACACCCCAAGGCCGTTGGGGTACGCCTGGTGATTTTGCCGGACCTGTAGTCTTTTTGGCTTCTGCAGCGTCGGATTACGTCAACGGTGAAATCCTTGTTGTCGACGGGGGCTGGATGGGGCGGTAACACCGTCAACTCTCCATGTGACCCAAGGCATCACGTCCCGATGTAGTGCACCTTCAATCGTCGTGTCTTGGGTGCCTCGCGATGTTCGAAGAGATACAGGCTTTGTACGCGGCCCAGCGGAAGCTGCCCCTGTTCGACCGGGATGGACACCTGCGTTTGCGTCAACAGCGCCCGCAAATGCGATGGCGCGTTGTCGTCTTCGCTCGGGCGATGGTGATATTCGCCTGATGATTTGGGGACCAGTTCTTCGAAGAACGTCTCGATATCCTTGACCACCTCGGGATCGGCATTGGCCTGAACCAACAGCGCGGCACCGGTGTGGACGCACCAAAGGGTCAGCAGGCCCGAGCCAAGTTCATGGTCAGACACCGCACCCTGAACCACCCCGCTGATGTCGGTGAGGGATTTGCCGGGCGTTTCAATGGACAGCTCAAAAAACTCTTGCTTCATCCATCAGATCCTTTCCTTGATTTTGCGCGAATGCGCCCAGCTTTCCGCACCCCATTCGGCATTCAACTTTGAGGCTTAAGTATATGATTTGTAAAGTACAATGGCGCTTCATTCATGCGAACAGGCTTTTGAACCTGTCCACACACAGACGAAACCCATCTTCGAAGTTTCCGTTGCCGGGATGATAAACGCTCTCGAAAGAAATGACGCCATCATAGCCGTCGGATCTGAGCGCGTCCGCGATGGGTTGGAACAGAGGCGCAAGCTGACCTTCCCCCATACGGCGCACTTCCAGCGTTGCCCGTGGCGTGTCGACCTTTACGTCCTTGATGTGAATGTGACCTAAATAGCCGCCGCGCAGTTCTTCGTAACCGTCCGGGTATGCCAGTTCATGGCACCAGCAGTTGTTTCCGGGGTCCCAAAGTACCTTCAACGCATCCTTTGCATCCAACTCGTCGATCAGTTTTCGGGCTGTATAGTTGGAATTGACCAGCGTGCCGTTTCCGGTTTCTACGACGAGCGTCACGCCCTCAGCCCTGGCAAGTTCAACCGCCGGCGCGATCAGCGGCGGCATCGAGTCCCATACCCCATGCGCCACGTTCCACTTCTCGGCGCCGTTTTTTCCCCAGAGTATCTGCTCTTTTCGTTGGGTCATGATCCGAACCAGCGGAGACCCCACGACATGCGCCATGTCGATCACGCGTTTCAAGGCTTCCATGTGTCGGGTGTGCAGGTCGTCACCGGGCCTGTTGGCAGCTGTCATCCCCGCAAAGATATGGCGCGACAGACATGACACAGGCTTGCCCCGGTCGCGCAAAAGCGCGTCGATCTCGGCAATTTCCTGCGGGGAATGGTCCCCGACCTCCGTATCTCCAACGAACTGAAGCTCTGCATAGTCCAGACCGAATTCGTCCATTACGTCCACGGCATGCCGCAGTTCGCGGGAAATGCCGTCGCAAATCACACCAAGTTTCATGTTCGTCCCCCCTCAGCGATGCAATTCTGCGCCAACGATCTCTTCGATGACCTGAGTACACACCCAGTTGTCGCCATTCGGGTATTTGGTTTTTCCTGCGTGAAAGATCTGCATTGCGGATGACGCTGTGTGCATTGGAACGCCCAACGAACCGGCCAGTGCCAGCGAGATAGTCAGGTCCTTGTGCATGGTTGCGATATGGCTACCGGTGGCCTCGAACTTGCGATCAATGATGTTTTCAAGGGCGGTATTCACGACGCCGCACCCCGCGCTGGATGAGGAGAACACATCAAGTAATGCCTGACCGCTGACACCCGCTTTGGCCGCCAGGGCCGCAGCCTCGAATGTGGCGGAAAAGATCGATCCGATCAGAGATTGCAGGCAGGCTTTCACGGTTTGCCCGTCGCCGGCGTTTTCTCCGACCCGATGAATGGTTGCCGACACTGCCTGCATGACTTCGGCGTTTTGGTCCAGCACATCCGCAGCACCGGCAGCCATCATCGTCAAAGTGCCGTTCTGCGCGCCGGGAAACCCACCCGAGACCGGGGTGTCGATCAGGTGGATGCCCGAACCCTCCATGTCTTGCCCGATGGCGCGGGCTTCGGCCGGGGTAATGGTCGCCGACAGGATGACCGTTCCGCCTTTCGCCATGTTCGGAACCAGCCCGTTTTCACCCAAGATGACATCGCGGGCCTGATCTCCGTTCATCACCATGACAAACACAGTGGCGGCGTGACGACCGACTTGCCCCACGCTGTCCTTGGGCCGGCCGCCCATGTCGGCAAATGCCGTCATGCGTGTCATGCTCAGGTCGAAACCGGATGTTTCAAAGCCATTCTTGATCAGGTTCTTGGCAAGGCCGCTGCCCATGTCGCCAAGACCGATTACGCCTGCTGTTTTCATTTGGAATCCTCCCGTTTTTCCGCCATTTCGGTATGGCAGACGTTTCGAAAATTGATGCCTCCAGGCATCGGTTTTCGCGGGAGTTTCACGCGTCTTGAACAGACGTCGGGCGAGTCCGGAAGACACCCCGCTGCCCGTTTACGTGCCGTAAGTAAACGAGGAATACCGCGCACAGGCAAGCAAAGAAGTGTTACGGACGGAAAGAAACAGCCTGATCCGACGTGTCAGGAAAACGCCGCCATTATGCCGCGCAGTTCCGCCAGCCCGCGCATTCGTCCGATCAGCGGATAGCCAGGAGTGCTGTGTCCGCCCAGATCGCTCAGCAGCTCTTGTCCGTGGTCGGGTCGCATCGGAATTTGCCAGTCGCCCCGCCCTCGGGATTTGCGGCGGCGTTGTTCGTTCATCAGCTCGCGAATGGTGCCGACCATGTCGGTGTCGCCCTCCAGATGCGGAGCCTCATAGAAATCCGGCTTCTGTCTGTCCGACCCCGCGATGCGTCGGGTATTTCGCAAGTGAACAAAGTGAATCCGGCCGCCATGCCTGCGTACGAAGTCCGGCCCATCGAATTCGGAGGAAACACCCATCGATCCGGTACACAAGGTTGCGCCGTTCGCGGGCATATCAACCGCATCCAGCACGGCGCCGTAATCCTCAGTACTGGACATGATCCGCGGCAGACCGAGCAACGAGAAGGGTGGATCATCCGGGTGACAGCACAAGCGCAACCCCAATTCTTGAGCTACCGGGGCGACCTCAGACAGGAAGTCGATTAGGTTTGTGCGCAGCCGGTCACGGTCTATCTCGGCATATGTCCGCAACAAAGAGCGCACGTCCTGCACGCTCCACTGATCGTTGGCGCCGGGCAGCCCCGCAGTGACATTGTGCTGCAACTGGGCTTTGGATTCATCCGACAGGCGCAAGAAGCGATCCTCGGCCGTTTGCTGGACGTCGTTGGAATAGTCTTCCGACGCGCCCGGACGTTCGAGAATATATATGTCGAAAACTGCAAAATCAGTCAGGTCGAACAGCATGGCCGTTCCGCCATGCGGCTGCGGGGCGCGAAGGGCGGTGCGTGTCCAATCCAGGATCGGCATAAAGTTGTAGCACACGACTTTGACGCCACGGGCGGACAGGGCCCTGAGGCTGGACTTATACGCCTGCAGATGTTCGGCTATGTCTGCGGACTGCGTCTTGATCGCCTCGGAGACGGGCAGGCTTTCGACAACGTCCCAACTGTACCCGGCAGCGGCCAGAACTGCCTGCCGATCGGCGATGTTCGGTTCGTCCCAGGGCAGTCCAGGCGGGATGTGATGCAACGCAGTAACGATGCCCTGAACCCCGACTTGATGTAGATCGGCCAGAGCGATCGGATCATCGGGTCCGAACCAACGCCAGCATTGTTTCATGGCAGCCATCCTTCATACAGCGGGTGATCGGGCCTGATGGGAAGGGCAACACGCTGCCCGGTGCGCGCCGCGTAATAAATCGCAGTCACAAGGCCGATGGACGCGGCGCCGTCCTGCAGCGTAACGGCCGAATTTGCCTCGGACCGCAGCGCTTTGCCGATTTCGGTAAAGAACCCTTCGAAACCTGTTGGTTCGGCAGCGGCGGCTGCAAGGGCCTCGTCGATAGCGGCTTGATCCACCGGGTCCCGCGCAACGAATGTCCAAGGCGTTTGACCCGGCGCATAGGGTTCCGTGCCAGAGGTGGCGGTCACCTTTTCAAAGACGAACCGCAACCGGGTTTCGTCCGTGGCGGCGCCTAGTGTGATATTGCTTGTGCACAAAGCTCCGGAAGCCATGCCAAAGCAGATCGCGGCGCAGTCTTCGGTCTCGATCGGGTTGACCCGCGTTGTGGTCATTGCTGACACCCAGGCGATATCACCCGCGATATATGTCAGCAGATCATGGTTGTGGATGGCATGGCCAAGCACTGCGCCGCCGCGTTCACCGGCCCATGTTCCTCGCCACGGCACCGCGTAATAATCTGCCCCTCGGGACCAATGGGTTTCAAGCGCGGCAGTTTGGACCGCTCCGGTCAGGCCGGCGCGTTGCAGGTGGCGCAATTGGGCCATTGACGGGCCCCACCGGTATTGAAAAACCGGAAACACATGCTTGCCCGTGCTGTGGGCGGCTGCCGCGATCCGATCCACATCCTGCATCGAGGTCGCAAGGGGCTTTTCGCAGACAACGTGTTTTCCTGCGGCCAATGCCGCAAGAGTGGTCGGCACATGTAGATGGGGCGGCAGGCAGATGTCGATGACATCAATCTCCGGATCATCCAGCGCGTCTTGAATGTTGGTCAGAGATCGAAAATCCGAGTTCTGTCGAATCTGTTCGATCCGGTCCGTATTCTGGTCGACCACGGCGGTTACGCGGAATTTGCGGTCAAGCCGTTCCAGTGCGCTTATATGTTGCGCACCGATACCTGCGCCAAGGATCGCAACATTGATCATCTGCGTTCCGCCATTTCCTGCGCGTGCAGTGCCAGTTCCATGACCGTATAGCAGTGGGTCTGCGTCATCGCGGTTTCGGTCCGGTTACGGATGTCATCGGTGAGGCGCGAAAAGTAGGTAAGGCCGGCGTCGGATGCGTCGATCTTTTGGCAGGTTTCGCCGTTGACGATGATCAGATGGTCTGTCCCCGAGGCTCCACCCACATCGACGTATTTCCGTATCTCGATATATCCATCGGTGCCAAGGATCGTTAGGCGACCATCCCCCCAGTTTGGCAGGGCATCCGGCGTAAACCAGTCAACCCGGATATACCCGGTACCATTCTCGCTGCGCAGATTGAGCTCTCCGAAATCCTGCAACCCGGGATCCTTGGGGTTTGCGTAGTTCGCCACGTAAGCGTTTGTGATTTCCGCGGTTTCCGAACCTGTGTAATGCAAGAACTGATCGATCTGATGCGAGGCAATGTCGGTCAGAATTCCGCCATAGCGGTCACGCCTAAAAAACCACTCCGGCCGGGTTGCCCGGTTCAATCGGTGCGGGCCAAGTCCGACCGTTTGGATCACGCGCCCTATGGCACCGGCCTCGACCAACTCGGTCGCCATGGTGCTGACCGGCGTTTCAAATCGTTCGGAAAAATTTACCGACCAGATTCGACCGGTGTCCGCGACCGTTCGCTTGATCTGGTCGAGTTGCTCAAACGTCGTGCAGCCCGGCTTGTCGCTCATGACATCCATGCCGTTCTGCATAGCGCGAATCGTCAACGCGGCCCTATCTGCCGGAATTGCGGAAATCAGCGCTAGATCCGCCCCGCAGGTTAGGGCGTCTTCCAATCGGGCCAGCCGCGGAATATTGGGAAACCTTTTGACGTAGCCCGGTAGCGTTTCTGGATCGCCTTGTGTCCAGTAGCCGACACAGTCCACGCCGATTTTACGCATGTTTTCCGTCATGCCATAGATATGGCGGTGGTCCAGACCAAGGGCGACGCAGGTCAGGCTCATGAGGCGACTCGTGTTTTCTGGCCGGTTCGATTGGCGATCTGCATCGCGTCTATGACGGCGTGGGTCAAAAGGGCACTGCGTCCGGTGGCCATGGGTCGCGTTCCACCGGCGAGTGCGTTGGCAAAATCCTCTATGACCGCCTGGTGCCATTCATGGGTGAACGCCATGGGATCGGCCCCGCCGCCTGTGGCGGACGTTTCGCCAACCGTGGATTTCTGACCGTCGAAAGTGGTCAAGGTCAGAACACCTGATTCCAGATGCGCTTTGGCGTGCGTGCCCTGGATCGTGATAGATTCAGCGGCCCCGGGATATACGGCGGTGGTTGCCATCAACGTTCCCACCGCGCCGTTATCCATTTCAAAGATTGCACCTGCCCAATCCTCGGCCTCGAGATCGTGCAACGGAGTTTTTCTCATCATGGTTTGAATGTCCGAGATCGGCCCCAGCAGCCACATCGCGAGGTCAAGCGTGTGGATTGCCTGCGAAATCATGACACCGCCTCCGTCGCGTGCATAAGTGCCGCGACCTGGCTCGTCATAGTAGCTCTGATTGCGCCACCAGGGGACATGGATTTCCACCGTGGCGATCGCGCCCAACTCACCCTGTACAATGGCTGATTTCAGCGCCTGCGAGGCGGTGCGAGCGCGGTGCTGAAAAACGATGCCCAGCAGCACGCCAGACACCTCGCACTGCTCGACTATGGCTGTCGCGGCGCCCAGCGTTCTTTCGATAGGCTTTTCCATTAGGATCGGTTTCGAAGCGGTCGAAAGAACCCGCACCAACTCTGTGCGCTGATCAGGCGGGGTAGCGATGATCGCAAAGTCGACGTTTGAGTCGTTTGCGATTTCCTCAACCGAGCTGAACGCGCGGGTGTCGTTTCGCTGCGCGAACTCAGCTGCTTTTTCAGGATTGCGCCCTAGGACGCCAGCAAGATTGAGACCTCGCTCCGATGCCTGAATGGCAGCAACATGCGTTCCCGAAACCATCCCCAAACCAATCAGCGCAATATTCATTCATTCCCCCGGATCACCCGGTCAGTCTGCGGGTTCGAACGGGAAAGATGCAACCACTAAAAACTGTGTTAACAATTTCGGGCAGCAGTATCGGAGGCAGAATTGACCGGTAATTTGAATGGCATGGCAGAAGACCTGTACCTGGGCATCAGGGACCTGCCGATCGTATCTCCGCATGGTCACTGCGATCCGGGGTGGTTTGCAGCCGATGAGCCGTTTCCCAACCCGGCCGAGCTGCTGGTGGTTCCCGACCATTACGTGTTTCGTATGCTCTATTCGCAGGGCGTTCCCTTGTCCGAACTTGGCGTTGGGGAAGAGGGGCGAAAGAAGGATCCTCGCGCGGTATTTCGCACCTTTGCCGAGCACTGGCATCTGTTTCTGGGAACGCCATCTCGGATATGGATGAACTACGTGCTGCATGAAACGTTGGGCGTGTCTGAGGAGTTGTCTTCGCGCACGGCTGACCTGATTTATGATAAGATCTCAGAAAAGCTGGTGCGACCCGAATTTCGTCCGAGGGCTTTGTTCGACAGGTTTGGGATCGAGGTTCTGGCCACCACGGATTCTGCTCTCGACGGCCTCGTAGAGCATCGGGAGATCCGTACAAGCGGTTGGGGCGGGCGAGTTGTTCCGACGTTCCGCCCAGACGGGGTTTTGGATGGGGCGGACCCGGATTTCGTACACAACCTGAACAAGTTGGCTGAGCTGACAGACTGCGATCTGGGCAGCTATGATGGCTACCTCAGCGCGCTGCGAATGCGGCGGGCTTATTTCATCCAGCTGGGCTGTACGGCCACCGACCACGGTATCGAACGTGTGCAGACCGAGTGGCTGGACGACCCGGATGCGCTGTACCAACGGCTGAGACGGCGGGAAGGCACAGAACAGGGCGCGCGCCGGTTCTATGGGCATATGCTGATCGAAATGGCGCAGATGTCTATCGAAGATGGTCTGACCATGCAGATACATGCTGGCAGTAAGCGCAACACCAACGACGCGGTAATGCGGGACTTCGGACGGGACAAGGGGGCCGACATTCCAATCGCGATGAATTGGGTCACGGGCCTTGAGGCGCTTTTGAACCGGGTCGGAAACTCGGCGGAACTGCGCATCATACTCTTCACATTGGACGAAAGCACCTATGCCCGTGAACTGGCGCCCATGGCGGGACATTGGCCGTGCCTTAGGATCGGGCCGCCTTGGTGGTTCCACGACAGCCCAGCCGGTATAGCGCGGTATTTCGATCAGATTGTTGAAACGTCCGGATATTACAATCTGGCCGGATTCAATGACGACACGCGGGCTTTTCTGTCCATTCCTGCACGTCACGACCTGTGGCGACGGGGGGTGGCGATTCATCTGGCCCAGCAGGTTGCGCGCGGCTATTTCGGTCGGGACAGTGCCGAGCATCTGGCGCGGTTGTTAGCGGTCGATCTGGCGAAACAGGTTTACGGATTGCAAAGCTAGATGGGTACAATTCTTCACTTCGGCCTTGGAAACTTCGCCCGGGCGCATTTACTGGACTACACCGATCATGCGGGCGGATGGGGCGTTGTCGGCGTCAGCCTGCGTTCATCCTCGGTTCGGGATGGATTGGCGCGACAAGGTTTCGAGTACGATTTGTGCGTACAGGGGCAGGGCGTCCGGCGCATCAAAGCTCTGCGGGATGTTCTGGTCGCGCCCAAGGATTGCGCAGAGATTTTTGATGTGATGGCGGATGCCGAGATCATTTCGGCAACCGTTACCGAGAAAGGTTATCACTTGGACGCCGCGGGCAAGCTGAACCTTCAGGACCCAGCGATTGTCGCCGATCTGGCGCGTCAAGGGCCCGCGACGCTGATCGGGTTTCTAGCTTTTGGCCTTGCGGAACGGCGCAAGCCAGTGACAGTGCTAAGCTGCGACAACCGCATGGAAAACGGCAAAACGCTCGAAACGGCAGTTGCCGATTTTGCGGAAGCAGCCGGTCTGGACGTGAATTGGGACGCTGTTCGCTTTCCCAACGCGATGGTCGACCGGATCACCCCGGCTACCACGGACGCCGTTCGCGCAATCAGCGGCGATCCTATGGCTGTTCCAACCGAGGCGTTCTCGGAGTGGGTGATCGAGGACAATTTCGTTGGCCCACATCCGGATTGGCCGGGCGTGCAACTGGTCGATGACGTGGCCCCGCACGAGATGCGAAAGCTGCGCATGTTGAACGGTGCCCATTCCCTCTTGGCTTATGCCGGGTTGGAACAAGGCCTGAACTACGTTCACGAAGCGGTTCGAGACCGGGTTTTGCGCCCGCTGGTTGCCGAGTTGATGCTGGATGTGGGCGCAACGCTGCCCGCTGCACTGCAAGCACAAGCTCCGGACTATGCCGAGGCTCTGTTGCGCCGTTTTGAAAACCCCGAGCTGGCGCACCGTCTGGACCAAATCGCGATGGATGGCAGCCAGAAGCTGCCGTATCGCTTTGTTCCCACACTCCGTGAAACCGGCTCTCAGGCAGTGATCGCGGGGATGCGGGCCTGGATCTCCTATTGCGTGTCTGAGACAGCCGAAGGCAGGGCGCTGACCGATCCTTGCGCGTTGGAAATCGCCTCGGCTGTCAAGCAGCCAGATCCGGTAGTACCGCTCTTGGGTCTTATTGGTGCTGAGGATCTCGCGCCACTTATCCGGGAATGATCGCGCCGCGGAACTGAACAACGGTGGAAGCCAGATTGTGTCCAGCCATCAGGGCCTCGGCCTGTGAATTTCCCGTCAGCAAGGCCGCGAGGTACCCACCGTTGAAACTGTCGCCCGCCGCTGTGGTATCCAGCACGTTATTGGCAGGCTCATAGGTTTGGTCAATGTTCTGGCCGATGGGCAGAGGACCATTCTCTCCGCGTTTCAACGCACCGACACCGTGATGATCGGCAAAGCGTGCCGCCACCTGATCAGTGCTTTCCCCGAAAAGCGCCATCTCATCGTCGATAGATGGTAGGGCAATATCTGCACGCTGCCAAAGCCGTTGGTTGATTTGCCGGGCGTGTTCGACGCTGTCCCAGAGACGCGGACGAAAATTGCTGTCATAGACCAACCGAACTGAAGAGCCTTCTAGCCAGTCCAGAAGCGCAAGCCTCACCGAATGCGGAAGAATGGCTACGGAAATCCCTGACAAGTACAGCACGTCGTAACCGTTAAGTGGGCTGAAGTCGTGATCGGCAAATAGCTGACGGGCGGCCGCCTCGCTGCGCCAATAGGTAAAGCTGCGTTCACCGTCCGCAGATGTCGTGATTGCGTATAATCCCGGAGAGGCGTTCGGAATGATGCGGATGCCGGATGTCCCGATTCCATGACTGGCGATAAAGCCGGCGATGCGCCCTGAGAACGGGTCGTCGCCCAGACATGTCATATACTCCACCTGCAGATCAGGAGCGGCGCGGTGCATGTAGATGGCCGTGTTCAGCGTATCCCCCGCGACGCCCACCTTTGCACCGGTTTCCAGCATGGACAATTCGATCATTGCTTCGCCGATGCAGGCAATTCGCGTCATTTCTTTTCTCTCTTCCAGATGATGAGACCGGCAGTCATGATTAGAGCAGCCCCTGCCAAAGTGAATGCGCCCGGTACCGTGTCAAAGAACAAATAGCCCCAAATCGCAACGTAGATCAGGAACGAATAGGTGAATGGCATCAACTGGTTCGCCGTTCCGAACCGATGCGCGTTCGTCAATAGTTGATGCCCGCACCAGCCAAAGACGCCAAGGCCGATCAGTACAATCAGGCTCCACGTGTTTTCTGGCTGGACCCAAAACCATATGGCGAACGGCAGCAGAACCACCGTCCCGGTAAGCCCAAGGTAGAATTGCATGGTGTCCACGGCAACAACCCCGGACAGCTTGCGCGTCATGATCGAGTACAAGGCCAAAGCGGTGGCATTGTAGACGATCAACAGCATGGTCGGATGAAAGGCTGAACCAAACGGCCGCACGACAACCAACACCCCCAGAAAGCCCAGGGTAATAGCCGCCCAACGCCATGGACCCACGCGTTCTTTCAAAACGAAGACGGACAGAAAACACACGATGACCGGGCTTGAGAACATGATTGCTGACACGACGGTCAGAGGCAAAAACCGCAGGGCATAAAAATTGAAAACGGTCGCCGAGATCAGCAGCAAGGCCCGGCTAATGACCTGCCATGGATGGTCGGTCTTGAACCTGCTGGCCTCAATCCCGCCCTTGGCGATCACGCCCACAGAGATCACAAAGTGCCCCGCATAGCGCATGAATGCCAACTGAAATGCCGGCACGCCCGCCAACGCCAACCACTTGGCCCCAAGATCCACCAGCGAAAAGAATAGCCACGCCGTCAACATCAGCACGATGCCAAGGCGCGGCAGGTCCGCAGTGGGGCTGGCGGTGACGGCCATCGATCAGGTGTTGAAACGCTTGACGTAGTAGTCAACCATCTGGCTGACCATGTCGTCCGCCTGACCGTGGTCGCGCGCGTCAATCAGCGCCGAAAGCGCGCCCTGCGACATCACGCTGGTAACGCCTGCCTCGCGTGCCATGCGGTCATAATACCCAAGGTCTTTTGCCGCGTTCTTGATGGCAAAGGCCAGCTGATTTGGGTCATCCTCGACGCCGTAGGCTTTGACGAAATCCATCATTCCGGAATGCAGCGGCCCTGCGGCCATAACGTCATACACCTGCTTGCGGTCAACACCGGTAATATCTGCCATGGCAAAGGCTTCGGCCATTGCGTTCGCGACGGTCATTCCGAAGAAGTTGTTGATCAGCTTGATCGTGTGTCCGGACCCAACGGGGCCAAGGTAAAAAACGTTTTCGCCCAAGTCTTTCAGTGTCGGCTCGGCCTTGTCAAAGTCAGCCTTGTCGCCGGAAGTCATAATGTTGAGCTTGCCCGCTAGCGCGTGCGAAGGCGTACGGCCAAGCGGCGCATCAAGATAGCTTCCGCCGGCTGCGGCAACCTCCTCGGCCAAGGCGCGTGTGCTGCCTGGAAGCGAAGTGCCAAAGTCGATGACGATCGCCCCGGGTTTCAATCCCGAAATCACTCCATCTGCACCGCGCATACGGCCCTCGACCTGTTCGGAGGTACCCATGCACAGCATCACGATGTCACTGGCCTGAGCCAGCTCGTGGGCGTTTTCCATCTCGCGGGCGCCTCGGTCAATCGCGGCGTCCAGGTATGTGCGGTCGCGGTTTCCCAATACCGTGACCGAGTATCCTTGGTCCAACAGTCGGTTCACCATGGCTCCGCCCATTAGTCCCAAGCCGATAAACCCGATTGATGGTTTGCTCATTGGTTTCCCTTTCCGTAAATGTCTCTGGTTTTCATTCTTGTGTCTGGCGCGGGCGGTTTTGAAGTTCGGATGCTCATATTGCCCGGCGTGTAATCATAGGTTTTTGGGTGGCCCGGTTCTTCGCCGGGGCCGGATTTCCTTCAGGTCGGTGCCCGCGCTCGAGCTGACCGCGCTTTTAGCCCCTGTTCTATCCGTGATGTGACCTCGAGCGTCCGGGCCGCATCCTCGACGTCGATCAACGGTGAGGCGCCGTCGATCACGTCAAGGAAGTGATCCAACTGGGCCTCCAGCGGCTCGCGTTTCTGTTTCGGTCGTAGAAGTTGGTCTTTTTGGGCCGCAGTGCCCCAATCCTTTCCACACCACAGGGTCATGGAAGGAAAACTTACAGCGCCCTTGGTTCCAGTGATCCACATCATGTCCTGTCGGGTTGTGCCGATATTCGGGTTTTCGCCGGTTCCGGCCTCAAACCCCCAAGGGCTGGGTGCGGTGTCGGCAAAGCTGATAGTGCCCGTTGCGCCGTTTTCGAACGCGATCGCGATAGCCCCGCTTTCTATCCGACCTGATCCGCGGATCGACGCGCCAGGCAGGGCGACGACATCTGAGATTTCTCCGATCACAAAGCGCATGACATCGATATCATGCACCAGGTTGATCATGACTGGGCTGCCATCGAAAGTCCGCCAGTTCTGTTCAAAATAACTCTCGGGTTTGCGCATGGCCCACAGCAACGAGACGTTGATAACTTGTCCGATCGTACCTTGCGCGATCACCTCTTTCAGTTGCTGCAAGGTTGTGTGATAACGCCGATGGTGGCCTACAAGGCTGCGGACATTAGCCTGGCGAACGGCCGTCTTCAGGCGCAGGGCATCATCGACTGATGCGGCAACCGGCTTTTCGATTAGCATGTGCCAACCGCGGGATGCGGCCAGAATGCCATGTTCTGCATGCAGGCGGGTCGGCGTCGCAATGATGACGCCATCCACCGGGTCCTGCACCTCGTCCACACTAGCAAAACGCGGCACGTCTATCTTGATCGAGCCATCTGGATCGGCCAACCCGACCAACATACAGCCGGGATGCTCAATCACGGCGCGGACGTGGCGGATACCGATCAATCCACCGCCGGCTACAAGGATCCTTTTCACATCACCGCTCCGATTTGCCAGGGAACGAATTCGTAGTCACCCAAGCCCTGCGCCTCGGACTTGGTCCGCGCGCCCGAGGCGACTTGGAGCAGCCGTTGGTATATTTCCCGTCCTTTTTCTTCGACGCTGGTACCTTTGGTCAGAATGTCGCCCGCATCCACGTCCATGTCTTCGGGCATGCGCGCTGCCAACTCAGAGTTAGTAGCGATTTTCAGCGTGGGTGCCGGTTTTGACCCAAATGCAGAGCCGCGTCCCGTGGTGAAGCACACAAGGTTGCACCCGGCCGCGATCTGCCCGGTCACCGAGGCCGGGTCATATCCGGGGCTGTCCATGAAGGTGAAGCCTTTGGCGGTGATGGGTTCGGCGTATTTGAATACACCGGTCAAAGGGGTGGTTCCGCCCTTCGCCGCTGCCCCCAGCGATTTCTCAAGGATGGTCGTCAGACCGCCTTGCTTGTTGCCGGGGCTTGGGTTGTTGTCCATCGAACCGTGATTGCGAGCGGTATAGTCCTGCCACCAATCGATCAGTCCGATCAGTTTGTCCCCAGTTGCACGACCAAGGGCGCGGCGGGTTAAAAGGTGTTCGGCTCCATAGATTTCGGGCGTTTCCGCAAGGACTCCTGTGCCTCCTTGGGCAATCAACAGGTCGCAGGCATGTCCGAGCGCAGGGTTCGCGGTCACACCTGACCAAGCGTCCGAACCACCGCATTGCAGCGCAACCATCAGTTCGGACGCCGGGGCTTCGCTGCGCCGCGCTTCATTGGCAAGGGGCAGCATCTGGTTGATCTTGCTGATGCCCATTTCCACGGTCCGGCGCAATCCGGCGACGTTCTGGATGTTCATCGTATGGAAGGTGGGGCTCTGCTTCAGCCCATACGCGTCCAACAGCCAGTCGATTTGGTTCATCTCGCAGCCCAGACCGACCATCAGAACAGCAGCGTGGTTGGGATGTTTCGCAAACCCCCACATGACCCGTTGAAGAGCTTCGAAACCGTCGCCAGAGTCGGCCATTCCGCAGCCCGTTCCGTGGACAAAGGCAACCACGCCGTCGACGTTCGGAAACTCTGCCAGCTTGTCCGGTGTGAAGTGGTTGGCAATCATGCGGGCCGCAGTCGCCGAACAGTTCACGGTGGTCAGAACCGCGATGTAATTGCGCGTACCGAACCGACCGTTGTCCCGGTGGTAGCCCATGAACGTATCGACCGAGGTGGCGGGTTTCATGGGCCGGTGGTCCGTCGCAAACTCGTAGTCCACGCTGGTATTACGGAACTCGATATTGTGGGTGTGCACATGGTCGCCAGGTTCGATCCGTTGGGTGGCGTAACCGATAATCTGGGCGTATTTTCTGACCGGATCACCGGGTGCAAGCATACGCGTGGCGACCTTGTGTCCCGAGGGGATGCGCGCATTGGTCGAGACATCTTCGACCATACTACCGGCCTCCAGCGGCCGAGTTGCAACCACCACGCTATCCATTCGATCTAAACGTACAAAAGTCATAATCAGCTTTCTTGGCGGCAGCAGCTAGGCGCAGAACGGCGAGTCCGATGTCCACCGGTGAATATCTATATGCGGCTGTCCGGACAGCCTTGCTCGTGCCGCTTCCCAATTGGACTTGCAGACGCGCCAATCTCGCAGCTCGGTTTCGGGGTGCGATCTGGACCTCGCGATGAAGCTGGGGAAATGATCTCGACCGGTGGGTTGGCCTGTCGCACTGAAGCGGATGTCGAACGACCAGCGGAACCGGTCCGTTTCATTGACCAGCGAAGCATGTGGCGTCAGAGGGTGAAACAGGATGATCCCGCCTGCCTTGACAGGAAGGGGCACGGCTCGGCCTTCGTCAATGAACCCGTCGGCAATGCCTGTCTGTGTCCGCGCGCAATGCGGCAGGATTGATTGGTCTTGTGCCTTTGGCAGCACTTGCAAGCAGCCGTTTTCAACCGTTGCATCGTTGACGGCAATCCAAACCGTGACCATGTCGGTCTGGTCCGCATCCTCCAACGCAACCGCCCGGTCCTGATGCCAGTCCGTTGCGGTGATGTGCGCGCGCACCTCGTCCTTGCACAGCTTAAGGGCAGGGGGCTTCAGCCGAACGTGCTGGATCGGATTGCTGACCAACTCTGGCCCGATCAACTGCTCGACAACGTCAAGCATGGGCTGGGCCGTCAGCAAGTCGAACACTGCGGGCCCAATATGTAACGGTGTGTCCGCCATGATCCGATCGCCGGGCAGCGAGATGTCCAGCGGCTGGAAATAGTCGCAACCGGCCTGATAGGCGGACAGAAGTTTGTCCCAGAAGGTCATTCTCGACGGGTCGTTCTTGACCAGCCCTTTGTTGTACCAACCGTCATAGAGCCGGTTCAGGACATCCGAGTATTCGGCCTGTACCCGATCCAGGACATCGCCGGGAATTACATCCTCGACCACAAGGTATCCGTCCGTCCGGAACTTGCCAATCTGATCTTGTGTCAGCATGGGTGCAACCTCACAACAGCAGCGCGATGATGCCCGGCCAGATCAGAAGAACGGAAAGCGCCAGCAACTGGATCCCGATGAATGGCAGGAAGCCGCGGAAGATATCCGTCAGGCTGATATGCGGCGGGGCTACCGACTTCAGGTAGAACGCGGCCGGTCCGAAAGGTGGCGAGAGGAAGCTGACCTGCATGTTCATACAGAACACGACGCCGAACCAGATGGCGACATGACTCGGCTCTAGCTGGCCAAAGACCCCGATTTCCTCAATGGGAAGGCGCAGGACGATCGGTAAAAAGACCGGAATGATCAACAGAACGATGCCGACCCAATCCATGAATGCGCCCATGAACAGCAAGATCAGCATCATCACCAGAATGACCAGCATGGTCGGCAGCTCCTGGCCGACGATCAGGTCGGCCACGTATTGGGGCCCGCCAGCAATGGTGTAGGCACCCGCCAGCGCGGCGGCCCCGATCGTAACCCAGATAATGGTACCTGTGGATTTTAACGTCCGCATCAAGCTGTCCCAAACCAGCTCAAACGATCCCTCGCCCCGCAGGATAGCGATGATCAGGACGGCGAAGGCGCCCATGCCTGCTGCCTCGGTGATGCCTGTGATCCCGCCATAGATCGAGCCGAGAACGACGCCGATGACGACCAGCGGTGCAACGAGGCCTTTGCCCATTTCCCACCCTATTTTGGCGCGCTCTCTGCCAAAGACGAAGAAGATCAGCAGTAGGGCGACGATCGTGATGCCGGCAAACCAGGGCAGGTAGTCAGCTGTCCCCAGCCGCGCTGGTTCACCCTGGCTGGCAGCGTTTGATCCGGAAAGCTCGAAGAACGCAGCCCGGATAAACAGAACGGTGGAAAATCCGGCGACGACGATGCTCATGAAAGCCCCAAACAGTTTGCGTTTTTCAGCCGGTTCGGGGTCGTTCGGGTCCGGCTCCGGCAGCGGAGCGTGATGAGGATTCAACTGCGTGCGGATGATGATGTACAGGATGATCATTGAGGCCAACATGAAGCCGGGAATGAAAGACGCGGTGAACAGCGACTTGATCGAGGTTTCGGTGATCAGCCCATAGATGATCAGAACGATCGAGGGAGGGATCATAGTGCCAAGCGACCCCGAGGCGCAGATGACGCCGATCGCGAGATTCTGATCGTAGCCGAGGCGCAGCATCTGGGGCAGGGCGATAAGGCCCAGCAGGACAACCTCACCGCCGATGATGCCGGACATGGCCGCCATGATCACCGCCATGATCGAGGTCACGATTGCGATGCCGCCGCGTGTTCTGGACAGCCAGACATTCAACGACGAATACATGTCCCGCGCGATCCCGGACCGCTCTAGCAGCGACGCCATGAAGATAAACAATGGAACTGATATGAGCACGTAGTCCGTTAAGAGCCCGTATATCTTCTGCGCCAGGATATAGAGCGGCCCAGTGCCTGGTCGACCGGTGAGAACCCCGTCGCCGAATGAAAACGGGTTCAAAAGCAGTGTCGGTTCAAACTTCAGGACCAGAACCAGAACAGCAAGAGAAGCCGAGGCCAGACCCAAGGGCATTCCGATCGCCAGAAGCACGATCAGGGCGACCATCAGGATGAGTGAGATTGTTCCAATATCCATCAGTCTTGTCCCACCGCTCGTTTGATCATTTCAATTTCGTCTTCGTCCGGTTCATCTGTGTGGATTTCCGGTTCTTTGTTCCAATCCGCGATCAAGTTCAAAATTGCTTGCATTGCGACGAGCGTAATCACGATCAGCACCATCGGCTGCAACGTCGCCGGGATCGGAGGATTGAAGGCGGAGCCATAAAGCTCCCATTTATAGAGCTTGTTGACGAACACCTGTTTGTAGCTGCCGTAGACCAGAAAGAAGGCAAACAGTACGATCAGGATTGTCGAAACCGTATCAAAAACACGCTGAAGCCAACGTGGAACTGCGTCGTACAGCAGGAATATTCGAATGTGACTGCGTTGTTGCATGGCGTAGTAGCCAGACATCAAAAACACAAAGCTGGCGAACCAGAGTGTCATTTCGTTGGCCCACTCGGTCGGCTTTTCCAGGATATAACGCATGAAGACTTCGTAGAGCATGACGACAGTCATGATTGCGATCATCATCATGGTAACTCGGCCTATGAACAGGGCGAAACGATCCATAACCGTCGAGCCTTCGAACTCCATTGTCGCTGGGCGCACGGTCTTGGTGCCAAACACTGCAAGAAACGGTAGAAGGACGAGCGCGGCCACGTCGATGATGTCGACATACCCCCCGAACACGCCAGGTAATTCGGGCGTGACGTCGCTGCGCAGATATATTTCCGTTACCTGGCTTTTGAGGGATTCAGAGGTGTAAGGCAGCCAATCCAATAGGAATGCCGGGAGATGCCAAACAAGCCAACTGGCAGTCGCGACGAAGGCCAACGGTATGAGCCATTCAATTGGTCCGCCTGAATTCTTGTGCATCGCGTAACCCTCGTCCCTATCCTTCGATCCTGTAGTGATCGATAAAGTCTCGATCCGGCTCGACCCCCAGTCCGGGGCCAGTCGGGATCATGACACGGCCGTTGTTGGCCTTGACCTGATTTTGAATTTCCAGCGGTACGGTCAGCAGATCGTCCCGAAACTTGTTGTCCGTCGTGTCGAACTCCAGCATAGGCTCCCAAGGATGCAAGCCGCCTGGAATTGGGGGCATGGCCGCCAGTAAATGCAGATTAGTTGCGACAGCGATGGCGCTACCCCAGACGTGATTTACGACCGGAGTGAAATGTGCGTGGCATAGTGCTAGTATCCTGAGATACTCTGAAACACCGCCCAAAGCGCATACTTCTGGCTGCGCTATATCGATGCCGCGATTTTCAAGAAGATTGCGCCAAGCCCAGCGATTGAAAACTGCCTCCCCGCCCGAGATGTTGACTTTCAGCGAAGTGCGCAATTCGCGGTACCCGTCAATGTCTTCTGGCGCGACAGGTTCTTCGAACCAATATACGTCCAGTTCTTCCAACGCCCGACCGACAAAAAATGCGTCCGAAGTCGTATAAGCATGGTTTGCATCGACCATATAAGGAAAGTCGTCACCAACTCCGCGTCGAACTGCTTCGCACAGCTTCACATCAGGCTTCGGGCCAAAGCCCGTTTTCATTTTGGTGGCGGTAAATCCCATTTCTTTGATCTTTGCGGCTTCCTCCTCAAAACGGCTGGCCAGACTAGAAATCGGTTCATCCCGAAGCATCATGCCGTAGCCGTAGCAAGGAACGCTTGTGCGATGCGCGCCGCCGACAAGCTTATGGAGGGGGAGGCCAGAGATTTTGCCGGTGATATCCCAAAGTGCGATGTCCACCCCGGACAAAGCCTGTATTGGCATTCCGCTTTGGCCATGGTCTCGCAGAAGGTTGTACACCTTGTGCCAGATCACGTCTTTGTCCAAAGGGTCCATGCCAAGGACCAATGGTTGGATTACCTTTTCTACGATAGACTTGTTGGCAATGGCTACGTTTCCGGGACCAAAACACTCCCCCCAACCGGTTACCCCTTCATCTGTCTGAATCTCGACCAGATGGGTTGTACGCTTGTCATAATACTGTTGCGAATAGCCCAAAACTTCCGGCATGTCGTACTGCAGTATGTGACTTATTATTCTGTTGATTTTCATGAAGTTCTGGATCCCGGCGCCAATCCGGAGGGGCCGCTAGTGCGGCCTCTCCGTGCGTCGTAATTCGGTCGAAGCCTGACTACTGCATTGCTCCCAGGTCACGCAGGAAGTTGATGTGGCTTTCCAAAAGCGCCTGTGCCTCAGGGGTCGTCGCGAATTCAGTCCAACCGACCTGAACGGCCGCGCGATACGCTGCCAGGTCTTCAGGCGACCATTCGTACAACTGAACACCTTTTGCTTTCAGGTCTTTTGCAGTCTGAGCGTTCTGCACTTCATTGATTGTGGCATTGTGCAATGCCAAGCTATCCATTGCGACTTCCATGATCTTCTTGTGGTGCGCGGGCATAGCTTCCCAAACTTCTTTGCGACAGGCTAGGTGATCTGCCGGCATCGAGTGAAAACCGGGATAGTTTGTGTGACCTGCGATCTCGTACAGACCCAGTCCCACGTTGTTAGTCAGGTTCGCGGCATCCGCGCCATCAATGATACCGGTTTCCAAAGCCGTAAAGATTTCGTTGAAGTCCATAACGATCGGAGAAGCACCAAGTTCCGCGAACACTTTGGTCGCAAGGCCTGGAGGGGAGCGGAATTTCCAATCTTTGAAGTCGTCCACTTTTGCAATCGGCTTGGTCGAAGAAAGCGACTCCGGCCCGGGAATCCACCATCCGATGAACTCCATGTCGTAGCCGTTGTATAGATCATTCACAGCTTCTCTTCCGCCGCCATGAAGAAGCCAAGCCATTTGCTGATATGGGTTCTGATACCCGCCGAGCAGGTCGCCCGCAAACTGGAAGGCCGGATTTTTACCGGTCTGATAGCCGCCGCCCGTCATGTCGCAGTCCAAAATCCCCGTAGCAGCGGCATCGAAGGTTTCAACTGATTTGACCACCGAAGAGGAATAGAACATTTCAACTTCGATTTCGCCGTTCGACATCTCCTGAATGTCTTCAACGAATTTTGCAGCCATCTGACCAGAAAGAGTTTCGGGCGAAAAATGGGTTTGAATTCTAAGTTTCGTTGTTTCAGCCATCGCGAAACCGGCTGCCATTGTCGTGGCTACGGCCGCCACGGCCGCTGTCTTGACTATTTTCATGGTGTCCTCCCAGACGTTGAGCATTGCGCTTAGTGGGAGATCTTGTCGCCTCCGCTGCTGTCACGCAGATAGACGTTAAGCCGACGAATCGAATGCAACAAGAAAAATTTGAAATTTCTAAAAATTTCGAGATTATTGCATAAATTCGAAAAATTGCTTACGACGCTACTTGGACAAAAATTGAAGGCGCATACCTGGATGAAAGAAGAAATCGATATTTATCAAGACCTTAAAATGCGCCTAATCTCTAATGGATTTGAGCATGGAGCCAAGGTGAGAGCCGAAGAACTTCGTAATGAGTATGGCTGTTCTGCGAGTGCGGTTCGGGAAGTCCTTTTTCGTTTGGCCGCTGTTGGATTGGTGGACTTTCAGGAACAAAAAGGTTTCCGCGTGCCGATGCGTTCGCCGCAGAAGCTTATCGAATTGACACACGTCCGTGTTTTGTTGGAGGCCGAAGGCACTGCGATGTCGATCCGCAATGGCGGAGTGGATTGGGAAGCAAGATTGACGGCCGCTCATCACAAACTTAGCCATATCGAAAAACGCATACACTCCACAGACGACCCGAGCGGCCTTATCGAGATATGGTTTGCCTCGGAGAAGGAGTTTCACCAAACGCTTATTTCTGCCTGTGGCTCGGAAACCTTAAAACAAATGCATAGCCGAGTTTACGCGCAATTCAGACAGCAATTGATGGTGGCAGATCGGAACTTTGAGTTCATTTCTCAAAACATAAGACACCATGCCGATATACTTGAAGCAGCATTGTCAGGGGATGAGCAGTTAACACGAGAAAAGATTCACGATCATCTGAAACGCCACCTAACTGGAAAGACGATGGGCGACTAAAGCCGAAAATCGTCTTCCAAATACACCTGAATGATTTCGTCGAAGCTTGATTCCGCCTTGAACCCCAACTCCCGAGCGCGATCTGTTTGAAAGTCGCGCGGCCAATTCTTGACTATTCGTTCGATTGCCTCGTCGGGTTCTCGCCTGATGAGGCCAACTGCATCTTGACCGGCCACATCGCGCAGCGCTTCGATTTGTTCGGCGACGGTGCAACTTACGCCCGGCATGTTTAATGCGCGTCTGTCATTCAAAAGCTGCGTGTCCAGTGTTGCTGCTTGGGTCAAAAAAGTCGCAGCGGCGCGGGGGCTGGCGTGCCAGTGGCGAACAGTTACGGCAACTGGTAAGACAGCCTCATCCCCATTCAGTGGCTCTCGGATTATACCTGAAAAGAAGGAAGAAGCGGCAGCGTTGGCCTTGCCCGGGCGTACACACAAAGTGGGCAAGCGCAAGGAAATACCGTCGATGTATCCTTTCCTGCTGAAATCCGTGATCATCAACTCAGACGCTGCTTTCTGCGCTCCGTAACTGGTCAAAGGTGCCGAGAGGAACTCATCGCCAATCTTTTCAGGGAACGGTGCTCCGAAAACTGCTATGGACGAGGCAAAAACCAGACGAGGCGTGTACTCGCCTCCTGATGCCGCGTGTTCATCTCTGAGTGCATTCAGCAGTGCCCAGGTCGCCATAAGGTTGACATCCCAGCCCAACGCAAAGTCTTTCTCAGCTTGGCCTGAAACGATAGCTGCAAGGTGGAATATGACGACCGGGCGCTGAGCTGCAACAGACTTGGCGATGCCTGGCGCAGTCAAGTTCCCCACAATTTGCTTACCTGGCGCACTGTCGAGCGGGAACGAGAGATCGAACAGTGAGATTTGGGCTTCTGGTCCAAAAGTTTCTTGGGTCGAAATTCTATGAGCCAGTTTCTGGCCCAGCATTCCTCCACCGCCTAACACAAGGATCCTCGTCACAGCATCCCGTTCCGTTTTTTAAGTTCCAAATACAAGGCCGAATGATCCAGCTCAGCCCCATCCATTTCGTTTATCAAATATTCGAAACGGTCGCGCACAGATTGGGTGCTGGGTAGCTCAACGCGAAGGCTGCGCGCTTCCTCTAGTGTGTTGTCCAAATCCTTTATTTGAAACTTAGACAAACCTCCGGGTACAAAATTTCCGTCAGACATGCGTTCGCCATGTTGTTGCAAAATAATGCTATCCGCAAAGCCCCCCTTCAGCGCGGCCCTCAACGCGGTTGGGTCTGCACCGCCTTGCTGAGCCAGTAGTGTCGCTTCGGCGACAGCAGATATTGTCACAGCGACAATTGTTTGATTGGCCAATTTGCACAATTGACCGGAACCACTTGGGCCAACATGCACAGGCCGGCCTATTGCTGTCAGAACCGGTCGCACGCGCTCCATAACGTCCTTATCACCACCGACCATGATCGCAAGGGTGCCAGCTTCGGCACCTTTGGTGCCACCGGAAACCGGGGCGTCCAGATGCTGCACCCCCATCGAGGATAATTGCGCGGATTGCTCTCTGGCGTGTTCGGGTTTAGCGCTGGACATATCAATCCAGATCATCCCCGGTTTGAGTTGTTCGCGGAAAGCCTCGTCAGAAAGTAGCGCGCCGGTCGCGTACCCATCCGACAGCATGGTTACTATTACGTCTGCACCCGAAACCGCCAGCGGGGCAGTTTCCGCCAATGTCGCGCCTTCTGCCGTCAACGGTTTTGCCTTTTTCAAGCTGCGGTTCCATACGGTTAGCGGAAATTCGGCGCGCAAAATATTCCTCGCCATAGGAGCGCCCATCAGGCCGGTTCCCAATAGAGCTACTTTGAACTGCTTGCTCATAATCCTCTGTCCTTCCGAAGGTGCGCCACGCATGGTTATGGCCAAACCAAAATCTCTGTCATACGCTAACGGCTCTGGGCCCACATGCCAGAAGTCGTTGCAAATCCGCCAAGGTTTCTCTGCTTCTCGCTTGATCTGTGGGACGAAGTAACACTTGTCCAGTCGCCACTTTTAGGGTCGGAAAATATATATGTCAGAGAGACTTAAGGGAAAAAACGTCCTGGTCACAGCCGCCGCGCAAGGGATCGGACTTGCAAGCGTAATTGCGATGGCAAGAGAGGGTGCGAAAGTCTATGCGACGGATATTAACCCTGGAAATTTAAATTTGATTCGCGATCAGAATCACGAAAATCTCGAAATTTTCGAGATGGATGTGACGAATAATGACAGTATTCATCATGGGGTCGCGCGAGCGAAGCCGGACGTTTTGTTCAACTGCGCCGGGTTCGTGCATCACGGAACGATTCTGGATGCGACCGATGAAGAATGGGACTTCGCCATGGACCTTAATGTGCGCTCAATGGTGCGCACGACAAAGGCTGTATTGCCGGGGATGCTAGAGCGCGGAGGAGGCTCGATAATCAATATGTCTTCCGCACTGGGTTCCATAATCGGTGCGCCAAATCGTTGTGTATATGGAACGACAAAGGCTGCTGTTGTTGGGCTGACTAAATCAGTAGCCGTGGACTTCATAACACAAGGAATTCGGTGCAATTGCATTTGTCCGGGAACAGTCGACAGTCCCAGCTGGCGTGACCGCGTAGATGCGTTGGGAGAGCAACTGGGCAGCAGAGAAGAAGCCCTTGCACAATTTGTGGCGCGTCAGCCTATGGGGCGTGTGGCGAAGGCAGAAGAGATTGCCGCATTGGTCGTCTATCTGGCGAGCGATGAAAGTGCATTCACCACAGGACACACGCACATAATTGACGGGGGTTGGTCAGGCCAATGACAAAAGTATCAAAAAACGATTTGCGATCTCGCAAGTGGTTCATGAATTCTGAGAACCTTGAGATGACTGCATTGTATCTGGAAAGATACCTGAATTACGGTTTGACCCGTGAGGAACTGCAATCAGGCAAACCGATCATTGGCATTGCCCAGACCGGCAGTGATTTGAGCCCCTGCAACCGGCATCATATCGAATTGTCCAAACGTGTTCGCGATGGAATCATCGCCGCCGGGGGAACGTGCATCGAAATACCGGTCCATCCGATACAAGAGACCGGTAAACGGCCAACGGCCTCACTCGACCGCAACCTGGCTTATCTGTCCTTGGTTGAGAGTCTATTTGGGTATCCGATTGATGGCGTTGTTCTCAACATTGGTTGCGACAAGACCACGCCCGCACTTCTTATGGCCGCTGCGACTGTCAACATCCCGGCGATCGCCCTGTCGGTCGGCCCCATGCTCAACGGTTGGTGGAAAGGTGAGCGCGCCGGATCAGGAACGGTTATTTGGAAAGCGCGCGAAGACCTTGCGGCTGATGAAATCGACACCGATGAGTTCATGGAGATCGCAGCCGCCGCGGCACCTTCGGTGGGTTATTGCAATACGATGGGGACAGCAACGACCATGAATTCGCTTGCTGAAGCCTTGGGAATGCAATTGCCGGGATCAGCAGCCATACCTGCCCCGTATCGAGAGCGCGGTCAAATCAGTTATGAAACAGGTAGACGCATTGTGGACATGGTCTGGGAGGATTTACGCCCCAGCGATGTGATGACACGTCAGGCTTTTGAGAATGCGATTGTCATAAACTCGGCGATTGGCGGATCGACGAACGCGCCGATTCACCTGAATGCAATCGCCCGGCATCTTGGTATTCCATTGAACAACGATGACTGGCAGAAACTTGGCCACGAAGTTCCTCTGTTGGTTAACATGCAGCCTGCGGGCAAATATCTGGGCGAAGATTACCAGCAGGCCGGGGGTGTTCCCGCCGTTGTCGGAGAGCTTCTTGATGCTGGATTGCTGCCGCATCCCGATGCGATAACGGTGAACGGTAAGACGATGGGCAATAACTGCTCGACGCGCCGGTCTCAGAATAGCGACGTAATCAAGCCTGTCAGTAGCCCGGTTAAGCAACAGGCGGGGTTCATCAATCTCTCGGGCAACTTGTTCGAGAGTGCGATTATGAAGACATCTGTGATCTCACAGGCATTTCGAGAGACCTACCTGTCGAACCCGGATGATCCTAATGCATTCGAGGGCAGGGCGGTTGTGTTTGATGGGCCCGAGGATTTTCACCATCGGATCGATGATCCCGCAGAAAAAATAGACGCAAACTGTATTCTGATTATGCGCGGAGCAGGACCAAGAGGGTACCCAGGTGCCGCAGAGGTCGTGAACATGCGACCACCTGCATATTTGTTGAAACAAGGCATCGAAGCCCTTCCTTGCATCGGTGATGGCCGGCAATCCGGCACATCAGGAAGCCCGTCTATCCTGAATGCTTCACCCGAAGCAGCAGAGGGCGGTGGGTTGGCCTTGGTGCGAACTGGCGACCGACTGCGCATCGATCTAGGTAAAGGCACAGCAGATATGCTGGTTTCGCTTGAAGAACTGCATGAACGCGCTCGCGATCTGGAGGCAAAAGGTGGGTATTCAATGCCGCCCAACCAATCCCCGTGGCAGGAAATATTTCGCGAAAAAGTAGATCGGTTGGATCGCGGTATGACGCTCAAAGGTGCAGAAAACTACCGCGATATTGCGCGAGGCTTCATGCCACGCGACAATCACTAAAAGGAAAAGAAATGAAACTAGTTCGTTACGGAGCCGAGGGCTCGGAAAAGCCTGCCCTGGTCGACTCTGAGGGGCATTTGCGGGATCTGTCCGCTCACATCAATGATATCACCGGCGAGATTTTAGATGACGGAACTCTTGATAGTCTGCGCTCATTAGATCCGAGTAACCTGCCAATTGTGGAGGGTGATCCTCGTATCGCACAGTGTGTCGGTGACATCGGTAAATTTCTTTGCATCGGATTGAACTACTCGGACCATGCTGCAGAAACCGGCGCAGATATTCCCGAGCATCCGATCCTTTTTTTCAAGGCAAACTC
This sequence comes from Ruegeria sp. YTSA226, assembly GCF_059609905.1. Classification (NCBI taxonomy): domain Bacteria; kingdom Pseudomonadati; phylum Pseudomonadota; class Alphaproteobacteria; order Rhodobacterales; family Roseobacteraceae; genus Ruegeria; species Ruegeria sp. YTSA226. The sequence goes on from NZ_JBXWMQ010000013.1 coordinate 62,239, forward strand.
AGCCGTCATAGGTGCCTATGACGATGTTGTTATGCCGCGGGGGTCTACACATACCGACTGGGAATGCGAACTAGGGGTCGTCATCGGTAAGACGGCCAAATACGTTTCCAAGGCCGACGCACTCGAATATGTTGCGGGCTATTGCATCGTAAATGACGTGTCGGAAAGGCATTTTCAAACTCAACTGACCGGTCAATGGACCAAAGGAAAATCGTGCGACACATTTGGCCCTACCGGCCCGTGGCTAGTGACCCGGGATGAGGTGCCTGATCCTCAAAGCCTTGGAATGTCACTGGATGTAAACGGTCAGCGCATGCAAACCGGGAATACTGCTACGATGATCTTTTCCGTTACCGAGATCATAGAGCATCTAAGCCAACTATTCACACTGCACCCCGGTGACGTAATTTCAACTGGAACACCGCCCGGTGTTGGAATGGGGATCAAACCGGAGCCAATTTATCTGAAAAAAGGCGACGTCATGGAGCTTCGCATCGATGGGCTTGGTGTTCAGCGGCAAAAGGTTGGTCAAGATGACTGACTTGTTGCAAATCGGAGGGATCACTGAACGGATGCGAGAGCGCCTGTCCGCAGTGTTCGACATTCATCAATTGGACAATTTCAACGCTGAAAGTGTTACGCATATTGTAACGAACGGACATGATGGTGTTCCCCATGACCTGATGACATCACTCAGTAACCTGAAGATGATCAGTGTCTATGGGGTCGGTTACGACGCTGTCGACGCAAATGCTGCGGTTGAGCGTGGGATTGTTGTTACGCACACACCCAATGTTTTGAACAAAGAAGTCGCTACCACCGCCGTTCTGCTGTTTCTGTCATGTTATCGAGAGCTCATACGTGACGATGATTACGTTCGGTCCGGACGGTGGGAAGTTGAAGGTAATGCCCCTTTGACGCGATCAGCGGACAATCAAAAGATAGGCATTCTTGGTCTTGGTCGCATTGGTCAGGCGATCGTTGATAAGTTGGAGCCGTGGGCCCCCGAAATTTCTTATCACACCCGCAATCAAAAGGATGTCCCGTACCCGTATTTCGACAATTTGGTTGAAATGGCAGAACATGTGGACGTCCTCATATGCATCACGCCCGGCGGTCCTTCGACCAACAAGTTGGTCAACGCTGAGGTGCTGCACGCGTTGGGGGCAGGCGGCACTCTGATAAACGTTAGTCGAGGTTCGATCGTCGACGAAACTGCCCTCATTAATGCATTGCAAAACGGTGAGCTCGGGTGGGCAGGGCTTGATGTTTTCGAGGACGAACCGCGTGTTCCAAAAGCATTGCGCGAGCTGTCCAATGTCGTTCTGCTCCCTCACGCTGGTAGCGCGACTATTGAGACGCGTGCAGCTATGGGTGACCTAACTGTCGACAATCTCCTGCAACACCTTAAGGACGGATCGGTGATCACAGCTGTGCCGGAATGCAGAGATCTGTAAAAGGCCAATCTGAACAGTGTTTGAATTTGCCGTTGCGGTTTTCTTTCTGTTGATTACGCCTGGCCCAGGTGTTTTGACAACTGCGGGTATTGGATCAGCATTTGGTTTTCGAGCTGGGCTCGCTTTTGTGGCCGGTTTGATGCTGGGCGGGTTCATCAACATGATGTTGGTTGTTTCTGGAGTCGCTGCAGTAGCTTTGGCTATACCGGTACTTAGAACTTTGCTGCTATTTGCCTCTGTCGGGTATTTGGGATTTCTCGCCTGGCGTATTGCAAGCGCTGGCTCAAAGGTCGGGTTTTCCCCCGCGGTCTCGCCACTTGGGTTTGCGAACGGGCTGACACTTCAGTTCATTAATCCCAAGGCTTACGTGGTCGGCACTGCATTGTTTTCAGGGTTTGCCTTTATGCCCGATGCGCCCGTTTGGGAGGTCGTCATAAAAATCGTAGTATTCAATATGATTTGGGTGCCAGTTCACATGATCTGGCTGGGTGCTGGCGCAAAGCTGGGCAGCCTTGATTTAAGTGAGAGTTCACATCAAAGGATCAACTTTGCGATGGCGGCTTCATTGATGGTTGTTGTGGTGATTGCTTTGGCGTCGGCGCTTTAAACGAAACCTGCGTCAGTCGTACCTAGCAGACGGTTGAAAGACACAAATCAAAGTGACGCCGTTATTCCGCCATCAACGTAGAGAGTATGTCCATTGACGAAACTGGATGCAGGGGAGGCAAGGAATATGGCGGCGCCGACAAGTTCTTCTACATTGCCCCAGCGACCGGCTGGGGTGCGTTTCTCAAGCCATGCACTGAACTCTGGGTCAGCAACCAATGCGGCGTTCAAAGGTGTATCGAAATATCCAGGCGCAATGGCATTGCAGTTTAGACCATATTTAGCCCAATCAGTTGCCATTCCCTTTGTAAGGTTGGTCACGGCGCCTTTTGTCGCCGTGTAAGGCGCAATACCCGGTCTTGCTAATGCGGATTGAACCGAAGCAATGTTAATGATCTTGCCTGACTTTCTTTCAATCATGTGCCGTGCCACAGCCTGACCGACGTGAAAGACGGACGCAACATTTGTCTGTAGTAGGCGCTCGAACGCTTCAGCGGGGAAATCCTGTAACTCCGTCCTGTGTTGCATTCCGGCGTTGTTTATCAGGATGTCTATGGGGCCGACATTGTCTTCAAAGTTGTCCACGGCAGATCGGACACCTTCATGATCGGTTACATCGAACGAAAGTTCACGTACCGAGGCGCCTGTTTCCCTCAACTCGGATGCTGCTGCCGCTAGCTTCGCGGTGTCGCGCCCGTTCAAAACGACCTGAGCACCGGCGGCAGCCAAGCCACGGGCCAACGCAAATCCAATGCCTTGGCTAGAGCCTGTTACTAGTGCGCGTGTTCCCTTTAGGTTGAACATTTCAAGCGTCATGCAAAAACCCCTTGGTTGTCAGCACCGACTATCCGTATCTTTTGGCAATCTGTATAGGGAGTCTGTGCAATGTCTTCGGCCAGTGTTGCTGTTGTTATCCATGCCGCAAAAGATCTGAGGTTGGAAAACCGAGACGTACACGATGTGGGGCCAGACGAAGTCTTGATTGCCATGCGCGCGGGTGGGATTTGCGGATCTGACCTGCATTACTACAACCACGGTGGTTTCGGTGCGATAAAGTTGCGTCAACCGATGGTACTTGGACACGAAGTCGCCGGGGAAATCGTGAAAGTTGGGTCAAGTGTGCAGGGGGTGCACTCAGGTCAACTCGTTGCAGTTTCTCCATCCCGCCCTTGCCAAGCCTGCATTTATTGTCTGAACAGGCAGCAAAACCACTGTCTTGATATGAAGTTCTATGGCAGCGCGATGCCGTTCCCGCATATCCAAGGCGCTTTTCAAAGCAAACTCGTGGCAAAAGCAGGTCAATGTGTTCCGGCAGATGGGTTGAGCCCCGCGCAGGCCGCTATGGCCGAACCTCTGGCGGTCTGTTTGCACGCGATTAAACAAGCTGGGAGCCTCTTAGGTAAAACGGTACTTATCACGGGATGCGGTCCGATCGGCTGCCTCACGATCTTGGCAGCACGTCGTTCAGGGGCGGCCAGAATAGTGGCAACCGATATCTCGGACCAGACCCTCGCTTTGGCGCGTGAATGCGGGGCAGACGATGCCATCAACACTTACGCCGATCCGCAAAAACTGGAGACGTTTGAAAAGGACAAGGGCCAGATTGATGTCCAACTGGAGTGTTCCGGGGCTCAATCTGCTCTGGCTTCTGGAGTCGCATGCTTGCGACCGGGTGGAACATTGGTTCAGCTTGGTCTGGGCGGAGATATGACAGTGCCGATGCAAGCGTTGACTGCAAAAGAGATAGTGCTTCGCGGGTCTTTCCGTTTCCATTCCGAGTTCTCAGTCGCGGTCGAGATGATGCGAAGCGGACTAATAAACGTCGACCAGTTGGTGACGCATACCTTCGAAGTTGGCGAGGTTGTCACTGCCTTTGAGGTCGCGTCTGATCGAAGCCAGTCAATGAAGGTACAGTTAACGTTTCCGGAAAATGACGATGGATAGACGAATGCGTGATACTGCAAAGGCTTATGAAAGAGACGGTTTCGTAGCGCCGCTGGATATCCTGACAGCTTCCGAGGTCCAAACGCTGCGCGATGGTTTTGAGAAAGCAGAGCGCATTCTCAGAGACGACCCGGAGAAACTCAAGCTTCTATATTCTTATCCGGACAGGCTAATACCATCATTCGATGCACTTCTTCGCCATCCGAAGCTGATTGAGGCTGCTTCAACAGTGTTGGGGCCGGACCTCATGGTTTGGAGCGGAGCACTTTTCGTAAAAGAAGCGCGATCATCAAAGATAGTCTCGTGGCACCAAGACTTGACCTATTGGGGTTTGGATGATGCTGAAGAGGTAACCTGTTGGGTTGCGATTTCAGAAGCGTCTGAGCAAAGCGGGTGTATGAGGTTTGTTCCTGGCAGCCATAAAAGCCGTATCGTGCCTCACGTGGACACCTTCAGCGAAAACAACCTGTTGTCACGAGGGCAGGAAATCGCAGTCGATGTGAAGGAAAAAGATGCGGTCGCTGCCGAATTGCGTGCGGGGCAGGCATCCATGCATCACGGGCATCTCTTTCACGCATCAGGGCCCAATAACACAGACGATAGACGCATTGGTGCGGCGTTGCGTTTCATAAAGCCCTCAATGAAACAGCAAAACGGCGTGAAGACTTTGGTTGCGCTAGTCGCAGGCCGAGATGATTATGGGCATTTTTTAGTTGCGCCCTCCCCTCAGGGTTTTTTGCATGAGAACGATTTCGATTTGTGTCAAAGGGATGCAGATCGCAAGAAACAAATACTCTTCGCGGGAGTGAAGTGACACCCCTGGCAGGTCTTGTCAGAAGAACTTTGCTTGAGCGGGGCAGGGCGGTTGCGTGGTTTTTGCACATGACCAAACCTGCCTCTTTTAAAAACTTCAAGACCAGTCCCGATATCATCCGCCTTGCTGTGATGCTGTATATTCGATTTCCGCTCTCGCTTCGGAATGTCGAAGATCTGCTGCATGAACGAGGCATCGACGTGAACCACGAAACTGTCCGGTATTGGTGGAACAGGTTCGGCCCGATGTTTGCTGCTGAGATAAGGCGGAAGCGAGTCCAGCAACTGCGGGCATTTTCGAAATGGAAGTGGCACGTGGACGAAGTTTTTGTGAAGGTGAATGGCAAAAGGTACTACCTCTGGCGGGCCGTAGATCATGAAGGCGAGGTGCTGGAAGCCGTTGTCACCAAGCGCCGAAACAAAGCTGCAGCACTGAAATTCCTCAGGAAACTGATGAAGCGGCACGGTTGCGCCGAAGAGATCGTCACAGATCGCTTCGCTTCCTACAAGGCTGCGCTCAGAGAAATGGGCGCGCTCGAAAAACAACAGACGGGCAGGTGGCTCAACAACCGCGTAGAGAATTCGCATCTTCCGTTTCGACGACGCGAACGCGCGACGCAACGGTTCAGGCGCATGCGAAGTTTACAGAAATTCGCTGCCGTTCATTCTTCCGTCTAAAACCACTTCAACCAAGAAAGATCGCTCACCAGCCGAGACACCTTCAAGCTGACCCGCGCCGCCGCTCTTAGCGAGTGGCGTCAACTTTGTTCCGGATAAGAATTGCGGATCCCGCGGCACACTGAGACTGGTTCGAATTAGTCTGGCAGCACCGCCACTCATACCTGTCTCACTTCAGTTGTGTTCTCTGACCCGGAATTGAGTCGCAATTCCCGCGAGTTGGCGCATGCGCTTTCAATCAGAGACGGAGCAAACCGTACACTCAGAACGCAATTCAGGCCTCAGTCTCAGTGGCGCATTTTGGCGGGGTCGCTTTGGGAGGGATTTCCCTGATACCCGGCAATTTACAGGGAATTTTCGTGAGATGGGTCTGGAACCCAGAGTTTCTCCGCTCAGAAATGTATGTTTTTCAGAGGTCTATGCTGCAAATTCCCAAAAAGGTGGAGCAGGGAATTGTTCCCACGGATCAAGGAGGGCGAACCCTGTATCTGGGAGGCCGGTTCTTGAGGTGTCAAAAGTCGAACGACATTCCTGTTCGGCCCAATCAATTGCGTGGGTAACGCTGACCAGACGCTTGAGTGTGAGTTCGGGCGGCTGGGTGCTGTCGAGAATCGTGGCCTGAATCTTCGGTGAGAGAAAGGCAGTCAGGTCGCAACTCCCGATGAAGCGAGAGAAATCCTGGACTTGAATGGAGGGGACCGCGTCGCGTTTTGAGGATAGGATGACTGACATCAACTCCCATCGAGCAACATTTTTTTGGATTTCTGAAAACCCTAAGGAGATCGAACCATGCGAGTGAGTGTTTTGACATTCAGCGCGCTTCTTACAGGATTTACTGCCGTTCAAGCTCATGCTCAGAACGCGGCTGAGGACATCACCAATCTTTTGCTCAGCAACCGGTCTGGAGACTGCGCGGACTATGCTGGAGTATATTCTGCTTCAGTGGAAGACATCACGCGACAACAACAATTTAGGCCCATTGATTTCCGTTTGGCTGCGTGAATCATCGCGCTCAAATGAGCGGTGCACATGTCTGATCGGGCGCACCAAGGGCGGCATGAACACAAAGTTGCATGCGGTTTGTGACAGATGAGCCCTTTTGCGCTATTGGTTCAAGCACAATGGCGAATGAAGCCCCTGGGATCTGTCTGTCACTGCCGGATAGGTCAGCAACTACATTAGCGCGAGGGCATTGGTCAGCAGCCCGCCGAATGTCGAATGGTTGCTGGGTGAGCGCGGATATGATGCCGATTGGTTCAGAGAAGCGTTGAAAGACAAAGGGATACGCGCGTGCATCCCAGGCCGCAAACAGCGCAAGACAACTGTCCGATACGACAAGTGCCGCTACAAACGTCGCAATCGGATTGAGATCATGTTTGGCAGATTGAAGGACTGGCGACGCGGTTCGACAGGTGTCTCAAGTCTTCCTCTCAGAAATCGCTCTCGCCGCTTTGGTCATCTATTCGCTATGTGTCCTGAGCCTAATGCTTCCTATCTCGACCTCCCTTTTGCGTTTAGACGAAGCAACCGCGGCGAGAACGATGGCCAATGATTTTAGGTTGGTTCTTGCAGATGTTGAGGGCTCTCGGTCGTCTTCAATTGAACAAAGAAGCTCCCCCATGGCGCCACGAAACCCGTCGTTGAACCATTGTCCTTCGAGTGCAGGCCGCGCAATGCCATGCGCTGTCTCAAGTGTCACAGATTGCGTCGACAGATCCGGTCCAACTGATGTCAGGCTACCGGTCGTACCTGCAACGTATGTTGTATCGCGAGGCCCAAAGGGAACGCCCCCGTCAAAAACCAGGCTTGCTTGGCCTTGGTCCAAACGAACCAGAGCCTGCGACATCAGAGGCACTTTGTTGGCCTGGCCGCGTGCAGATGTAGCAGTTGCAAAGACGCTTTCTGCTCTATCTCCGACAAGAGACGCAAGAAAGTCGAACCAGTGAATTCCAAAGTCGTAAAGTATCAGCTGGTCGATTTCGTCAAACGGGGTACCTGCAGTCCAGCTGTGATCCCAGTGAATTGAGATATGGGCCGACAGAACATCACCGATCAATCCGGCTGAAACCGCCTCACGCATCCAGGACAGGTGCGGGGCCCAACGACCGTTCTGGTTTACCGCTAGTTTAACGCCTTGATCATCTGCCAGCTTCACAAGGTCATTACCTAGATCGAGGTCGGTAACAAAAGGCTTCTGGCTGAGCACGTGTTTGCCTGCTTGCAGGGCAGCTCTGATGATTGGCACTCGATGTTCGGGGTGCAGCGTGACATCGACAACGTCGATCTCGCTATCGGCAAGAAGCGCCTCCCAGTCATCTTCGATGCGTGCAGAGGGGCAGTATTCAGCAGCTTTCTCTTCAGCCTTTGAGCGCGTACGGTTCCAGATTGCGGCGACGTCCCAGCCTGCTGTTCGGTAGGCATCAAGATGGCTTGCAGAAATCCCACCCGTACCAATAACCCCGATCCGGGGTTCATAGCGTCGAGGCATTGGTGGAAGATACTGCAGATCCGGCGCATCGATTTCGTGCAGATGAGCAGATTTTAGTGCGTACTGGTCTGAATTGGCACTGTCTGAGGTCATGCGAGTAACCGAAGTGTTCGTTTTTCATATGCCGAGCGGAGCGCTGTATCGACGATCCGTTGCGCTGTCAGGCAAAGTGCTGGATCCAGTGGCCCTTTGACCGGGACTTCTCTGGATATGCAGTCAAGGACATACTCAATCGCATTTCGTTCACCTAACGGTAGCGGAGTCACTGGTATCTCGTGCCGGTCAGGTCGTGTGCGGGTTTGAATCGTTATGTGATCGGCATAATCGGGCGATGAAATGGTGCCGTCTGTGCCCACAAAGACGAATCCGCAAGTTGGTTGAGGTTGCGTTGTCCACGGGTCGGTGAAGGTGCCCCAGCGCGTTTCCATTTTTGAGAGCCCGGTTTCATAACGGCAAACGGCAATGGCGTGTTGATCGACCTCAATCCCCGGTGTCTCATCGACTGTGCATGTCACCTCGATCGGCTCCTCGCCCCCCATATACCAGGTTCCAAGCGTCGCGCCGTAGCCAAGGTAATCCAACAGCGACCCACCGCCCGATGCACGCTTATACCACCATGAGTTCGGTTTCTGACGCTCAACCTCGTCCGGGGTGACTTCGACCTTGTCGGCCAGATGGTACAGAGGTCCGCGATTTCCGTCGTAGAAATGCACTTCGTGCAGGTCGCCGATCATCCCGTCATCAATCAACCGTTTGGCCGTCACATGGCTTTCGACCCATCGCAAAGGCCAGTTGATGATCAACTGCTTGTCGGTCCTATCCATTGCAGCCATCATGCGGCGCGCATCATCAGAAGATGCGGCAAAGGGCTTTTCGACAAAAACATGCAGGTCGTAAGAGGCCAGACGTTCGGTATATTCCGCATGCTGAGCCGTTGCCACACAAAGAATTGCCATGTCGTAGGGTCCCGCAGCCATGCATGTGTCGAAGTCGGTAAAGATCCGATCTTCGGGAACGCTGAAGGCCGTTGCCGCTGCCTTCATCTTGTCCCAATCAGGATCGAATATACCGGCGATTTCAGCGTCTGGATGATCGTGCACCATCCGAAGCAAGTCACCCATATGCATGTGATCGAAACTGATGCCGACGATCCGGAATTTGGCCATTGGAAACTCCCTTTAGCGCGTGCCGGTGATCCTGACGTAGAGTGCGGTAACTGCAAGAATGATCAGCCCAAACAGGGCCGTGCGCGCACCTTCCGGCATTTGCATCAATGTTAGCATAGTATCCAGCACACGCAGAATAAGTGCGCCCACAATCGCACCTGCGAAACTGCCACGACCTCCGAAGATTGATGTGCCGCCGATCACCGCCGCAGCGACAGAGGGTAACAATAAGGGGTTGGCAAGGCTCAGCGAAGTTTGACGGATCATGCCGAGATAGAGCAAGCCAGCCAGCGCAGCGATCAAACTTGAAAGCACGTAGAGCCCCAGATAGACCTGCCATGCTCGGACCCCGGACAGCTTAGCGGCCTGCTCATTAGAGCCTAGGGCGAACAGCAGCCGACCAAATCCTGTATAGCGCATCAGCCACAGGATAAAGAGCGCAAACGGGATGAATACAAAAAGGCCGTTCGGCATTCCAGCGGTGCGGCCGGTTCCGAGCCAGGCAAGGAAGGCGGGAATTTCGGTGCCAGCATTGATAACGAGGCGTTGATAGACCTGAAGACATCCGGTGGCGATTAACCCTGTTCCTAGGGTCATGATCAATGGATGGACCCGGACCAATCCCACGCCGATGCCATTTACAACGCCCACAACTAGGCCAGCTGACAGCGCGATCAATACTGCAGGTGTCACGCCCCAAATCGCACTAAGTGTTGCGCAAACGAAGGCTGACACGGTGGCAACTACCCCGACCGAGAGATCAATTCCTGCGGTTAGCATTGTCAGCACCTGACAAGCCGCAAGCATCGCCAATGGAATTGCGAACTTGATCAGGTTGCCAACCCAAAAGGTTGAAATCAGCCCATCCCGACCTGCTCGGACCGGGGTAACGATACCTGGCCGCAATACTTCCAGCACAGCGATCATCAGGACAAGGAAGACCAATAGCGGAATAATTGGGTTGTCGCGCAGATAACGGCCAAAGCGGACCATCGGTGGATCTATGGTGTCCATGCTCATCGGCGGGCTCCCTTTAGTGAAGCCGCCGTGCCCAACATAACGACGAGAACCATAATTGTGCCTTCGATAATCGTGGTCACGTTTGGATCGACGGCCAGCAATGTCAGGATCGTCCGAATGATCCGCAAAATGAACACCGCGATGATCGGCCCAAGCAGACCGCCTTTGCCACCGCCCAGCACGACACCGCCCAGAACTACGGCCGCGACCGAGGCCATAAGATATGGCCCCGGTACCGGCTCTCCAATCCCGGTCAGCGCAGCGAGGCTTAGACCGCCCATGGCACAAAACAGCCCGCATAGCGCATAGGCTGCTATCTTTGTTCTTCCCACTGAAACACCAGAACGGAAGGCGGCAAGCTCGTCTGATCCGGTGGCGTAAATCGAGAGCCCGAGTTTGGAGCGCCGGATCGGCAACCAGACAACAGCGATGCCAAAGGCAACGATGAGCAATGCCTTAGGCAGCCCGTCGAATAGAAACTGACCGCGTATTGCCTGTTCCAGCCAATCTGCAGTCGCGCCGCCCGGTGTCTCAAGTATCAACAGCGCGACGCCTTCCCAGACAAACAGCATGGCGAGTGTCACAACGATGTCGGGCACGCGCGTTACAACGATCAAAAGACCATTGATCAACCCCATCAAAAACCCGACCCCCAACACGATAAACAAGGCCGGTACACCGGCCATGCGCTCCATCAGAACGGCTGCAGTCACAGCACAGACCGCCATCATAGACGCAACAGACAGGTCGATACCGCCGACAATTACGACGATGGCCATACCGGCGGTTGCGAAAGCAAAGGGCAGGGCGGCGCGGGCAATACTCTCCAGTCCTGACGCACCGAAAGTTGGCTGTATCAATTTTGTGATGGTCAAAAGGACCATGAGAAGAATCGCTAACCCCATGACCCATGCGTGTTTTCGGATGGCCACGCTCACGCCGCGCCCTCCGTCTCGGTCAGGCCATAGGCCGCACGCATCAGTGTTTGTTCATCCGCGTCAGCGGCATCAATCACATCAACCACACGACCGTTGAAGATTACGACCGCGCGGTCACAGGCAAGTGGGATTTCTTCCAACTCGGACGTGTAGAATAGAACCGCCGCTCCTTGATCTGCCAACTCACGGACAAGCGGGTAAATCTGGCGTTTTGTGCGCACATCGATGCCACGGGTCGGATCGAATAGAAGCAGGGTTTCGACACCTGTCGCGAGCCAGCGACCAATGGTGACTTTCTGTTGGTTGCCACCTGAAAGCCTTTGCACCTCGCCCTGCGCGCGTGTGTCGATCTGCAGTTTCTCGACCGCATAAGCGACCCGATCGCGCTCATGCCGCAGTTTTATTGGTCCCCAGTTCTTGAGCCGGGCAGAAAATGGCAGAGCGATGTTTTCTTTAACTGACCTTTGCGCCAGCAGAGCGTCTGAACGATCGCCCGGAACGAAAGTTATCCCGACGGCAATGGCGTCGGCGGGGTGGGCGAAGTTTACGGGCTTTCCATCAACTTCCATCGATCCTGAAGACGGGCGATCAAAGCCCGCCAGAACCTCAAACAGTTCATCCTGCCCCTGACCCTCAAGCGCGACCACCCCTAGGACCTCGCCGGGGAATAAGTCGAACGAAACATCCGAAAAACTGGGCTCAAAAGCCAGTGACTTAATGCTCAGGCGCGGTGTCTTAGCCTGTGGTTTATTTGCTCGAAGGATCTGACGTGTTCCAATGTCAATCTTCTGACCCAGCATCAATTCGACCACGCGTTCTTCTACGCCGGGTTCAATGTCGAGATCTCCGACAGACATGCCATCCCGCAACACAGTGGCCCGATCGCACAGTTCCGAAATCTCGGTGAAACGGTGAGAAACATAGATCACACCCATCCCGTCATTTGCTTTGCGCCTTACGGTCTTCAATACGCGTTCAACCAGATCCGTCGGCAGCGCCGCGGTCATTTCGTCCAGCAAGAGGACATCTGGTTCAACAGCCAGCGCGCGCGCCAGATCAAGGATGCGCAGTGTAGCAAGTGGCAGGTCGCCAATCATTGCCGATAGTTTCAGACCTTCGATACCAAGTTCTGTAACCCAGTTTTGAAACTGATCGACAGGTGTGTCTGTCAGCCGAAGATTGTCGGATACGTCGAGATCAGGAATGAGTGAGGGTTCTTGATAAACCGGCACCAAACCGGAACGGCGCGCCTCGGCGGGGCTTCCGACAAACGCTTGTTTGCCTCTGATCAATACCTGTCCAGTGTCGGGTTTAAGGGCACCGGTAATGATCTTGACGAAAGTGGACTTGCCAGCACCATTTGCGCCCATCAAGGCGACGATCTCGCCTTCGGCAACCGTGAGGTGCGCATTGGTCAACGCCCGTACGGCGCCAAAACTTTTGGCCACGTCAGACGCGTCGAGAAGTGGTGTGCTGCTCATGGAAGTCCTTGAATGCCGAGTGGGTTGGATTTGCCTTCCGCCCAGCTAAAGGCGGAAGGCCAGTCAATTCGGATCAGCCCTCGCCGGGTCCCTTACAGTCGATAATTTGTTCCATCGTGTAATCGGTCCAGCCGGGAACGGTCACTGATACGGGCCACTCTGGGTCAAGGTTAGGATTCTGAGCCGCTGTGATCGTTTCACGGCCTGCGTCCGTCGCATTCTCCCAAAGCACAGGATCTACAAGAACGGTTTTGTTCTCAGGTGCCTTGCCGTTAAGAATGTCGACAGCAAGAGCAATGCCTGCGCCGCCGACTGAGCCAGGATTTGTCACGGCCGCGCCGTTCAATCCCTCAACCTCGGTCAGATATTGAACAAATCCTGCGTTGTCTGCGCCGACGATCGGCACCAAAGGTGCCCCGGATTCGGTGAACGCATCGACGATTACGTTGTCGATGCCGCTGGTCCAGACACCGTCAAACGGGATGCCGGTGGCCAGGTAATCAAAGATCTGTTGCTTACCCTGGTCTTGCTGCCAGCCGGTGAAAACTTCATGCACCACATTGATATCGGGGTGTTCTGCCAACGCGCGTTTAAAGCCGTTGTCGCGGTCAGTATCGGCTGAGACGCCAGCAATGCCTCGCATATAGACAACGTCACCTTTGCCACCGAGCTGTTCAAATAACCACTTGGCGCCAAGATAGGCGTATTCTTCTTGATTGTTCGAAAGAATGTAGGCGCCTTCAGCCGAAACACCGGCATCCACGGCAACAATGACGATATCTTGCGCCATTGCTTTTTCCAGTGCCGAATTCAAAGCATCCGGGTTGGATGGGTTCAGCACGATGGCGTCTACACCCGCTTCGATGAGGTTGTTGATGTCTTCCAGTTGCCCGGCTGAATCAGTGTTGCGATGCGCGACGATCAGGTTTGTCACATCGGCTTCGACCAGAGCTTGGGCACGCATGGCGCAAATCATCTGTTCGCGCCAGCCATTGCCTTGAACGGTGTTGGACACTCCGATTGTGTATTGCTTGTGCCCGTCAGCCATCGCCACAGTTGAAAGAGACGCTGAAACTGCAAGAGCAGCAACACCATAAAGTAGGTTCTTCATTTTAGTTTCCTCCCAGTTTTAGTCATTTCAAATTTGATAATTTCTTCACTTGATGAATGGTGACAGGACATCCCGGGCCAGCAGAAAACCCCGCTTGACCTTTTCGTCAGTCCCTTCGAACAACCTGTCTTCATGTTCGATAATGATCGGACCGTCGTAACCGGCGCGGTACAGGCCGGAAAAGAAACCGGACCAATCCACATCGCCCAGCCCGCAAAGCCGTGGGATTTGCCATCCCATGCCGGTAGACATCACACCGTTGTCATAAAGCCCGTCCTCATCAACCATCACGTCTTTGGCATGGACATGAGCCATGTGAGGACCGAACTCCTTGATGAACCGTGTCTGATCGATGAACTGCCAGATCAGATGTGAAGGATCGAAGTTCATGCCAACCGCATCGCCCCATTCTTCAAAAATCCGCCGCCAGATTCTTGGCGAGTAAGCAATGTTGTGACCCCCGGGCCATTCGTCATAGCTGAAGATCATCGGGCAGTTCTCAAAGCACAGACGCACACCAGAGTTTTGTGCATGCTTCACGATCGGATCGAAAATTTCAGTGGCACGCTCCCAGTTCGCGTCTAGATGCAGAGTGCGATCTCCGCCGACGAATGTGTTGACAACTTTGATGCCCATAACACCGGCGGCGGTGATTACTTTGTTAAGATGTCCAATAACTTCAACCCGATGCTCTTCATCGGCGTGGAGCGGATTGGGATAGTACCCCAGACCCGAAATCTCGACCCCCTGATCGCCGAGTTGCCCAACAATTTCAGTGCCCTGATCCGCAGAAAGGCCATCTACGTTGATGTGGCTGGTTCCCGCATAGCGCCGTTGTTCGCCACCTGACGATGGCCAGCAGGCGACCTCCATCGCCGAAAACCCATTGGAACCGGCCCAGGCCGCCACCTCAGTCAATTGAGAGTTTTCGAATGGTGCAGTCAGTAAGCCCAGTTTCATGTCATCGCCCTCAAATCTCGCTCAAATCGACCCAGCGGCTCTCACTCGCCGACTTCACGACTGCATCGCAGAACTGCATCTCGTAGTGGCCGTCCTCAAATGTGGCCCATGTGCTGCCTTGTTGCCGCCCGCCCGCGATGACGTCGGCATAAACCGCCCGGAAAAAGTTGAAGAATGAATCTGCGAACCCTTCGACATGCCCGGGCGGCAAGGTGGCGGCTGCGATCCCCGGACTGTTCATCAAGGTGAAGTCACGCATCAGGGTCTGGTTGGGCGCGTCACGATGCCCAATGAACAGATGATCAGGAGTTTCACTGTCCCAAGCCGCACTGGCATTTGCTCCGGCGATGTCCCATTGCAACGAGTTCTTTCGACCCATGTTCACCTGGGATGTGCTCATCACGGCCCGCGCTCCGTTCTCATATCGGATAAGGATCATCGCAGCATCGTCGGTGTCGATATGCACAGTTTCGGTTTCGCCGGTTCCGCTGGTAAATGTCTCAACCGGGCCAAGAGGTTTCTGGCGTTCCGGAAGGAAGGTTGTCAGCTCAGCAAAGACAGAGGTCGCCTTCAACCCGGTGACGAAGCTGGTCAGGTCAACCCAGTGCGTTCCGATGTCACCAACTGATCGCAGCGCGCCGCCCATTTCGCTTTCTAGCCGCCAGTTCCAGTCGCTAGGTTTGGCAAGCCAGTCCTGATGGTAGTGCCCGGTAACAAAACGGATATCACCCAGATCCCCGGCCATTACCATGCCGTGGGCTTGTTGGTTCAGCGGATAAAAGCGAATGTTGTAACAAACCGCTGCAACCTTGCCAGAAGCCTTGGCTAGGTCGACCATCTCGGCGCTTTCTACGGACGTCATGGCAAGTGGTTTCTCGCAGATGACGTGTTTGCCCGCAGCTAGGATCGATTTCACTTGCGGATAGTGTGCGTGGTTAGGGGTCGTTACGTGCACTATATCGATGTTTTCATCCGCCAACAGATCCTCCAGAGAGTCATAAGCCCGGGCTACGCTCATTGCCCGCGCTCGTTCCCTTCCGCGCTCTGGCGATGACCCAAGAACACCTCTTACGTCCACGCCCAGACGCCGAAGCGCCTGAACGTGCACTGTTCCTATGAAGCCAGTTCCGATCACCGCAGCGCGGATTTTTGCGAAGTCACTCATCGTGCACTCCTGTCAAACAACCGAATACCCTCCGTCCACGATCACGCAGGCACCGGTCACAAAGGCTGCCGCATCGGATGCGAGAAACAAGGCTGTTCCAGCGATATCTTCTGGGTGACCCCAGCGTGCCAAGGGTGTGCGTGCTTCTACAGCTGTTGAGAAACTGGCGTCTTTTCGGGCTTTCGCCGATTGCTCGGTCACGATGAACCCGGGCGCGATCGCGTTCACCCGAATACCGTCTTTGGCCCACGCAATCGCCAGTGATTTTGTTAGTTGTTCCACGCCGGCTTTTGACGCGCCATAGGCTGGGTTGAGCGGTGAACCAAAGCGCGCATACATGGAGGCAACATTTATGACGCGCCCTTTCGCAACCGAAAGGGCAGGGTGCAGCGCTTCGGCGCAGCGAAAAGACCCTGTTAGATTTACGTCCAGCACGTGGGAAAAGAACTCAGGTGCCATTTCTTCACCGCGTCGAGTCACCGCCGCACAGTTTACCAAGACGTCAATATGGTCGCGTGTGCTTGCGAAATTGTAGACTTCGTCGGTGTCGGTTACATCCAGTTGAATGTAGTCAAACCGGGCGGCGTCCTCTTCGACGCATTGCGGTTCCACACCGGTAATCTCCACTGTGGCACCCGAGTCCTGAAATTCTCTTGCAATAGCGGCACCAATGCCGGCTCGGCTGGCACCGATCACCAGGACCTTTGCCCCGGCAAAGTCGAATGTGACCTTCGAAACCATCAAAGAACCTGGCTTTTGTTGCGTTTGAATTCGGATGCCATCAGTTTCCCTCGTTTGGCGAAATCGTTACTGCAATCGATTACATTATGGGAAAAACCTACTTTCCAAATTGTGTAATCGATTACATAATCGGCATCACATGAGATTCGAGTCAAGCCAGAAATCGACTGCCAAGCAATGAGCAAGATACCCAAACCCGCCACAATACAGGACGTCGCACGTGTTTCGCAGGTGTCGACAGCCACTGTCAGTCGTGTTCTGTCCAATCCCGATCTGGTGTCAAAATCAACACGTGTTGCTGTTTTGGAAGCTATTCGCGAGACGGGATATCGCGTTAATCAGGCAGCCCGAAACCTGCGGATGAAAAGGGCGGGGGCCGTACTGATCCTTGTTCCCAACCTCGGCAAACCTTTCTATTCGGGCATACTTGCCGGTATCAGTGAGGGGTTTGCGGGCTCGGACTATGCAGTTCTGATTGCCGATACCGAAAGCAATCCGCTGCAGGAAGAAACTCTTGCCGGGTACTTTCGAGACGGCCGGATAGATGGCGCAATCTCTTTGGATGGTGGCATTCCTTCGACCGCACTTCAGCAATGCGTCACATACGGCGCGGGCGACCGCATAGTATTTTTGTGTGAATGGGTGGAAGGCGAGGCCTTTCCGGTGATTTCCAGCGACAACGCCGAAGGTGCGCGATTGGCGATCAGGCACCTGCATGATTTGGGCCACAAAAAAATCGCGCATGTTACCGGTCCCGACGGGAATGTTCTGACGACCGCTCGGCGTAAGGGCGTGGTCGAAGAACGGACACGCTTGGGGCTTCCAGCGCGGCCCGAGTGGATTATCAGGGGAGACTTTTCGCTGGAATCCGGACATGAGGCCGCCAGACGAATACTTGCGATGGATGAGCGCCCAACGGCGGTGTTCTGCGCTGCGGATATGGTTGCCTTTGGGTTGATTTCTGGGCTGGTCGCGGGTGGGTTGAAGGTGCCCGGTGACATTTCAGTTGTTGGTTTCGACGATATCGAAATGTCAGGATCCTATGTTCCGGCTCTGACAACAATCCGACAGGACCGACACCAACTGGGACGCCGTGCGGCAGAGGTTTTGCTGGGCCAGTTGGCGAACACTGGTAAAGCGCTTCCAATGAAATCAGCGCTTCCCGTAGAGCTTGTAACACGGGCGAGCTCTGCGCCGCCCAATTAGCGAAGTCAAAATTCAGGCGCCTTTGCTATAGTCTAGGAAGAAGCGGGAGGCGCTGTGAGCGATGGAGACAGGGGAAATGAGTAAGTCGACCACACCCATTGGCTCTGAACTCACTGTTCGGGATTATTCCCTGACTGGTGTAAATACGCGTCAAGCGATAGAAAACGGTCTTTCGGCCGCAGAGTGGTACCACAGCGATGTTCCTCGTAAGAAGCTGAAATCGCTTATGAAGCGCAGGGATGCGCCGGCCATTCGTGACACAGTGATCTGGATCGCTTTGCACTTTGTATTTGCGGCTGGCGGGCTGTACTTCTGGGGCAGCTGGCTTTGCGTGCCATTCTGGTTTGCTTACGGTGTCGTGTATGGTTCGGCCTGCGACAGCCGTTGGCACGAATGCGGACACGGAACAGCCTTTCGAACCCGATGGATGAACGACGTCGTGTACCACATCGCGTCCTTCCAGATTATGCGAAACCCGGTCAATTGGCGCTGGAGCCATGCGCGGCATCACACCGATACACTCATTGTTGGCCGCGATCCGGAAATAGCGTGGATGCACCCGATCAACCTGATCCTGAAGGCGCTTGCATTTGTAGGGATTTTTGAGACCTGGACTTCACTCAAAGTTCTAATGCGAAATGCCATGGGGAACTTGTCGCAAGAAGAGCAGGATTACATTCCGGAAAGCCAATGGCCCAAAGCGGTCCTTTGGGCGCGGATTAACATTGCGATCTACGCCGCTGTTTTGTTGATTTCATTTGTTTTGCTTGTCTCCGGGGCCGCATGGAAATCCCTGATCCCCATACTCTTGATCGGAGGTCCTCGGGTCTATGGGTGTTGGCATTTTGTAATGACGGGGTTGCTTCAGCATGGAGGGCTTGCGGAGAACGTTCTTGATCACCGTTTAAATTCACGTACACTTTATATGAACCCGATAAGCCGTTGGGTTTACTGGAACATGAATTACCATATTGAGCATCACATGTTCCCGATGGTTCCGTATTACTCTCTTCCAGCGCTTCATGATCTGATCAAGGATGATCTGCCGCCGCCGAATACTTCGATTTGGGACGGCTACAAAGAAATGATGGGTTCTGTCATGAAGCAGCGTGTTGACCCGAGTTACGCCATACGAAAGTCTCTCCCACCGACGGCCCGCCCATATCGGGAACATTTTCACTTGGCAGTTCCGGAGAGAAACACGGGGTTAGAAATTGGTGATCGAGGAGGAACGTAATGCCTTGGGTTGACGCATGCGCCGTAGACGATGTTGAGGAAGAAGATCTCATTCGTTGGGACCACGACGGTAGAACCTACTTGATTGTTCGCAGTTTGGACAATGAGTTCTATTGCACCGACGGCCTCTGTACACACGAACAAGTGCACTTATCGGACGGTCTGGTGATGGACAATGAGATAGAGTGCCCCAAGCATAATGGGCTATTCGACTATCGCACGGGCAAAGCTTTGAGGGCGCCCGTATGCGAAGATCTTCGCACCTACAAAACCAGAGTAGGAAATGGTCGCGTCATGGTATTGGTGGAATGATTTTTTGGGCTAGGAGTGGTTTGTGATCGAGCTGTCCGCAACAGGCATCCGGCTTTCATTCGATTTGCAGTTGGGGTTGATCGAGAGTTTCAGTGTGTACGACGGTGACGCTGAGATTTCACCACTACATCGCGCACCTTGGGTCGGCACAGACGAAGTTATGCCCGAAGGTATAGCACCTCATTTGGAAAAACTCGGCGGTGATTTCTTCTGCGCCCCATTCGGGTCAACTGAGGGGACATCGCCGCTGCATGGGTGGCCAGCTAACTCTCGTTGGAGACTAGAAGAAAAGACCGACAGCTATTTGCGCGCTGAGCTCGACAGAACGGTCTATGGAGCTAGGCTGCAAAAAGAGATTACACTGCATCCTGAGCATCCATTCGTCTACCAGCGTCACACTTTCATTGGTGGCGACGGCACGATGCCGGTTGCAAATCACGCAAATGTATCCTTGCCCAATGGTGGGATCATTCAAACCTCTCGAAAGCAGTGTTGGAGAACGCCTAAGGTTGAACAGGAAGTTGATCCGGCATTAGGCTATTCAGCGCTTAGATATCCGGCTGAAAGCCAAACGTTGGCGTCTTTTCCCGGGAAAGACCGCGAAGTGAATCTGTCAAACTACCCATGGTCTCCACAGAGTGAAGACTTTGTTGTTGGATTGGATTCGCCTGAAGAGAAATTGGGTTGGACCGCGGTAACTCGCCCCGTGGAGGGCGACATGTTCCTGTCGCTTAAATCGGCTCAGGCCTTGCCGATGACGATGTTGTGGCATTCGAACGGTGGTCGATATTATGCTCCTTGGTCGAGCCGCCACTTCGCCTGCCTTGGGGTTGAGGAGGGGGCCGCTTCGCCCATCCTAGGAAATGTCGAAAATAGTTTCCCGAACGATCACGGCGTCATTCATCTAAACCCCGATCGCCAAGTTGAGGTTACACATGTAATCGGGGCGCTTCGTTGGTGTAGTGGAGCCAGGGTGATTGCAGTTGAAACTCTGGGAAACCAACTTTTGATCCGAGGTACAGAAAATCAGGAGATTCTTGTGCCATTCGATCCGCAAGCCCTGAACATTTGAACGGGTGGTGCAGGGGAAATTGGCTTGAGACAGGCAGGGCAGTTTCGTAGCTTCGCTTGATGACAAAAACGCTCACTTTTTTGTTGCTTCAAAACCAACCCTGAGATCATTCGTCTAGCAGTGATCGTGTATGTTCGATTCTGGTTGAATAGGTTTGGCCCTATCTGTGCCGCAGAAATTAGCCGAAAACGCATAAATCGGATGCGATGTTTCGCGAACTGGTGGCGGCATTTAAATAAGGTTATTGTTGAAGATCAACGGCAAGCAATATCACCTGTGGCGGGTAGCCGACCATGAAGGCGAGGTGCTGGAAATCTATTTCACGAAGCGCCGTGATCGTGTTGCGGCCCTTTTACACTTGAAGACAGCGATGAAACGATGGGGCCAGTCAGGTTTCGTCGTCACTGACAAGTCGCACTCTTACGACGCGGCGATGAAAGTCATAGGAAATGCCTCAAGGCAAGAAACCGACCGTTGGAAGAACAATCTTGCTGAGTATTCCCATCTTCCGTCGGCGAAAAGAACGTGCGATGCTCTGCTTCCGGCAAATGCGGTGTTTGCAAAAGTTTGCTGCAGACAACACTTCCGTCCATAGTCACTTCAATCATGAACGGCAGCTTTACTCACGCGACAAGTTCAAACTCAGTTGAACTGCCGCCCTTTCGGCGTGGAGCCAATTTAGTTTCGCCTAATTTTCAGCTTTCTGAGGTAGACTGAGACTGGTTCGAATTTGCCTGACAGCACCGCCACTCAGCCTGTTTCGCCAAGCAACCTGCGATTTCTTTCTTCAGCAAACGCGGATTGGCTTCGCTGCAAGAATGTGCGTCGCGCTGCAGATCCTTCGAAAATATTTCCCACGAATAAGGGTCAGTTGCCCTGATTGCGGGCTTCCAACCGTTCAAGGTTCACAACGGTCGACAGCATCAACCTGTCATGGCTCCAGTCGTCTACAGGCTGCAATGACGCAGCGCCTAACGCCAATATCACAGCAAAAGCCGCGCTTAAGGCAAAGAACAGAGGGGGCATTGTGGGTTGGATTGCAGGGGCATCTGCCAGGGCAATCACACGTTGACGCAAGACGCGTTTGGCCTTGCCCCCTTTAACCAATGCTACGTTCAATACACGCGGGCTGCCGCGCATTACTGAATTGGAGCAATAGTTCAGCAGGCAGGACGTGTATTCGACCGCGTTGATTTCACGGCGCGAAACGACGGATTGATCACAGGCCAGCTCGCGCAGCCGATCGAATTGAAACTTGAGAATCAGATATGCCGGGTTCCAGAACAGGAACGGCCGCAAAAGCTCGAACCCCAGTTCCCATTCAACATCGGCAGCCCTTACATGTTGCAGCTCGTGTGCAAGGGCAAACCGCATATCGCTGGGGGTGTTGAGCAGATGGCTGGGCAATACCACATGCCTGCGCCACAAACCGCGAACGGCGAAGGGGACTGTGACCCGGTCGGACAGGCGGATATCGACCTTTTCCGAGCTTCGCCACAGATAGCTGGAGCGAACAATGCCTCGGATTGCCAACCCGTCACGGATAATGCGCAGGATGCAGACCGCAGAATAGAGCGCCATTACCACCAAGATTGCCGATATAATCGGGTTTTCGCCTGAAAGGGTCTGTTCGATCCACCTTTGCCGGGTATTGAGCAGGGCCTCGAACTGGGTGGCGGGCATGGCGATATCGCCACGCAGATAGGCGGCAACCGCAAGATCCCCAATGGCGACCCCGCCTTCAACGGAATACATCGCCATGACCAAACCAGCCCCGATTGCCAAAAGGGGGCTGAGCAGGACGCAAAGACACAGAATTTTCAATGCGCGTAGCTGTGCAACAAACCCGTGTCGCATCTGCGTCATTGAAACCACGTATCTTGCCGCGATCCATACAATCGCTGCTAGGGCAAGAACCAGATTCAGTTCGAGAAATGCGTCGAGAACCGGTTTAACCGCTGTCATTTTGCAGTCTCCTCTCTACCAATGCCCGAATATCCTCAAGATCTGCCTCGCTCAGACCGGCGTCATCTACCAACCGTGCAACCAGCGTGGCTGGTGTGTCATCGAACAAGGTTCGTGACAGGTTCTGCAGTGAGCGCGCCTGATACCTATCCTTTTCCAGAAGCGGCGTATAACTCAGGGTCTTGCCGTTTTTGCGACTTTCTACAAAGCCTTTTTCGTCAAGAATGCGAAGGATTGTTGCCCCTGACGTATAGGCCAGGTTCCGATCCGGTGGCAGCCGGTCCAGTACATCACGCACCGAGCCCTGACCCAGAGCCCAGAGTTCGTTCATGAACTCCAGTTCGACCTCGGTCAGCAGGTTTGTCGTCTTTTTCTTTCGCATTGATCCCAGTGCCGTCATTTTACCTGTGCCTGACAGACAAGCATTCTTTGATGGTTTCGCAAAGCTTAAACTTTCCAGAACACGAAAACGCCCCAGCCGATGGACAGGAACAGCGGTGTCCAGACCGGTTGCCCGACTAGCCCTAACCAGGCCAGAAAAATGTAAGCTGCCCCAAGCAATGTGATGAACAGCCGGTCGCCCAATGTGGTGGTCAAGCCCAGAACGCCGCGCCGTTCAATCCCGTCGCGGAATTTGAACCCTTCCAGCAGACCGATCAGCGCAATGGCTGAAAAGATGCCGACAAATACGGCCAGGGTCGCCGGTGTCCAAGCCATCCAGAAATCCGGCCACAAGGGCGCAGTCCAGGAAAACTCTTTTTCTTCGGGCTGACCTACACTTCCCCACCCGGCCTGTGCTTGCGCCAAGGCCGAACCCGGGATCAGAAAGGGGATCAAAAGCAGTTTACGCATATCGAACCTCATACACGCCCCATCGCGAAACCACGCGCGATGTAGTTGCGGACAAACCAGATGACGATGGCGCCGGGGATGATGGTCAGCGTCCCGGCGGCGGCCAGCAGGCCCAATTCGTACCCGGCGCTGGACGCGGTTCGGGTCATTACGGCAGCGATGGGTTTGGCCTCGACCGCTGTCAGAGTCTTGGCCAACAGCATTTCGACCCATGAGAACATGAAGCAGAAGAATGCCGCGACGCCTACGCCCGCTTTGATATTTGGCAGGAATATCGTGACGAAAAAGCGCGGGAAGGAATACCCGTCCACATAAGCGGTTTCGTCCAACTCCTTGGGGATGCCACGCATGAACCCTTCCAAAATCCACACCGCTAGCGGCACGTTGAACAGCGTATGCGCCAGCGCCACCGCCAGATAGGTGTCAAACAACTGGATTGACGAATAGAGCTGAAAGAACGGCAAGGCGAACACCGCAGCCGGTGCCATCCGGTTGGTCAGCAGCCAGAAGAACAACTGCTTGTCCCCTAGGAACCGATAGCGTGAGAACGCATAGGCCGCTGGCAGGGCGACACAGACGGAAAGCACCGTGTTCAACGTCACATAGGTGATCGAGTTGATGTAGCCCCAATACCACGTCGGGTCTGTGAAGATCGTGATGTAATTTTCCAGCGTAAAGGTCTGCGGGAACAGAGAAAAGCCCGACAGGATCTCGTTCGTGGTCTTGAAGGACATCGCCACTAGCCAATAGATCGGCAGCATCAGGAACGCGATATAGAGGATCGGGATGAGGGAGCGCTTTTTCATTCGGCGTCATCCTTTGTCATCAGAGTGTAGAAGACCCATGAGACCAGCAGTGTGATGGCGAAATAGATCAAGCTCATCGCAGCCGCAGGGCCAAGGTCGAACTGTCCCAGCGCGATCTTTACAAGATCGATCGACAGTAAGGTGGTCGAGTTTCCGGGACCCCCGCCAGTCAAAACGAAGGGTTCGGTGTAGATGTTGAAACTGTCCATGAACCGCAGCAGGATGGCGATTGTCAGAACCGTCTTCATCTTGGGTAACTGGATATACCGGAACACTGACCACGGGCTGGCACCGTCGATCTTGGCCGCCTGATAATAGGCGTCCGGGATCGAAACCAGACCCGCATAGCACAGTAGAACCACCAGCGAAGTCCAGTGCCAGACATCCATGATGATGACAGTGATCCAGGCCGACAGAGGCTGTTGGGTCATGTCATAGTTGATGCCCAAAACGTCATTTAGGAAGTATCCAAGCAGGCCGATCTTGGGCAGCGTAAAGATGTTCCACATCGAGCCCACCACATTCCACGGTATCAGCATCGGCAGGGCCATCAGAACCAGACAGACCGGCACCCAAAAGCCTTTACGCGGCATGGATAGCGCGACGATGATGCCCAAGGGCACCTCGATGATCAGGATCATGAAGGTAAACAGGAACTGTCGCCCAAGTGCGGCCTGAAACCGGTCCGACCGCAGGATCTGTTCGAACCAACCCAGGCCTTCCCAGAAAAACTGATTGTTGCCGAAGGTCTCCTGCACCGAGTAGTTGACCACCGTCATCATTGGCACCAGCGCGTTGAACGCGACCAGTGCCAGAACCGGCAAGACAAAGAACCATGCTCTTTGGTTTATTGTTCTCATTGGGCCCGCTCCTGCGTTGCGATCCAGCCGTCGCGATAGACGCGGGACTGCTCGGGTTTGAATTGCAGAAAGACCATCGAGCCTTGTTCGGGCGCATTGTGTTCGGTGACGGCCTTGATCGGTGTGTTCCCAACCATGGCACTGACCACGTAATGGCGCCCGATATCGGCTACTTTGGTGACATGTGCCGGTATGCCGGATTGGCCGAAGCCTACATATTCCGGGCGTATTCCTAGATCGGTGCGACCACCTTCACCATGGGTCGGACCTTCCAAGACCACCTCATGCCCTTCGAAAATAGCGCGATCGCCCTTGGTCTCGCAGGGCAAGACATTCATGCCGGGCGAGCCGATAAAGTGACCAACGAATGTATGCTGAGGCCGCTCGAACAGTTCAACCGGCGTACCAATCTGAACCACTTCACCATCCTGCATGACCACGACTTCATCAGCAAAAGTCAACGCCTCGGTCTGGTCGTGGGTGACGTAGATCATTGTGGCTTTTACGCGCTGGTGCAGCTCTTTCAACTTGGACCGCAGTTTCCATTTCAGATGCGGGTCGATCACGGTCAGCGGCTCATCAAACATCACCGCATTCACGTCATCGCGCACCAGTCCGCGCCCCATCGAGATTTTTTGCTTGTTGTCCGGGCTCAGGCCAGAGGCTTTGGTGCCCAGCATATCCGCGACATCCAGCATTTCGGCAATCTCATCAACACGCCGCTTGATGGTTGCCGCGTCAACGCCCCGGTTTTTCAGAGGAAAGGCTAGGTTCTCGCCTACGGTCATCGTGTCGTAGATCACTGGAAACTGAAAAACCTGCGCAATGTTGCGCTGATCAGGGGGCAGGGCGGTCACGTCGCGGTCATCAAACAGGATCTGCCCCTCGGAAGGTGTCAGCAGGCCCGAGATGATGTTCAGCAGCGTAGACTTGCCGCAGCCCGAAGGCCCCAGCAGCGCATAGGCCCCACCATCGCGCCAAGTGACATCGATTTCCTTCAGCGCATAATCCTCGGGGCCTTGCGGCGATGGCATATAGCTGTGTCGAAGGTTTGAAAGCTTGATCTGTGCCATGTCAGGCCACCCTTTTGCCGTCTTGGCCGAAATACCGGCAATGAGCCGGATTCATATAGAAACTATGGTCTTCGCCAACCTGATAGGGATGTACGCCCGCCGCCAATGAAACCCATGCGTCGTTCCCATGTTGGAAATGCGCACTGGAGTCAGATCCGGATAGCTCGGTCACGATCACACGCCCGGTCAGTTCTATATCTGCGTCCGACGTGCGGAAGGGCGTCACACGATGCGGGCGTACCGCCACTGTGTATTCACCGTCTGCGATGCCGGTGACGGCCCAGCCACCGCCCCCTGCAAGTTGCGCCTGTGTACCCGAGACGGTGATATGCGCGACGTTGATCGGCGGATCCGAGAACACACGTGCGGCAGCGATGTTTTCCGGATTGCGGTAGATATCAGCGGTTGGCCCAAATTGGGTGACCCGGCCGTCTGCCATCAGAGCGGTATGACCACCGAGCAGCAATGCTTCTTCCGGCTCTGATGTCGCATAGACCACAACGGCCCCGCGTCCGGCAAAAAGATCAGGAAGTTGCTCGCGTAGCTCTTCGCGCAGTTTGTAGTCCAGATTGGCCAGAGGTTCATCAAGGAACACGGCCCGGCTTTCCTTGGCAATCGCGCGGGCCAATGCGGTGCGTTGTTGTTGCCCACCCGACAGCTCGTGCGGGCGGCGCTGCAGCATCGGGCGCAGCTGCAGCAGATCAGCGGCCTCTTCCACGCGGCCTTCGATTTCGCTTTTCGCCATGCCTGCTACGCGCAGGGGCGAGGCAATGTTGTCGAAAACGCTCATATGGGGGTAATTGACGAAAAACTGGTGCACCAGACTAATCTTACGCTTCTGCGTATTCAGCCGAGTCACGTCCTGACCGTCCATCAGGACCTTGCCTGCGGCGATCGGATCCAGTCCGGCCATCATCTTGATCAGTGATGTTTTCCCGGAACCGGTGGCACCCAGTAACACATTGAAATGGCCTGTTTGCAGCGTCAGATTCGTGGGTTTGATATGGATGACGTTGCCGACCCGTTTGGTCGCGTCTTGAAGTTCGATCATCTGGTGTTCTCTGGGGGTATTTGGGGGTAGGCCGGGTCTGAGCCCGGCCTACGAGTTTACGCTTACTGGGACTGCCAGCGCTGAACCAGTTCGTCATAGTTGACGGTCTGGCCTTGCGGCTTTTCGTTCTCCAGCTTGGCTTTTGGCGAACCCGGCTTTTCCAGCCAGAAGGACGCATCCTGCGGCTCGTTCAAGCGCGGACCACAACCGCCGTAGACACCGGCGCTTTCATCCGCGGCCTGCATCCGGCCCATTGTGATGTCCATCTCTTCGGCCAGACGATCCATCGCTTCTTGCGGAGTGAAGGCACCCGAGTTCACGTCACCAATCTGCTGCCACCAGATCTGGGCCAGCTTCGGATAATCCGGCACGTTGATGCCGGTCGGCGACCATGCCACGCGGTCAGGTGAGCGATAGAACTCGACCAGACCACCCAGCTTGGGCGCGCGTTCGGTGAACGACTCGTGGTTGACCGAGCTGTCGCGAATGAAAGTCAGACCCACATGGGACTTCTTCACGTCGACCGTCTTGGATGTCACGAACTGGGCATACAGCCAAGCCGCCTGAGCACGATCCGCAGGGGTCGACTTCAGGAAAGTCCAGGATCCCACGTCCTGATACCCAACCTTCTGACCATCTTCCCAATAGGGGCCATGCGGGCTCGGCGCCATCCGCCAAAGCGGTGTGCCTTCGTCGTCGACGGTGTTGTTGCCTTCGGACTTCGGCTTCACCATGTCGGCGGTAAAGGCGGTGTACCAGAAGATTTGCTGGGCCACGTTGCCTTGGCTAAGCGCCGGCAGCGACTGGTAGAAGTCATAAGACGCGGCACCTGGAGGTGCATAGTTGCGCAGCCATTCGTCCCATTTGCGGATCGCATAGACCGCAGCTGGACCGTTCGCAGCACCGCCGCGCGACACAGATGCGCCAACAGGGTTACAGGTGCCCGCTTCCATGCGGATGCCCCATTCGTCAACGGGGATGCCGTTCGGCTCACCCTTGTCGCCAGCACCAGCCATCGACAGCCAAGCGTCGGTCATACGCCAGCCAAGGTCAGGCGCGCGCTTGCCGTAATCCATGTGGCCATAGATCGCGGTACCGTCGACTTCTTTCACATCGTTGGTAAAGAAATCGGCGATGTCTTCGTAAGCGGACCAGTTGACCGGAACACCCAGATCATAGCCGTACTTCTCTTTGAACGCGGCTTTGTTTGCCTCATCGTCGAACCAATCCTTGCGGAACCAGTAGAGGTTCGCAAACTGCTGATCAGGCAGCTGATACAGCTTGCCATCCGGACCGGTGGTGAACTGAATGCCCATGAAGTCATCCAGATCCAGCGTCGGAGAGGTCGTGCCCGCCCAGTCGCCACCCATCATGTCGGTCAGCGGATACGCCAACTGCAGACGCGAGTGGGTGCCGATCAGGTCACTGTCGTTCACGTAGCCGTCATACAGGTTCCGACCTGTTTGCAGCTGGGTTTGAACGGCTTGAACTACTTCGCCTTCACCCAGAATCTGGTGATTGACCTTGATGCCGGTAATTTCTTCGAACGCCTTGGTCAGAACCTCAGATTCGTAAGAGTGCGTAGGGATGCCTTCGGACAGGACGTTGATTTCCATGCCATTGTAAGGCTGTGCAGCTTCGATGAACCATTGCATCTCGGCCATCTGCTCGTCTTTCGACAGGGTTGATGGCTGGAATTCGTCGTCGATCCAGCGTTGTGCTGCGGCTTCGTCGGCCCAAACGGGACCGTGCCCCGCAATGACGGCAGCCGCCGCCACTGCGGAAAGTAGATGTCTCCGCATCTGTTTCCTCCCAAAGATAATGTGATCCGGCGCAGACCGGATGACGATCAGCATCAGCGATTTGCCTCCTGCGTGTCAAACTAAATTTTTAGTAATTGAGGTGATGGCCGGGAAAAATTTCTGAAAATGAATTGATTTATATCATGTTTTAAAGCACCATTTGCCCATTAATTTCAGTTCGCAGACCCCTTGAATGCAGGGTCGCGCGCATGGTTTTTCGGCAGACGCTGTGATGCGGGTCGATTTGAAAAGCAGACTTTTGTGACCGTTTGCTGAACGATTTGAGTTCAATCAAGTTTTCAGGCTATGAGGATCAGAAATGTCCCGAAGTCTTCTGAAATTTACCCGCGTTCTCGAGATCGTGGGGGATACGCTAAAGATAAAAGTTCCGAGTGACGGGTCCGCTGACGCGACGGTGCGTTTCAACGATCTGGCCGTGATCGAAACCGTCGATGGGCACAGAACGCTGGCACAAGTCATCTTCATCGACCGCGATGTGATAACCTTGCAAGTGTTCTCGGGTACCAAGGGGATTTCGACCGAGGCGACAGCAACGTTCCTTGGTCATCCGATGCAAACCCCGTATTCGGCCAATATTCTGGGCCGGGTGTTTGACGGCGCAGGCGAGGCGATTGACGGCGGCCCAGACTTGTCTGCCGAACCGCGCATCGACATTGGGGGACCAACGGTGAACCCGGTTGAGCGGTCGGTTCCCAACAAGATGATTCGCACGGATGTGCCGATGATCGACGTGTTCAATACGCTGGTCGAAAGCCAGAAGATCCCAATTTTTTCGGTATCCGGCGAGCCGTTCAACGCGTTTCTCAGCCGCATCGGCATTCAGGCGGATGCGGATATTGTTGTGTTTGGCGGGCTAGGGCTGATTTTTGACGACTACCACACGTTCAGAACCTCGTTCGAGGATGCGGGCGTGTTCTCGCGGACCGTGATGTTCGTCAATCAGGCCATGGACCCGTTGGTCGAACGCCTGCTGGTGCCGGATATGGCGCTGGCCGTTGCCGAGAAATTCGCTGTGGAAGAGGGCAAACGTGTTCTGGTCCTCCTGACGGATATGACCGCCTATGCCGATGCGATGAAAGAGGTTGGGATCAGTCAGGAACGCGTCCCATCGCAGCGTGGATATATGGGCGATCTCTACTCGCAACTGGCACGACGGTATGAGAAAGCTTGCGACTATGCCAAGGGTGGATCGGTTACTGTGCTGACTGTCACAACCATGCCCGGGAATGACGTGACGCATCCGGTGCCGGACAACACCGGATATATCACCGAAGGCCAGTTTTACCTGCATTCCGGGGTGATCGACCCGTTCGGCAGTTTGTCGCGCCTCAAGCAGAATGTAATCGGCAAAACCACACGCGAAGACCACGGCCAGATCATGAACACGATGATCCGGTTCTATTCCGAAAGCCGAGATGCCGCGCAGAAACAGGCCATGGCGTTTGACCTATCGGATTATGACAACCAGTTGCTGAAATTCGGCGCTTTGTTCCGCAAACGCTTTATGGACATCAACGTCTCGATCCCGCTGGAGGATGCGCTAGATCTGGGATGGAAGACACTAGCTGAATGCTTTGCCCCCGAGCAGTTGCTGATGAAGCAGGATCTGATCGGCAAATACTTCCCAAAGGATGCACATGGCGCGGTTGCAGCTGAATAAATCGTCGCTTGCGCGCGAGCAGACGCAGCTGAAAAGCTATGAGCGGTTCTTGCCGTCTTTGGACCTGAAGCGTCAGCAACTGATGGCTGAACGGGCCAAGGCACGTAAAAATGTGCAGTACCTGCAGGAGGAGGTGACGCGCTTGGCACGGCAGGTCGGGGAAAAGCTGCCCATGCTGGCGCAACTAGGTGTCGATCTGGAAGGGTTGGTCGAACTAAAGGATTACCGGCTGAAGAAGGTCAACGTGGTTGGCGTTACCATGCCCGATCTGGACCGAATCGAGGTCGCGGTACGTCCGTATTCCCTTTTGGCCAAGCCACATTGGGTGGATGCAGTGGCGCGTTTGTTGCATGACATGATCGAAGCTCGATTGCGCGTGAAAGTGGCCGAAGAAAGGGTCAGGATTTTTGACAAATCAGTGGCCACGATCACCCAGCGCGTCAATCTGTTCGAGAAGGTGTTGATCCCGCGCGCCAGGGCCAACATCAAGAAAATCCGCATCTATCTGAGCGATGAACAGATGCAATCCGTTGTGCGCTCGAAAATCTCCAAACGCAAACATGCGAAGGAGGTTGCGGCATGAGTGTTGCAAGGCTGAAAAAACTGTCTTTGGTCGGCCGCGCCGCGAACAAGGGGGACACTCTGGGCGCGCTGCAGACATTGGGATGCATGCATGTTTTACCTTTGGCACCGCCGCCGGCAGAGCCAGAGCGGATCAACGAGCGTGGAGCCCGAGATGCGTATAAAGCATTGCGGTTTTTGAAGGAATCGTCGGAAACGCGCCGTCAGGTTCGGCGCGATTCTGGTTTTGATATGGACCAGTTCGTCGGTGAAGTCCTGGACTTGATGCAGCGCATAAGGGATATGACCGACCACCGGGATTTTTTGGCCCACCGGATCGCTCAGGTGCGCCCGTGGGGAGATCTGGATTTTCCGCCGAGTGATGTGTTGGCAGGCAACCGGCTTTGGTTCTATCAACTGCCGCTAAAACACCGTGAGGCACTGGCGGAGCTTCAGTTGCCCTGGGCCATCCTGCAAGAGGATCACCGGTTTCTCTACGCCGTTCTGATCGCCCCGGAAGATCCCGAAGACGACATCCTTCCAGTGCCGCGCACCCATACGGGTTCGTTGCCCATTCACGAGCTTGAAGCTCAGCTGGAAGAGGCCGAAATCGCCATTGAGGCGCTGGAAGCCGAGCGTATCGGGCAGACCCGTTTTCTGACGTTGATGCGGCGTAATCTTGCCGCCGCCGAAAGCGCAGCCGAACTGGCCCATGCCACGCAAAAGGTCCGCGACGAAGGCAAAGTGTTTGCCTTGCAGGGTTGGGTGCCCAGCGATCAGGTCGAGGCTGTCCTGGACATGGCCAATTCGCAGAACGCCGCTGTTTTGATCGAAGACCCGGGCCCGAACGAGATGCCTCCGACGCTGCTTGAGCAGCCGGAAAATCGCAGTGCAGCGGTGGACCTTGCCCTGTTCTATCAGGTTCCCGGGTACCGAGAATGGGACCCCAGCATAATCGTGTCCGTCTCGTTTGCGATCTTCTTTGCGATGATCGTTGCGGATGCCGGCTATGGCCTGGTTATCCTGCTGGGGCTGTTGGCCTTCTGGAAACGTCTCGACAATACACCGGCGAAAAGATCGTGGCGGCTTTATGGTTTGATCATCTCGGGCGCGACGGTCCTGTACGGGATTTTGGTTGGAAGCTATTTTGGCGCTTCCCCGGCCTCGGGCACGATTTGGGGGAAACTCAAGCTGTTGGACCTGAACAATTTCGACTCGATGATGATGATTTCAATCGTGGTCGGCGTTCTGCACCTGATATTGGCGAATGCGCTTGCAGCACGCGCGTCTTGGGGGCGGCGCAGTTCCGTTGCCAATCTTGGCTGGATCGCGGTGTTGATCGGCGGGTTCATACTGTGGCTGAGCTATATGAAAGGGGGACCCACAGCAGCGGGTGCTGCGATTATGATCGCAGGCGCTTTGGCGATCCTTCTGTTCACCAGCGAGCGCAAGATTGCCAAACCGTCAGACTGGCTTTGGCGCCTTATAGAAGGGGTACAGGGGTTGGCCGGGGCGATGGGCGCCTTTGGAGATGTTCTTAGCTATATGCGCCTGTTTGCACTGGGATTGGCCTCGGCCTCACTGGCGATCACGTTCAACGATCTGGCGGTCTCGGTGATGCAGTCCCTGAAAGGGCTGGGCCTTCTGTTTGGCGTGCTGATCCTGATCGCCGGGCACATCCTCAATTTCGCGCTCGCCATGATGAGTGGCGTCGTTCACGGATTACGTCTCAATTACATCGAATTCTTTAAATGGGGTCTGCCGGATGAAGGCATCGTCTTTCGCCCGTTCGCCCGCAAGGAGGTTCAGGAATGAATGAGCTTGTACTTACATTGGGCTGGTTGGGAATCTATGCCCCCATGGCGCTGGGCGCCGCAGCAAGCGCGATTGGCTGTTCCATTGCTGGACAGGCCAGTATCGGAGCGATGACGGAAACCGAAGGCGGGTATGGCCGGTTCATCGGCGTGTCGGCCTTTCCCTCGACCATGGTGATCTACGGCATTGTCATCATGTTTACACTGAACCGCGATGTGACGCCTGAAAATGCAGGCGGGCTGTTCGGGATCGGCATTCTGTCGGGCATCGCCCTGATGTATTGCGGCATCTGGCAGGGAAGGGCCTGTGCTGCAGCGATTAACGCAACCAAGGAAAAGCCCGAGATTTTTGGCCTGGCACTTGCGCCGGCTGCAATCATCGAGGGCTTTGGCGTATTTGCCTTTGTCTTTGCTTTGGTCATCAGCGCGGGGATTAGCTGATGGCACAGGACGGGATGATTTCGCATGGGGTGGATGCGCTGATCGACAAGCTGCGCAGCGATGGTGTGGCTGCCGGTCAGGCCGATGCAGACAAGCTGCGCGCTGATGCCAAAGCCGAGGCGGCCAAAATTCTTGCCGATGCCAAGCGCGACGTAGATGAGTATCGGAAAAAGGCCCGTGCCGAGGCGGATAATTATCGCACAGCCGGAGAAGAGGCGCTGAACACAGCGATGCGTGATGCGGTGCTTACAATGAAGGCCGGTCTGACAGATCGATTTCGCAAGGATGTTGAACGGCTGGTCACCCAAGAAATGACTGATCCTGAACTGCTGAAACAAATGGTCCTTGAGGTCGTCGGTCGCGCCGCGTCAGACGCCAGATTGGAAGGGCCTGCGCAAGTCATACTGCCCCCCAGTGTCGCCACTCAGGATGACATCAAACAAAACGCCGATGATATTCAGTCGGGAAAGCTGACGCGTTACGTTCTGGGACTGACGGCTGAAATGCTGAAGGAACAGGTTGAGCTGCACAGCGCGGATGACACCCAGAATGGCATCCGCATCCGGGCTGATGAACAGGGGGTTGTTCTGGATCTGACCGATAAGGCCGTCGCCTCGTTGTTAATGGAACATTTGCAGCCGCGCTTTCGTGCTGTTTTGGAAGGTGTGATCCGGTAACATGTCGGACCCTGACGCCTATATCGCGCTGATCAGCAGCCTGCCGGGCTCGGAACGGTTGTTCATCGCCAAACAACCTCCACTGTCGCGGCTCAGGCTGGACCGGCGCTTGCGGGCGCTGACACCAGCGGATGCGCGGGTTCTGGAGGTAATGGAACACGCTCTGAACTGGAACAACTATGATATGAACGTCTCGGATGCACAGACCATTGAGCGATGCAAAGAAGCGCTCCGGCACATTCCACAACCGACCTTGCGCAAGCTGTTCATGGAACGGATGGATTTGAGGACTGCGGTTGCCGCGCTGCGCCTGCGCAAACAGGGGGGTGCTGCACCTAGTGGCGTCTATGGCATTGGACGCTGGAGCCGACACATTCCAGCCAACTGGGGCGACCCTTCCTTTCGGCTGGAAACCCCAATGCCCTGGATCAAAGAAGCCAAACACTTGCTGGATGTCGATGACCCCCTGGGGCTTGAACGGTTGCTTTTGTCGGTCAGCCATATGCAACTGAAACGCTACGCCGCGCGCCATCTGTTCGATTTCGAAGCCGTGGCGATTTATGTTCTGATCTGGAATATTTTTGATCGCTGGGCGCAAAGCAATGCGCGTGACGCGGCAACGCGCTTTGAGAAACTGGCGCAACACGCCATGGCAAGTGCGATCGACTTGGATTTTGAGGGAGTAAGCGCATGACAGCCCCAACCTCCGCCACGCAGACCTCTACTGCCCGCGTCGTCTCGGTACAGGAAGGGCTGGTACAAATTCAGGCGAACCCTGATGCCACAGGCCATCCCGGACAGCTGGTCAAGAATGAGGTCGTTTTCATTCTGCCCACGCGGCCCGGCCCCGGTGGACGTCAGGAACGTCTGAAAGCCGAAGTGTTACGGGTGCGGGGCGACACTGCCGATGTGCAGGTTTACGAAAGCACTGATGGCGTCGCCGT
Organism: Ruegeria sp. YTSA226; assembly: GCF_059609905.1. NCBI lineage: Bacteria > Pseudomonadati > Pseudomonadota > Alphaproteobacteria > Rhodobacterales > Roseobacteraceae > Ruegeria > Ruegeria sp. YTSA226. The sequence goes on from NZ_JBXWMQ010000013.1 coordinate 97,160, forward strand.
GGGCGACCCGGTCGAACAATCCGGGCAGCTGCTCTCGGTCGAACTTGGTCCTGGGCTGTTGGGGCAGGTGTTTGACGGCTTGCAGTCGCCTTTGGCCAAAGTGGCGGCAGAATTCGGAATCTTTCTGCCGCGTGGGGCGGACGTTGCGCCGCTGGACACTCAGGCAAAGTGGTCGTTTACCCCATCGGTCAAGGTGGGCGACACGGTCACAGCAGGCGACAGCATCGGGGCGGTGCCCGAGGGGCATTTCATCCATAAGATCATGCTGCCCTTTAATTGGGTTGGGGACTACAAAGTCATTTGGGTTCAGAAGGGTGCGGCCATGATCCATGATATCGTCGCGCGGCTTGAAGATGCACAGGGGGGTGAGCACACGCTGACCCTGTCGCAGAAATGGCCGGTACGGCGGGCTTTGCCGGAAAACGTTCTGAAACGCACCTTGTCCGAGCGGCTCTATCCAACCGAACCTGTCCTGACCTCTCAGCGCCTGATCGACACGTTCTTTCCGATAGCCCGCGGTGGGACGGCCTGTATTCCCGGTCCGTTTGGCGCAGGCAAGACGGTGCTGCAGAACCTGATTGCACGCAACGCCAAGGTGGACATCGTGATCGTGGTGGCCTGTGGTGAACGCGCGGGTGAGGTTGTCGAGACGATTGCGGAATTCCCGAAGATGACCGACCCGACCACTGGCGGCAGTCTGATGGACCGGACGATCATCATCTGCAACACCTCCTCGATGCCCGTAGCCGCGCGCGAGGCGTCTATATTCACCGGGATCACCCTGGGCGAATATTACCGCCAGATGGGGTACGACGTGCTGCTGATTGCGGACAGTACCAGCCGCTGGGCTCAGGCCATGCGCGAGACCTCCGGCAAGCTCGAAGAAATTCCGGGGGAAGAGGGCTTTCCCGCCTATCTCGAAAGCTCGATCAAGGGGTTGTACGAACGCGCCGGAGCGATGAAGACCAATGATGGGGACACCGGCAGCCTGACCCTGATCGGGACCGTGTCACCGGCAGGTGGGAACTTTGATGAACCGGTCACGCAATCGACGCTGTCCACGGTGAAGTGTTTCCTCGGCCTGTCGTCCGAACGCGCCTATAAGCGGTTCTATCCTGCGGTCGATCCGATGCTCAGCTGGTCGCGTTATCTGGAACAGCTCTCGGACTGGTACGACACCAACGCCGAAGCCGGATGGACGGGCAAAGTGCGCGACTTGCTGGCATTGATCGAAAGGGGTGAACAGGTTGACCAGATGATGCAGGTGACCGGCGAGGAAGGGGTCACGATCGAGGATTTTGTGACTCAGCAAAAGGCGCTGTTTGTCGACATGGTCTATCTGCAGCAGGATGCCTTTGACCCGGTGGATGCGTCGGTGCCGCTAGAGCGTCAGAAGATGACGTTCAAACTGGTCTATGGCGTCACTCAATCCACCGCGCAGTTCGCCGACAAGGCCGAGGTACGCCAGGTCTTCACTCAGCTTACGGGATTGATGAAGAACTTCCACTATGCCGCCGAAAACACGCCGGAATTCAAATCCGTCTGGGCGCAAGTACAGGCCCTGTGTCAGGAAAAGTTCGGAGTGTGATGAAGTGGTAGCCCGTAGGGGAATCGAACCCCTCTTTCCAGGTTGAAAACCTGGCGTCCTAACCGATAGACGAACGGGCCAC
>NZ_JBXWMQ010000014.1:0-96130 GCF_059609905.1 Ruegeria sp. YTSA226
GTTGAGCGTGGCCAGGTTCTGTGTAAGCCGGGTTCGGTTACACCGCACACCAAGTTCGAAGCCGAAGCCTATATCCTGACCAAGGAAGAGGGTGGCCGTCACACGCCGTTCTTCGCGAACTACCGTCCGCAGTTCTACTTCCGTACAACTGACGTGACCGGCACCGTGACCCTGGCAGCTGGCACCGAGATGGTTATGCCCGGCGACAACGTGTCGTTCGAGGTTGAGCTGATCGCACCGATCGCGATGGAAAACGGCCTGCGTTTCGCCATCCGCGAAGGCGGCCGCACCGTCGGCGCCGGCGTTGTGTCGAAAATCGTCGAGTAATTCGCGCAAGCGAATGATCAAATGGAAAGGGCGCCCATCCGGCGCCCTTTCTCGTTTGATCTCGACAAGCCCGCGACGCGCCCATGTCGTACACCAAAGAGCGTTGAGTGATCGGAGGCGGTGATGAGATCGTTCGTCGAATAGTCTCAGACCTAACCGTCGAAACAAAAAAAGCCCGCCCCAAACGGGGGCGGGCTTTTTCTGTTTGGAATGCATCTTTATTTCTGGGACTGACTGCGCCTGCGCGCGGTCATTGCCCGGCCGTCACGGATACTCATACCCATCAATGTCAGATTGGTGGCACCAGCGACCAATTCGATGACCTGAACAAGGTAGAAGCTGGTGTCGAAGGCCCCGGCTCCGGCCTTTGCTTTCAGGTAGAGTGCTGCGGGTACCAGAATAAGCAGGCCGTTGGCTGCGATGATCGGCATTCTTTTCTTTTTGGCCAATGCCGAAGCATCTTTGCGCCGGCTTCCCATCGACATTCCTGTGGCGCCGACAATTACCATGGCCGGGACCAGCAAGAACAGGCCATAGACGATCATGGTTTTTACTGATGCCACGGTCGCGTGGGAAGCGAAGATCTCGCTGTACAAAGTAGATGTCCAGAATGTCAGGATTGTTAGAAATCCGATAACTCCAGCGATGGGGTGGATTGTTCTGATCATGGGTCGCCTCCACTTTTTGCCTTAGGCAACACAGTGGTTGTCGACCGTCAGCTTGCGCAGAAGATGTGGTCGCGTCACTGCGCTGTCCGGGTAGTCGGCGATACGGCTTTGGAATTCAGGATTGGTAAAGGCCTGACGGAAACTCTTCACATCTTGCCAGACAGCATAGTTCACGAAGGTCGCGCTGTTGGCGATGCCTTTGTGCAGTTGCGTCGAGATGTATCCCGGTTGCGATTTCATGAAATCCGCGTCGTGGGACCAGGCGGTCAGCAGGGCGTCTTCGTCCTTGGCGTCAACCGTGAACAGGTTGATCAGAACGACGGGGCCTTCCTCGGTTTCCATCTGGTCAGCCAGGGTTGCGATTTCGTCCAGTTCTACGATGCGTGCCATTCTTTGATCCTCTTTCAGAAAATAACATAGCAAGCTATATAATATTGCATAGCATGCTATGCAAGTGTATTTATCCGACATGGATTTCACGAAAGAAGACTCTGCCGGATATCTGGTCAATCACATGGCGCGCTTGTTTGCCCGGGACCTGCAGCAGCGTATCTCTCCTTTGGGGATCGTCGTTGGGCAATTCCCTATTTTGCTGGAGCTTTGGCAAAAGGACGGCGTGTCGCAAAAAGAGCTGCTTGGCAAAATCGACGTCGAGCAGGCGACGTTGGCCAACACGCTCAACCGGATGGAGCGGGACAGTTTGGTCAAGAGAACCAAAAACCCAACCGATGCCAGAGCTCAGCTGATCTGGTTGACCGAAAAGGCGTCAGGGATACGCGCGGAGGCATATGAGGCCGCCCAGACTGTAAACGCGCAGGCGCTTGCGGGGCTGAACGCCGAGGAACAACGTCAGTTTCTGGACCTCATGCACAGGGTGATTTCGGGCATGCGCCAGGAATAATGAGTTACAGCGCGGAATTCGCAGCGGCCCGCACGGCGCGGATGTTGTCGCCATAGACCCCGGGCTGATCTACCGATCCACCTTTGAACACAGCTGAGCCGGCAACCAGAACGTCGGCGCCTGCGGCCGCGACCACCGGGGCGGTGTTTGGATCAACGCCGCCATCAATCTCAATATGGACGGGACGGTCGCCAATCATCTGGCGCAGGCGGCGGATTTTGCTGGTCATGTCGATGAACTTCTGGCCGCCAAAGCCGGGGTTTACGGTCATAACGCAGATGAGATCGGTCAGATCCAACAGGTGCTCCACCGCTTCGGCCGGAGTGCCCGGGTTCAGCGCGATACCGGCCTTCATTCCTGCAGCGCGGATGGCCTGCAAGGTGCGGTGCGAATGCGGCCCTGCCTCGATATGGGCGGTCAGGACATCGGCCCCAGCATCCGCATAGGCCTGAATGTAGGGATCGACTGGGGTGATCATCAGATGCACGTCCATCACCGTTTTGACATGCGGACGAAAGGCTTTGACGGCGGGTGGACCAAAGGTCAGGTTGGGGACAAAATGGCCATCCATCACGTCGATATGCACCCAGTCGGCGCCCTGCGCCTCGATGGCCTGAATCTCGGCACCGAAATTGGCGAAATCGGCGGACAGGATCGACGGGGCGATCTTGATAGTGCGGTCAAAGCTCATGGTGGCCTCGTGTCATCTGAACAGTTGAGGATGCGTATAGCGTTGAGGTCAGATGATGGATAGCCCCCGCGACAATCGCGCCGTAACAAAACTTTCACCTTACTGACACACAGCCGTTGAACAGTGGCTGTAGCTGACCGCCAAGACGAATTGGGGGTGGCCTGTGCTGCGTATCGACAAACTGACCAAACGCTTCGGCGAAAACATAGCCGTGGATGCGGCGACTTTGGATGTAGACAAGCCGTGCATGATCGGCATCATCGGGCGATCCGGCGCCGGGAAATCCACCCTTTTGCGGATGGTCAATCGCCTGACCGATTCCAGCGAAGGCAAGATCCTGTTCGAAGGCCGCGATGTCACCCAGTTGAAGGGGCGAGAGAAGCGGGCGTGGCAGGCCGAATGCGCCATGATCTTTCAGCAGTTCAATCTGGTGCCGCGCATGGATGTGGTGACGAACGTGCTGCATGGCACACTGAACCGCCAATCGACACTGGCCACCATGTTCAACCTGTTCCCGATGGAGGACATCCACCGCGCCATCGACATTCTGGATCGTCTGGGCATCGCCGAACATGCGCCGAAACGGGCCGAGGCGCTGTCGGGTGGACAGCAGCAGCGTGTCGCCATCGCGCGGGCTTTGATGCAGGACCCCAAAATCATTCTAGCGGATGAGCCGATCGCATCGCTGGACCCGATGAATGCCCAGGTGGTGATGCAGGCCCTGCGCCGTATCCACGAAGAGGACGGCCGCACGGTCATCGCCAACCTGCACACGCTGGACACCGCGCGCCGCTATTGCGACCGCGTTGTCGGCATGCGCGACGGCCGCATCGTCTTTGACGGGTTGCCCGAACAACTGACCACCGGCGTCGCCCGCGAGATCTATGGGGCCGATGCGAGTTTCTCGGAAGAGGCAACCTCGACCGAGATCGAAACGCTCGACGCCACCCAGAAGGCCCTGATGGAAGCCGAAGCCACCATCTGAGCCACCCCAACCACCTTTCATCGCCCGACCCGATGAGAGGTCGGGGACATCAACCTGGAGAGAGACAGATGAAAAACCTAATTGCTGCCCTTGTTGCGACCACTGCCATGGCCGCGCCCGCTATGGCGCAGGAAATCAGCGAATTCCGCATTGGTATTCTGGGCGGCGAAAACGCCCAAGACCGAATGAGCAAAAACGAATGCCTGCGCGAATACACCGAAGAGTTGCTGGGCGTTCCGACCAAGCTGTTCGCCCCTGCCGATTATAACGGTGTGATTCAGGGCCTGCTGGGTGGCACGATTGACGTCGCTTGGTTGGGTGCGTCGGGTTACGCCAAAACCTATCTGAGCGATCCCGAAGCGGTTGAGCCGGTTCTGGTCAAGGTCAACACCGACGGTGGTTATGGCTATTACTCGGTAGGCTTTGCCCGCAAAGACAGCGGCATCGCCTCGCTGGATGACATGAAGGGTAAGGCCTTTGGTTTTGGTGATCCGAACTCGACCTCGGGCTACCTGATCCCTTCGATCGAGATCCCACAGGCCACCGGCGCCACCATGGACTCGGGCGATTACTTCGGTGAGGTCAAGTTCACCGGCGGTCACGAACAGACTATCGTTGCGGTAAACAACGGTGACGTTGACGGCGGCGTGACCTGGGCCGACGGCCTGGGTGATTGGGAAGATGGCTATCAGTCGGGCGCGCTGCGCCGCGCTGTTGATGCCGGTCTGGTCGACATGAACGATCTGGTCGAGATCTGGAAATCGGCGCCGATCCCGGAAGGCCCGGTCGTTCTGCGCAAGGCCTTGCCCGAAGATGTCAAAGTTCAGGTCACTGAGCTGTGGAACACGCTGGACGAAAAAGACCGCGAATGTTTCTACGGCGTGGCAGCAGGCGAAGCCAAGAGCTTTGATCCCATCACGCATGAGGCCTACGAGGTCATCATCGAAGCGCGCAAGCTGAAGTCCAACTAAGCCTGCACATCACATGATCGGGGTCCGGTGTCTTGCCGGGCCCCGTTTTCTCAGGAGCATTCCATGACAGACCTGACCGCAGGGTCCCACAGCGTCGACCAAATCCGCGACGAATACTCAGCAATGACCCGGCGCAAACGGGCCTATGGTGGCATTCTCCTGATCCTGTTTGTGGCCCTGATGGCCGCAGGGTTCCGCACCGCCGATGATCGAAACGCAGGCAGTTTTGTCGATGGCTGGCACAGGATTTTCGACTATCCGGCCGAGGTCCTCTCGGAAGCGTGGGAAAAGATCGGCGCGATGCCGGAAAATCTGGTTCGGTTCTTTCCGGCCTTGATCGAAACGATCAATATCGCGGCAGCATCAACCCTGATCGGTACGATTGCGGGGACATTTCTTGCCCTGATGTCGACACGGGGCATGGCGCAGTGGCCATCTCTGATCCCATTGTTTCGTCGGATTTCCGATATCTGCAGGGCCATCCCTGAAATCGTTATCGCGCTGGTTTTGATCTTTATTCTCGGCGGCGGTCCGGTTCCGGCAATGATTGCGATTGCCATCCATACCGCCGGTGCATTGGGCAAGCTGTTCTCGGAAGTGAACGAGAACGCTTCGCTGAAGCCGATTGAGGGGCTGCATTCGGTGGGCGCGAACTGGTCGCAACGGATGTATTTGGGCGTGATCCCACAGGTCGGACCGAACTATGTCAGCTATGCCTTGCTGCGGTTCGAGATCAACATCCGTGCCTCGGCCATCCTTGGCTTCGTCGGTGCTGGCGGGCTGGGCTATGAGCTGCGCAACGCGATGTCATGGGGGCAGGGGCGCTACGACGAGGCCGCGGCCATCTTCCTTCTGCTTTTTGTCACAATCATGGTCGTGGATCAGCTGTCCGGCTATCTGCGGGATCGCCTGACCCACGGGTCGGAAAAAGGAGCTTCGGCATGACGACCTTTGCCACTGATCTGTCGACAGATGACCTCAAGGCCGAGGCCGGTCGTCTGTTCAACCGCAAATGGATCGTGAATTTCGGGTTGCCCGGCCTTGTCGCTGTTTACCTGATTTATGTGTTCTTTGCCTTTGACGTGCCCGGTATTGCCGGGCGTGCAAATTGGGAAAACGGCAAGACGCTTGTTGCCGACAGCTACAGCTACAAAACCCATGTCACGCGGGATAATCGCAATGGAGACGTGTCCTTTGCGGTCGAAGGGGACCGCAAAGGAACCTATCCTGACGGGACCGCACCCGACTGGGTGGCGTTGGGCGAAACCACGATCATTGACCTGGAGGATGGTCACTTGGTGCGATTCGGCCCCGAGACAATCGAATACGATATCCCTGGCTATGGCGTCGTGCGCGCTACGCCCAGCCGGGCCTCTGGGGTGCAAGCAGAGTTACCGGCGGGCGATGTTCCAGACTGGATCAATGTCTCGAAAAATCGGCTGGCGATCACCACCGATGCCGGGCGTCTGACCGTGACCCGCAACCGGTCCGAAGTGTTTCGCTATTTCCCAGGGTGGGAGCTGTTTTGGTTCACCCTCGACAGCCCGTATTATGGCAAATCTTTCCCCGAGTTGGTCAGCCGCGCCACCGCCGGTGAGGCCGGTGCTATTTTCAACGATTTCTGGACCAACAAGATCTGGCGGCATCAGGATGTGGCCTGGGCCATCTTTGAGACGATCCTGATGGCGTTTCTGGGCACCATGGGGGCAGGGATTATCGCCTTGCCACTGGCGTTCCTGGCGACGCGGAACTTTAACCCCTTGCGGTCGGTGCGCTTTGCCACACGGCGGGTGTTCGACTTTGTACGCGGTGTGGACGCCTTGATCTGGACCGTTGTTCTGGCACGGGCCTTCGGCCCAGGGCCGTTGACCGGAGCGCTGGCAATTCTGGTGACCGATACCGGGACATTCGGCAAGATATTCTCAGAAGCGCTGGAGAATGTGGATGAGAAGCAGATCGAGGGCGTGCAGTCGACCGGTGCGAATGCGCCGCAGCGCTATCGCTTTGGCGTGATCCCACAGATCACTCCCGTGCTGTTGAGCCAGCTTTTGTACTTTCTCGAATCCAACACCCGCAGCGCGACCATAATTGGCGCGATTACTGGCGGCGGCATTGGTCTGTTGCTGACGCAGGCGATCATCACTCAGAAAGATTGGGAAGAGGTCGCCTATTACATCGTTCTGATCATTCTCATGGTGATGTTGATGGATTGGTTCTCGGGCTGGTTACGGCGTCGTTTGATCCAGGGCGACAGCGGCAAGAAGAGCAAGCCGAGCAACGCGAAAACCAAAGATTTTATTCTGCCGTGAGCGCAGCTTGAAAGGTCAGGACTATGGCACGATTGCGCGCGGATGAACCGTTCATCCATCCCGATTGCCAGATTACCAACAGCAGCTTTGGTGCATTTGTCGAGATTGGCACCGGCAGCCGGATCGCCAACGCGGTCTGGGGCGACTATTCCTATTGCGACCGGACCTGCGACATCGCTAATGCAAGGATCGGTAAGTTTTCGAACATTGCCAGCTTTACCCGGATCGGCGCTACGGATCACCCGTTGCAAAAGGCCTCGCTGCATCATTTTAGCTATCGGTCGGCTGACTATTGGGACGATGCCGAGGATGATGCGGAGTGGTTTGCCCATCGCGCAAGCCGGATCGCATTTATCGGGCATGACACATGGATCGGTCACGGAGCGATCATCAAGCCCGAGGTGACAATCGGTAATGGTGCGGTCATCGCATCCGGGGCGCTGGTGACCAAAGACGTGCCGCCCTACATGATCGTTGCTGGGGTGGCGGCCCAACCACTCCGCCCCAGGTTCCCACAAGCGGTTGCGGATCGGATGGAGCAGTTGGCCTGGTGGGACTGGGACAACAGCCGCTTGCGTGACGCATTGCCGGATTTTCGCAAACTAGAGGCTGAGGCGTTTTTGGAGAAATACGAATAGCTGGCCCTGTGACCCTGGGTGCTCCGCGCTCGCAGAAGCATCGGTTTCGCCGGTTCCCCTTTGCGGCCTTGGGCCGGGCGCCGCGCTTTGCGCGGCGCTACGCCCAACGGGATGAGACCTCCGATAGGAGGTTGAAGACGGGCGGGAGACCTACGGGATCAATCCTCGTTCAGGGTCAGCGTGACTCGCTCTCCGGCAAAGGTTGTTCTTCCGTACTCGACAGGATTGCCATCGGGGTCTGCATTGATGCCGATCGAAAACAAGACTGGTGCGCCCTCGGGCAGGTGCAGGTGCAGAGCTTGAGTTGCCGTGGCCGCGCGCGCGGTCAGGCGGGTTGAGATGCGCGTGTAATCTGGCACATCGCATCTTTGCAGGGCTTTGGTGACGGATTGGGTTTCGGTTAGAATCTGCAGAATGTCAGGAAATCGCTTGGCCGGAAAAACGCTTTGAAACAGGCCGATGGGTTGCCCGTCGGCCAGAGACAAACCGTCATAGACATGCACCGTGTCGCCGGTTTCAAGCCCCAATGCATCGGCCTCGGCTTCATCCGCGGCCCGTGTGGTCAGGGCGAGGATCTTCTTGCCGGGCATCTTGCCGCTGGCCGAGATGCTCTTGTGGTATCGCACCCGCTTACCAATCGGATACTCGGTTGGTCGGGTGGCGACGAATACACCGGCCCCGCGCCTAGAATGGACCAGCCCCTGGTCGGCCATGTCAGACAGCGCCCGACGAACCGTGTGGCGGTTAACGCCATGCGTTGCGGCCAGTTGCGCTTCGGTCGGCAGCCGGTCACCGGTTTGATATCGCCCTTCGGCAATGTCCGACGTCAGGCTTAGGGCGATGCTTTTCCAGATCGGCGTTTTGTTCATGTCACCAAAAATTCACACAGTTGCGATTGCGAGTCGCCGGGCGGCGGTCTATGATTTGTATAGTTGTATAGGATAAGTAGACAACCCCGCCAAGAGGCTTTGATGACACAACAGACAGATTCCGCGACCGAGGCGCGTAAGACCTGGATGGGCCTGCTAGCCCGCGCGCCAGATGAAGCCACGTTGGCGCTGTGGGAGGGTCTCACGGACCGTCCCGGCTTTGAATGGCTGCGCAGCCCCGAAGTGGGCGGCGTGATGGTGCGCGGACGTACCGGCGCCACCGGGGTGCCGTTCAACCTGGGTGAAATGACGGTCACGCGCTGCTCGGTGGTCTTGCAGGATGGCACGGTTGGACATGGCTATGTTCAGGGCCGGTCAAAGCCCAAGGCCGAAGCTGCAGCTGTGATTGATGCGATGATGCAGACTGCGGCAGCAGACCATGTGCAGGAAAACCTGCTCGGTCCGCTGGAACAGAAAATGCAGGCGGTCAAAATCGCGCGGGCGGCAAAGGCGGCGGCAACCAAAGTAGAATTCTTCACGCTGGTTCGGGGAGAAGATTGATGACTGCGCAAACTCAATTCTCGGGCGGGTTCCAGAACATACCGGTTGATTCCGCACATGCTTTTCGCGCGGCGATGACGGTGATGGCACGCCCAGGCGAAATCCGCAGCCTGTCAGGGGCCGTGCCCCCAGCGCCTTTGTCGGTAGCAGCGGGCACCTTGTTGCTGACTTTATGCGACCCGGAAACCAAGGTACATCTGGCGGGTGAGCTCGACACCGACGCTCTGCGCGAATGGCTGACCTTCCACACCGGCGCGCCGCTGGTTCCTGCTGCCGAGGCAGATTTCGCCGTCGGCACTTGGGGCGAAATTGGTGGGCTGGATCGCTATCGTATCGGAACTGCCGAGTATCCGGATCGGTCAACCACTCTGATTGTTGAGCGTGACAGCCTGGATCAGTCCGGTGCCATTTTGCACGGTCCCGGTATCAAGCAGTGCGCAGGCTTGAACCTACCCGATATCCCTGCGTTGCAACGTAATGCGGCTCTTTTCCCTTTGGGATGTGACTTCTTCTTTACCTGCGGTGACAAGGTCGCGGCCCTGCCGCGCAGTACCCAGATCAGCGCGGAGGGTTAAGCGATGTATGTTGCCGTCAAAGGAGGCGAAAAGGCGATTGAGAATGCCCATGCCTGGTTGGCCGAAGAGCGCCGAGGCGCCCCGGATGTGGCCGAGCTTAGCCTGGTCCAGATCCGGGAGCAGCTGAGCCTGGCGGTGAACCGGGTGATGGCAGAAGGATCGCTGTATGATCCGGACCTTGCCGCACTGGCGATCAAACAGGCGCGTGGCGATCTGATCGAAGCGATCTTTCTGATCCGCGCCTATCGCACGACGTTGCCGCGTTTCGGTTATTCCGAACCGGTTGAAACGGGCAATATGGCCTGTGACCGTCGGATATCGGCGACGTTCAAGGATGCGCCGGGCGGGCAGGTGCTGGGCCCGACATTCGACTACACCCACCGCCTGCTAGATTTCAAACTGGCTGCGGATGGCGAAACTCTACCCGCGCCCGAAGGTACGGCGCGACACGAGCCGACCCCGCATATCACCGAATTTCTCAAGGGTGAGGATATTATTAAGGACGAGCCGGTCAGCGATGCTACGCCCGGCGACCTGACCCGCGAACCGCTGGAGTTTCCGGCGGACCGTCCGCTGCGGTTGCAATCGCTGGCGCGCGGGGATGAGGGGTTTGTGCTGGGCATGGCCTATTCGACTCAGCGCGGCTATGCCCGCAACCACGCCTTTGTTGGCGAGCTGCGGATCGGCAAGGTCGCGGTCGAAATGGACATTCCCGAACTGGGCTTTGCCATCGAGATCGGCGAAGTCGAGTTGACCGAATGTGAGACGGTGAACCAGTTCCAAGGCTCAAAGACTGAGCCGCCACAGTTTACACGCGGCTATGGGCTCGTCTTTGGCCAGTCTGAACGTAAATCCATCGCCATGGCTCTGGTCGACCGAGCGCTGCGGTGGGAGGAGCTGGGCGAGGACAATCTGGGCGCACCTGCACAGGACGAGGAATTTGTCCTGAGCCACTCAGACAATATTCAGGCAACGGGTTTCCTCGAACATATCAAGCTGCCGCATTACGTGGATTTTCAATCCGAACTGGAACTGGTGCGCAAGCTGCGCCGCGAGGCCGAGGAACGGACTGCATCGAGGGAGGCTGCGGAATGAGCTCTGTACGCTTTGCCCTACAGGCTCGTCCTACGGTTCAAAAACCAGTCGTTGCCCTGATTGGGCGATTTCCTGCCGAATGTTTCGCGCGAATTCACGATTTCAAGCGATTCCCATTCGCACGAAAGGTCGCGGGCCATAGCCCCGAGGCGCCACTTTGCGCGAAAATTGCGCCAGATAAAATAGAGCATAATCGCCAAAAAGAGCGAACAAATACCAAATACGTTCATAAAAACACCAGAAACAAAATAGTTACATCAAATGACTGAATATAACTTCGCATATCTGGACGAACAAACCAAGCGGATGATCCGTCGGGCGATCCTCAAGGGGTTGGCTATTCCCGGATATCAGGTGCCATTTGCCAGCCGAGAGATGCCGATGCCTTATGGCTGGGGTACCGGAGGCGTGCAGGTATCTGCCGCAACTTTGACCCCGGACGATACGTTCAAGGTGATTGATCAGGGCGCGGATGATACGACCAATGCCGTGTCTATCCGTAAGTTTTTCGAGAATACGGCGGGCGTCGCCACCACCGAGGAAACCGAGAAGGCGACGGTCATCCAGACCCGCCACCGCATCCCCGAGGCGAAGCTGCGCGCGGATCAGATTCTTGTCTATCAAGTGCCGATCCCGGAACCGCTGCGGTTTCTGGAACCGCGCGAGACCGAGACACGCAAGATGCACAGCCTCGAAGAATACGGGTTGATGCACGTGAAACTGTACGAAGACATCAGCCAGCATGGTGCGATCTCAACCGCTTATGCTTATCCTGTGATGGTCTCGGACCGTTATGTGATGGACCCGTCCCCCATCCCGAAATTCGACAACCCAAAGCTTGAGATGGACGCGATCCAGCTGTTTGGCGCGGGCCGCGAGCAACGTATCTACGCGGTGCCACCGCATACCAAGGTCGTCAGCCTCGATTTCCAGGACTACCCGTTCGAGGCCACCAAGGCCGACCATCCCTGTGATCTGTGCGGGGCCGAGGACAGCTATCTGGATGAAGTCATCATGGATGATGCAGGCACCCGCATGTTTGTTTGCTCGGACACTGATTATTGCCGGTCGCGCCGCGAGGCGGGCCATGTGGGCCGTTTGGCCAGAGAGGATGCCGCATGAAACGAGAAGATGTGCTTGGAATTGACCACCTTGGCCTTACGGTTTCGGACCTCGACGCCACGCGGACGTTCTTTGTCGATGCGCTGGGTTGGGAGGTCTTCGGCAGCAATCCGGATTATCCGGCGGTTTATGTGACCAATGGCGCGGCGAAGCTGACGCTTTGGCAGCAAAAAGGCAAGGGGCTACAGGGGTTTGACCGGCACAAGAACGTCGGGTTGCATCATGTTGCCTTGAAAGTTCCCGATGAAGAAGCGCTGACTGCGGTTTTCGATGCGGTCAAAGACTGGCCTGACGTCGTTGTCGAGTTTGCACCTGAACCCTCGGGTTCAGGTCCGAAACTCCATTTCATGATCCGAGAGCCGGGCGGCAATCGGATCGAGTTTTCATATGACCCAAGGTGAATGAAATGACACCGCTGCTGAGTGTACAGGATATCAGAAAATCCTACGGGGCCCGTATCGGCTGTACCGATGTGAGTTTTGATCTCTATCCCGGCGAGGTGATGGGGATCGTGGGTGAGAGTGGTTCGGGCAAGTCAACCCTGCTGAACTGTCTGGCGGGTCATCTGGTGCCGGATGCGGGGCAGGTGATCTTTGACACTCGTGCAGACGGTCCGGTGGATACCGTGACCATGTCGGAACCTGAACGCCGGATGCTGAGCCGCACCGATTGGGCATTCGTGCACCAACATGCGCGCGATGGCTTGCGTATGTCTGTCAGTGCGGGCGGAAATATCGGCGAACGACTGATGGCCGTAGGTGACCGCCACTATGGCGATATCCGCGACAAGGCGATCGACTGGCTGGGTCGGGTTGAGATCGAAGCGGAGCGGGTTGATGATCGTCCGTCCGCGTTTTCCGGTGGCATGCAGCAGCGCCTGCAGATCGCGCGGAATCTTGTGACCGGCCCCAGGCTGGTCTTCATGGATGAACCGACTGGTGGTCTGGACGTCTCGGTACAGGCTCGCCTGTTGGACCTGTTGCGCGGGTTGGTTCGGGAAATGGGGCTGAGCGCCATCATTGTCACCCATGATCTTGCCGTTGTCCGTCTGCTGGCGGATCGGCTGATGGTGATGAAAGCCGGTCATGTGGTCGAGGCCGGATTGACTGATCAGGTTCTGGACGATCCGCAGCATGCCTATACGCAACTGCTGGTGTCCAGCGTGTTGCAGGTATGAGGGCCGGGACAATGATTGAACTGAACAATGTCAGCAAAAGCTTTACCCTGCACAATCAGGGGAGCGCGGTGATCCCGGTCATGCAGGGCGCTACGCTCAGGGTTGAACCGGGTGAGTGTGTGGCGCTGACCGGCGCGTCGGGGGCAGGTAAATCCACCTTGATGCGGGTGATCTATGGCAACTATCTGGCTGCCTCGGGTCAGGTTCTGGTCGGTGGTTTAGACGTCGCCAAAGCTGAACCGCGCGAGATCTTGACCCTGCGGCGCGAAACGCTGGGCTATGTCAGCCAGTTCCTGCGCGTTGTGCCCAGAGTGCCGACGCTTGAGGTCGTGGCCGAGCCGCTTCTTGCTGTTGGTTGCGAAAAACAGATGGCACTGGACAAGGCTGCGGGTCTGCTCGAGCGTCTGAATATTCCTGAACGGCTCTGGCCCCTTAGTCCGACGACTTTTTCGGGCGGCGAACAGCAGCGCGTGAACATCGCGCGCGGCTTTGCCCATGAATACCCGGCCATGCTGCTGGATGAACCCACAGCCAGTTTGGATGCGCTGAATCGCGAAACCGTCCTGTCCCTGATCCTTGAGGCGAAAGAGCGCGGAACGGCGATTATCGGCATCTTCCATGATGTTGACGGGCGGAAGCAGGTTTGCGATCGCGAGATCAACGTTTCGCAATTCACGCCGGGAATTGCGGCATGACGCTTGCCCCGGTCATAGCGGTTGTCGGTCCGTCAGGTGTCGGCAAAGACAGTGTGATTGAGGCGTTGGAAGCCCGCGCAAAAGGTATCCAGCGGCTGCGCCGTGTCGTCACCCGCCCCGAAGGCGAAGCGGGGGAAGATTTCAGACGGGTCACAGATGACGCGTTTCGACAGATGGAAGGTGAGGGCGCATTCGCGCTCAGCTGGCATGCACATGGGTTGCTCTATGGTGTGCCGAAAGAGATTGCGCAGCAACGTCAGGTGGCGGAGGCAGTTCTGGTCAACCTGTCGCGTGCTGTGTTGTTGCAGGCGCAAGAGATCTTTGGCGATCTGATTGTTATCTCGTTGACTGCAGACGCGAGCGTTCTAGAGCAACGCTTGTCATTGCGCGGGCGCGAAAGTGACAGCGAACAGGCGCGTCGGTTGGGCCAGGCCAAGACCCCTTTGCCTAAGGGGCTGGTCCGGGTGATCGAGGTCGACAATTCTGGTGCTCTGCAGGATACGGTGGCCAAAATTTTGTCCCGCCTTCAGTTGGAAAGCGCATAGCGATGGATCAGGTGAAACCGTCCATCCTCGGCCTCGCCCATCAGGGCCAGATCCGCAATTCGAAAGGGTTTTGGCAAAAGCGGCCCCAGATGGTTTTCCAGGGTGCGCTGGACCGAATCCAGCACGGGCTTGTCCAACCTGCCGCTCAAGGTGATGTGAAACCGAAACGCGTTCAGCACATAAGGGTAACCCCATTTGACCAGGTTGGCGTCCTGATCCGGTGTCAGTCTGGAGGCGCGGCGATGGTCAAGTTCAGCCGCCGACGGTGGGGACCGGAACATATCAAGCTCTTGAACACAGGCGGCGGCCAACGCGTTCAGCGCGGCTGTGTCGCCCAGTGGTCGCAGGGCCAGAAACCGGCCAAGGCGGGCAATCTCAAGACCTTCCATCATGATTGCGCATTGGCTGGCAGCAAGGGTGGCGCAGGCCTCTTGCAACGCTGTGACGGATTGCCCCTCGCGCAGGCGGAACGGGGGTTTCATGGTCGCGTGCAGCCCGTATTTTCGCGGTACCTCCGTAACCGCTGCAACATCCACACCATCCAGCCCAGGATGGGCGACCTCGGTGCCAGCCTCCATGTCCCAGCCCAGCCAACGGGTTGCGAATTGCGTCCACTCCGCCGTGGCGGGTGGCGCAAAATAGATCGCGTATCGCGTGAATGTCACATTGGCCTCCTATTGCGTGGCCTTCCAATACCTCAAACTGTGTGAAGTTCAGATGACAGAAGAATTGATCCTTGCCAATGCCACGCTGATCCTGCCCGACGAAACCATTAACGGCAGCGTCCGGGTTCAGGGTGACAGCATCACCGAGATCGATACAGGCGCGGCGGTTCCAAGCGGTGCAATCGATTGTGAGGGTGACTATGTCAGCCCCGGTCTGGTCGAGCTGCACACAGACAATCTGGAACGTCATATCCAGCCCCGCCCCAAGGTCGACTGGCCCCATGCGGCGGCAATTCTTGCCCATGACGCCGAACTGGCCAGCACGGGCATCACAACCGTGTTCGATGCGATGCGCGTCGGGTCGATCCCGACTGGTCCGCGCTACAACAAATACGCACGTGGCCTGTCCCGCGAGCTGTGGCAGTTACGAGAGCAAGACGCCTTAAAAATCAGCCATTTCTTGCATTTGCGGGCCGAGTTGTGTTCAGAAACGCTGGTCGAAGAACTGGATGAATTCGGCCTCGAGGACCGTGTCGGGCTGGTGTCACTGATGGACCACACGCCCGGTCAGCGTCAATTCCGTGATATCTCAAAGCTCGAAAGTTATCTGAAAGGAAAGCTGGGGTTGGAGGGCAAGGAATTCCAGCAGCATGTCGCGGACCTCAAGGCGATGAGGGACAGGAACGGCGAAAAGCACGAGGTGGAAACCGTAAAGGCGGCCAAACGTTTTGGGGCCATGCTGGCCAGCCATGACGACACCACCCGGGAACAGGTACATGTGTCAGCGGGCCACGGTATCCGGCTGGCCGAATTCCCCACTACCGTCGAAGCGGCGCGGGCTTGCCATGATCACGGGATCAAGGTGATGATGGGGGCGCCGAATGTAATCCGGGGCGGGTCACATTCGGGGAATGTCGCCGCCAAAGAACTGGCCGATCTGGGACATCTGGATATTCTGTCTTCGGACTATGTGCCGGCCGCGTTGTTGCTGTCGGCGGCACGGCTGGGCGAGATGTGGGGCAACATGGCCCGTGGACTGCGGACCGTTACGATGTCCCCGGCGCAGGTGGTCGGGCTGGAAGACCGTGGCGAGCTGCGCGCAGGCGCGCGCGCCGACGTCATTCGGTTCCGGATGCGTGAAGGGGCGCCTGCCCTGAACGGAGTGTGGTCGCGAGGGCGACGTGTGGCCTGATCAGGCCCTGTAGAAAAGGTATCGGTCGGGTGCGATGGTCTCCGGTCCGGTGATCTGTTCAAACCCAACCAGTGGTTGGCCGGATATCAGCAGCCCACCGGGCAGCATGACCTGAGAGATCAACGGGCTGAGCATCGCCGCCTCAGCCACATCATCCTGCTTGATACCGCGCCCGAAATCGTAATGTGCCAATGCTATTTTCGGGCCACCGGCTGCTAGTTTCTTTAACATAGGACCCGCTTCGCCCTGCAGAAAATCCTCTGCTGGAGGGGTGCTGGACGGGTGGCACTGTAAAACCCGGTCCATGACCCAGATGCGCCGGTCTGGTAGAATTTCACGTAGGTGATCATAGGTGCGGCCATTCCCCAAACCCATGTCCAGTATATCGCCGCTCGTATCTGTAATCTGATCGACCGCCCAGTTCAGCCCGTCGCGTTGGGCCGTCAGGCGGCGCAGCATTGAATCCAATCGGCTCATTCGGGTCTCCGTGATTTATCGTTTTTTGAGGCGGTCCAGACGGTCGCCGGACCATCCAGAAACCGCGTCAGAAGGTCCTGCGTAAAGGACCAGATTTCCTCGTCATGCACCAGGTGATGCGTCAGGATCCCAAACGGCTCGGTATTGTCCGCAGGCCCTTCTCGCCTGTCCCGCAGCAGAACTGTGGCCTGAGCGATCAGCTTGTCCCGAGGGGCCAACCCCCGTGACCCGCGCCAGTCGATCGGGTCCAGATGCGTGTTGACCTGCATAAGGCCAGGTGCCG
This sequence comes from Ruegeria sp. YTSA226, assembly GCF_059609905.1. NCBI lineage: Bacteria > Pseudomonadati > Pseudomonadota > Alphaproteobacteria > Rhodobacterales > Roseobacteraceae > Ruegeria > Ruegeria sp. YTSA226. The sequence goes on from NZ_JBXWMQ010000014.1 coordinate 16,747, forward strand.
CCATCTTTGCCTTTCGGGGGGTGGCGGTGGACAGGATGCGATATCCCAGGCCCGGCAATTCCTGAACCATCTCTGACGCGATCCGGTTCCAGGGTGGCACAAACATAGGGCACAGCTTGTCTGGGAACAGGCTCTGTAACCGGGTCAGCCCGGCCCGTGCATCGTTGCGGATGTCCTGAAAGGGGCGATGCAGTCGAAACTCTGATTTCTTCTCGTTTGTCGGAGCGTGGTTTTGATGGGCCCAGCCATGGACCACCGGTATCAATGCGGACGAGCCTTCGACATGGGTAACCAGATATTCATCTGCGTCACGCGGAATAATCGCCAGATGAACCGGCAGTTCCAGTGATGCGGACAGCGCCTCCAAACGTTCCAACTGTGGCGTGACACAGACCGCGTCATCATCCCTCCACCACAGCGGCAGAGACAGCCCGTCCCGCCGCCACAGATCAAGCTCGGTCATCAGGGGGTGCCAATCACCGGTCATGAGCGTGATCCAACAGTGATCTTACAATCTCAACAGACTTTTCTGCCCCGTTGAAACCTTGGCCGGTGCTTGGTCGCATAGGGGCAGCCAGGATGGCCTCGACAGCCTGCGCCAATGTTTCTCCGGTCAATTGGTCACTCGGCAATACGTCGATCGCGCTGAGTTCCGACAGGCTTTGGCTGCGCAAAGTCTGTTCGACTTCGCTTCCGTCGTCGAAGGGGATGAAAACCGAGGGTACGCCAGACTGCAGAATGTCCAACGCAGTGTTGTAGCCGCACATGCTGACCGACGCGGCGGCCAAGGGCAGCATTTGGCGAAAGTCCGGGCGCACCGGTTCTAACGTCACAGGGGCGTCGCCAGCCAGTTTTGTCAGGTGTTTTATACGTGCCGAGGCGTCCTGTCCGCCCACCAACAGGCGCCAGCGCCTGTTGGGCATCTTTCGTGCGGCCTCGATGGCCGCCCGAAAGATCGGCTCGCCCACCGATCCACCGCCAGCGCTTACCAGAATCTCGCCCTCACCAACCCCGTCCGGATGCGGGATCGGCGCAGCGGGCGCCACGAACCCTGTATAGAACAGACGCTGCGCCAGAGGTTCCGAGACCGGCCAGCTTACATCCAGCGGGATCATGTTCTGGTCTGAATGGACAAGGACACCGTCAAAGAGGTCAAGAATGATTTCCACGGTGCGCTGGGCTTTGGCAGGTTTGGATGGGGGCGCCAGTATGTCCCTGACAGATCCCAAAATAACCGGGCGCGGGTGCTGTGCGTGGGCAGCATCCAACAGGGCGTCAAACTCATCCGCCAGGGATCTGCGGCCAAAGGGGTAAAGCTCGGTTATCAATACATCCGGAGCAAAGCTCCGCAGCGCCTCTGTCAGGGCAACCTTGCGAGCGTCGAAATAGGCAGCATCTGCGACCTCATCCGTTTGCGTCAGCAACCGCGTAAAATTGGTGCCGTCCGAGCGCAGTGGCGGCAGCCCTAGCAAGTCGATCCCGGTATGGTCCAGCTGCGGCGCGGGCATTCCACCTGAGACCAGCAATACCTTGTGACCCTCTGCGGCAAAGGCCCGGCCCAATGTAAGCGCGCGGCTCAGATGTCCGGTGCCCAGCAGATGGGTCACAACGATCATCACCCTCATATGCGGGTCTCCTGCCGGATCAAACGGATAGGGTCAGTTTCGGGGCGCATGGACTCCATGTCCACGATATAGAGGCGGTTGCGCTTGATCTTAAAGGGGGCGGGGCCGTCAAAATCCCATCCCCAGGCGCGGGCCAGAATGACCCGCATGATACCGATATGGCAAACGGCTACGGTATTTTCGCCAAGACTGGCAAGCCAAGGTTCCAGCCGCTGCCAAATTTCGGCGGGGCTTTCACCTCCGGGGGGTAGGAAACCCCAACCCCAATCCTCGATATGGCGATAACCGCTTGCGGGATCGGCAATGAGATCGGTGCCGTGCTGCCCCTCCCAAGCGCCCCAGTTCATTTCCGTGAGGGCCTCGGACTTCAACGGTTCGCGCCCTGAAACCAGTTGTGCCGTCTGGGCCGCACGCGCCAACGGGCTGGACCAGACCATAGCCTGATCCCAAGGGGAGGGCAGGGAATAGCATGCCAGTTCTGTCTGTGCCTGTTCATCCAATGGAATATCGCTGCGCCCCTGAATGCGCCCGGCGCGGTTCCACGCCGTATGCCCGTGGCGCAATAGCGCGAGCTTGCTCATGTGGATGCCTCCAGCAAAGGATCAACAGCCGTCCAGAACCGATCAGTTGCATCGGGCATCAGGTGGCGCGCGGCTATATATGCGGCCGATTGGCTGCCTTGAGAAGACCGCAGTGCCGGATTGTCCAGAAGAGTGCGCAGCCTTGCGGCCAGCCCCTTGGCCCCTTCAGCAACCGAAGGATAGTCGGACGGCATAAGCACATCCCGGACGCCCGGCCTGTCTTGCGCGACCACGGGGATACCATGTGCCTGAGCCTCTAGATAGATCATTCCATAGGCCTCATTCACGCCGGGCCAGACCATCAGGGATGCGGTAGCATAAGCCTTGCGCAGCGCGTCGCGATCAAGCTGCCCCAGAAACCGGACTTTCGTGCCAAACTTGGCCATCAGCGCTTCGATTTCGGCGCGGGCGGGACCATCGCCCGCAATAGACAGGGACCAATCGCCCTGCAGGTGGCGCAGTGCCTGTTCAAGCACCCGGTAAGAGGCCAGCTTGTCGCCGTGTCGCATCATGCCCACGGCCAGCATCGGGCCATCGCAGCTAGAGGCCTGCGGCAGCGAGGAGGCGGGAAGAAACGGCGGAAGCTCGACAAGCGCCTGATTTCCGAACTGCTCGCGTTCCAGCGTGATGAGGTCATTGGCGGTGTGATAAAAGATCACCCGGGCCGCGTCGCAGGCCTGATGGGCCGCTTGGGCAAACCCTGACCATGGCCCCTGAAGGCGGCTGTAGGCACGGGTGCTTTCAAGCTGAACATAAGGTATGTTTCGCGCCGTACTTACACGGGGTCCAATCAGATCAGGGGCCTTGTAATAATTGTGATAGGTCACCCATAGTGCAGTGTCAGCAGGCAGGTCGCAGGTCAGGCGCAGCACCTCGGCTTCAGCCTCATGGCGCAGCTTGGCCTGGACCTCTTTGTCGCCGTGCTTGTCGAATACGCGCAGGTCCGAGGCCAGATCCACCGCATCCCCTCGGGCTTGGATTGCAAGAAGAAGATTTCGTGCCATTTCCCGGTCCCCCGACGGCACCGGGCTGTTGGGGGATTTCATCGGGGCATAGAAGGCGATGCGCGGCATCAGCTCTTATGCGCGCCCAGCGCGCTTAACCTGGCAGACAAAAGCGCTATGCCCGGGTCCATGCGGAATTCGGCGATCAGGCGATCATAGGCAGCACCCGCCATACCAGCAGCCTGCGCGGGGTTGGCCGCCAGCTGTGCAATCGCATTTGCCAGCGCGACCGGATCGTCATCCGTCAGGACGCCATGCGTGCCTGTCTCGATAAACTCAGGAATCGCAGAAACGGGGGTCGACAGGATCGGCAGATATTGCGAGGCGGCTTCCATCAACACATTGGGCAAGCCATCCCGGTCCCCATCTGTGGCAATCCGGCTGGGCAGAACAAACAGGTCTGCTGTGCGCATCGCGGCGATGACCTCAGGTTGGTCACAGGCCCCTTTCCAGGTGATGCGCCCGGACAACCCGGCCGATGCGGCCCGGTTCTGCAAAGTATCACTCAGGCTTCCTCCGCCGATATGCGTCCAGTGCCAGTCAAGATCGTCCGGCAGCATGGCGAATGCATCAATCAGGCGATCGAAGCCTTTCTTTTCGACCAACCTCCCAACGGACAGCATATGAAAAGGGCTGTCAGCGGGGCGTAAGCCGCGTTCCGGCGGGGCTGGAAAGCGGCCCAGGTCCAGCCCGTGATAGATCAGTTCAACCCGTGCCGGATCGTCGGCGAGGCTGCGCAGATGCTGGGCGCCGATCGCGGTGCAGGTTGCACCAAAAGCTGCTCCGTAAGTGTCGGAGTGCAACTTTTCCGATTTTTCCCAGTCCGGTGACGTCCAGATATCTTTTGCATGGGCTGAAAAGCTCCACGGAAGGCCGCGCATGATCGCGGCATAGCGCGCGACCGACGAGGGCGTATGCATGAAATGCGCATAGAGAACCTGTGTGCTGGCGGGCAATTCCGCAGCCAGAACGCAGGCCTGACCGAACCGACGGATGCGGTTATGCGTGGGATCGCGGCGCAAATCAGCGCGCCAGACCTTATAGGCCGCGCCGTATCCCGGAAGGCACTGCGTTAGTTCGCGGGCAGCCCATATGCGCTGAGGTTCTTGATACAGATATTCCGGCAGATATCGAACCTGGCCACGAAACCTGTCGTGCAGCGGATGCCGTTTCACATCGGTTGGATGACGCAGGGACCAGATGTCGAACTGATGGCCGGCCTCTTCCAGAGCAACAAGTTCCTGCGCGATGAACGTTTCGGACAGGCGCGGCCACCCTTTGACCAGCACCGCCAGATTGGGCGCGCCTGCGGTCATCCGGTTGCCCGTTCCTGTTCCTGATTCAGCAATACCTCAATACGACCGGTGACATAGTCCAACCCGTCCAGCAGGCCCTGTTCAATGGCCTGAGACGGCAATGGCTGATGTGGTAGATCGCGAATGGCACGGACCATGGAATCGGTTGTTAGCCCGTCACGGAACTCGTCCAACATCCGGATCAGTCCCAGATCCTCGGCGCGTGAGGCACGGATCCACTGTTCCATACGCGGACTGGTCCGTGGAACAATGACGGCGCGTTTGTCAAAGGACAGGACCTCGCAGAACGTATTATACCCACCCATACAGACGACGCCAGCCGCGCCGTGGAACAGCGTTTCGATCTGGGATTCAAAGCCGACGGCGGTCACACGCCCGTTCAAGGCAGCCACACGTGTTTCGAATTCGTCCCGCAGATCACCAGACAGGAACGGGCCATAGACCAATACCGCGCGTGGTGACAGGTCGGGGTCCTTTTCGTAAGCCGAAAGAACCAGGTTCACCATCGCCTTGCCGTCCCCACCACCACCTGGGGTAATCAGGATATAGGGCTGCTCCGGTGGGGTACCGATTGGCCCCAGATCACGACGCAAATAGCCAGTCCAGTGAATGCGCGACTGGGCCGCGTGATTCAGAGGCAGCCCCTTGGTCGGATCATAGATCGAACGCAGCCCGTAAACCCAGATTTCATGATAGAATCTTTCGGTCGCTGCAGTTGCCTCTTTCCGTTCCCACTCTGCGGCCAGAACTTCGGGTTCATCCAGAACATCACGCAAACCCAGCACCAGTTTGGTGCGCTGCGAGAGCAAAAGGTTTTCGAGTGTTGGCAATAGCTCGCCGCGGAACCCGGTGGGTTCTTTGTCTACGATCAGAATGTCCGGGTCAAACTGCTGAACGGCGGTCTGAATCAACCCCGATCGCAACTCGGTCACCTCGTCGATCCCCATCCCGATTGTCTGAGACGCGTATGACCCGTCCGCCCGTTTGGTCACGCCAGGCAGACGCACGTGGTCGACCCTGCGCGGAAATGTGAACCGGCCAGCGACAGGCGATCCGGTCAGGATCAGGGATGATGCCGTTGGATCCGCCTGCGTAATTGCGGCGGCCAGTGCACGAGACCTGCGCAGATGGCCCAGCCCGAACGTGTCATGGCTGTAGAACAGGATCCGTGGCGCGCGGCCAGTAGTATCGTTTTGTCTTCCTAGGCTCATGCCTTCGCCTGTCTTAAGTGTCTTGGTGTCGGTCCGCGCATCGGCACCTGTTAGCTTATCGTCTTTCACCCGTCTTGCCAAAGGGCCTTGTGACCCGCCGACTGGAAGGGACTGCGTAAAACGTCAGCCATTCCTCTGGTAAGCCGCAAGGTGCCTTTTCGTTTTTGCGCAAAGACCTTAGCTGCTTGCCCGAAAGTGTATGCCCAGCCCGTCATATTCAGTTTTGAAGCGGATGAAAACATCCGATTCCAACTCATTGCACCCGGAACACGCCTGTGCACTTTATCGGGACCGCAGCGGCGCACAAATTGAAGTGTTCGGAAAGCTTCTGTAACCTGCGACAACATGCGACCCGGAAGCGAGAATTCATGAGATTTAACCTATTGGCTGCAATGGCCCTGTTCGTCTGGGTGGCTATGCTATCTCTGGGGTCGGAAGCGACGGCGCAGACTTCGCTTATACCCGGGTATGGTTCGGGGTCTGGCACGACATCTGAAGCAGATAAGGAAAGCGAACTGGCTGACGCGATCCGATCAGCCACCGAAGCGGGTGCAAGCGTCATCGTCATCGACAGCGCCGGTCAGCTTGTCTCATCTGGTGGCAATACCGCCTCGACGCACGACGATATCGCCCATGACCCGATGTCCGAAGGGTCACAGTTGATGAAGGCGCAAGAGCGGTTCTCGAAGTTCCGCGAGTCGATGGAGTCGCGCCTGCAGGCTTTGCCGTATTCGATCTTCGAAGTGCAATATGTTTTGCGAGAGACCAGCCCAGACGGCCGAATACAGACCTATGTCGAAGTGTTGGGCTGGAATATACTCTTCCTTCTTCTGGGGCGCTGGCTGTCGATAGAAATCTACGGCAAGCGTCTTGCAAAAAGGCTGGTGGTGGCGCGGTCAAAAGAAGATCCGCAAGGCTATCGCGAAAAAATGCCCTTTCTGGTCTTTCGCTTTTTCATGGGTGTTGGGGCCACGATCTTCGCGATGCTGATGGCCCTGATCGTGGGCTATCTGATCTTTGGCGAGGCTGAAGATCTTTCGATTCAGTTCACGACCACCGCCATATTTACGGCATTCTTTCTTGCACGCACAGTTTCCGATCTTTGGCGTATGGTGTTGTCTCCTTACCTCAGTCAATACCGGCTGCCGCCCTTTTCCGACCGGGAGGCAAAACGCCTTTACGTCTGGGCCTCGGCAATCGCGACATATGATATCTCGGTGGTATTGTTTTCTACCTGGGTTGCGGATTTTGGTCTGAACTACAATGTCTATGCGATGGTCTATGGCGGCCTGACCATGTTTGGCGCCTTGGGCAATGTTCTGATGATTCTGTTCAACGCGCGCGCCATCTCGAACGCGATCCGAGGCGGGCGGTCAAAGGAACAGGTATCCTGGATTTTGCGCCTGATATCGATTGCCTGGGCTCCGGTCTTGGCAGTTTATATCGTGTTCAGCTGGTTCAAACTGGCTGTTGATCTGGTGCTTGAGAACGAGAATTCCATTCCGATTGTTGCCAGCAGCTATGCCATCTTCATGTCTGTGGTAATTGCCTATGGCGCGATGAACTATCTGCTTGAACGCTACTTCGTCCGCAATCGCCAGATTGAAGAGTTGAACGCAGAGACTGGTGCCGGTGTTGAAGAGGATGAGGTTCCTCAAACCCCACAAGCGGAAAAGAGAAAGCACTCGATCGTCACCTATGAGGATCTGGCGCGACGTGTGGCCGGTATCCTGGCATTTGTCGTCGGGTTATATGCTCTGGTCGTAATCTGGAATCCGGACGCAAGCTGGAGCGAAGACCTGCCTATTGAACGGGCTCTGGACGTGATGGTTATCCTGTTCATGGGCTACATCTTGTTCCATTTCTTTCGTGTCTGGATTGATACCAAGATTGCTGAGGAAGAAGACGTAGCCGGTGGAGAGGTTGAACTGGGCGACGAGGGCGGGGAAGGCGGGCAAAGCCGTCTTGCGACACTGCTGCCGTTGTTCCGTGGCGCAATTCTGGCGGTTGTTGTTGTGACCATCGTTCTGATTGTCCTGATGGAATTGGGTATCAATGTCAGCCCGCTGTTCGCCGGTGCCGGTGTCGTGGGTCTGGCCGTTGGGTTCGGGTCGCAAACGCTTGTCCGGGATATATTCTCGGGCGCGTTCTTCCTGATGGATGATGCCTTCCGCAAAGGCGAATATATCGACATTGGCGATGTGAAGGGGACGGTCGAGAAAATCTCGGTCCGGTCGTTCCAGTTGCGGCACCATCTGGGCGCACTGAATACGATCCCCTTTGGCGAGATCAAGGTTCTTACCAACTATTCGCGTGATTGGGTGATCATGAAGTTGCCCCTGCGGGTGACCTATGACACCGATGTCGAAAAAGTGCGGAAACTCATCAAGAATTTGGGCCAAGAGCTTTTGAGCGATCCGGTGATTGGGGATAATTTTATCCAGCCGTTGAAATCGCAGGGCGTGATCGAAATGCAGGATTCGGCGATGATCATTCGGGTCAAGTTCATGACCAAGCCGGGCGATCAGTGGCTGGTGCGTAAGAAGGTCTATCAGGATATCCGCGAATTGTTTGCCCGCGAAGGGATCAAGTTTGCGCATCGTGAGGTGACCGTCAGGCTTGCTGACGGAAAAGAGGCCGAAAACCTGACACCGCAGGAACGCGAAGCGGTGACCGGTGCGGTGCATGCGGCCATCGACGAGGATTATCTGGACGATATCGGTCCTGGAGGCGACGACCGCTAGGGACCGCTCCCGCCTCTTTGGGCTGCGTCTCTGACGAGACCCCTTCCAAAGCGTTGGGCCGGACCGCGCGGCTGCCGGCGAGGGCGTAGGCGTAGGGCTATGACCAGGAGGCGCTCGACGTGCCCAGTTTGCTTGCGGGTAGGTCCCACGACATCTGGGCCGGACCAACCGAGAGTGCGGGCTTCAACCTGTGGCCAGGTCCCCATCCAGAGGTTTCGGTCTTGGTCGTGAAATCCGCAGGAACCGAAGCGCCAATTTCTGTCTTGGTGTCGAACTTGCCTAGAATGGTCAGCAGGTCAGCCGTGCGTGCCAGCGACAATCGGGCCTGCATGATCGGCGCACCCATCGCGGCTTCGGACAATGCTGACAGGACGGCGGCAGCCATCAGATATCCAGTCGCGTGGTCCAGCGCCTGCACCGGCAGGGGTGTCGGCTTGTCTGCACCGGCCCATACCCGACCTGCATCGGCAATCCCGCTGCTCATCTGTACGAGGCTGTCAAATCCGCGCCGCGAAGACCAAGGGCCTTGCCAGCCATAGGCATTCAGCGTGACTTCTACTCTGTTCGGGGCAATCTCGTCCCGTTTGGCTTGGGTGAGGCCCAGCGCGTCCAATGCGCCAGGGCGATAGCCGTGAATGAAGACATCCGCCTGGGTCAGCAAGCCGTGTAGCAACTCGATCCCTGCGGGGGATTTCAGGTCCAGATAGGCACAGCGCTTACCCAGAGAAATATCCGGGATCACACCCGGCTCGTCCCAGTCCGGAGGATCAATGCGCAAGACCTCTGCCCCGAACCCCGCCAGAGTTCTAGTTGAAACCGGACCGGCTAGAACGCGGGTCAGATCAAGCACGCGCAGACCTGCCAGCGGGCGCTTGGCGGTTGCCTCTGGCCGGTCGCGAAGCTTAATCTGTCGGGGTTTGTGCCACCCGATCAGCGGGTCCCGTGAAACCGCGCGCCCCTGTGGATGATCTTGCCATTCCCCACGGCTGCGCATGGCGGCTGCCACACCACCCTCAGCCACGACAGCGTTTTCAAGATTGGCCGCCGACAAAGTTGCAACGGCCTTTGTAACCACGTCCCGATCTCCTTTGACCTTCAGGACTTTCAGGGCGGCCGCACGGTGCTGAGGCAGGTTCGTGTGCAGCCTGATCCAACCATCATTGGCAAGGTAATCACCGGCGATACTGTCCCAGAGGTTGGGCATTTCCCAGCCATCGGGTTTGAAAGAATATCCGTACCAAAGAGACGCCAACCGGTGATCGACCAAAATCTCGGGCGGGCTTTGGGTCAGGTTCAGCGCGCCCATCAGGCGTGCCAGTTCCTGACCAACAGCCGCAAAGCTGGCGGTCGCCAGTTCGGAGACTGCATACACGCTGGGTCGCGCTCCGGTGCCGGTTGTCCGATACCCTTCCGGTGATGGCAGTACTGATAACAGCGTCATTGCTGATACGGATCCAGGCTGTCACGAAGCCCGTCACCCAGAAAGTTGAATGCCAGCACGATGACAATGATTGGCAGCATCGGGATGGCCGTCCAGGGGTAGATCTCGATCGACGCAAGGTTCTGCGCATCATTCAGCATCACACCCCAGCTGACGGCCGGGGCGCGCAGCCCAAGCCCAAGGAAGCTGAGCGCTGTTTCGCCCAGGATCATTGCCGGGATCGACAGGGTTGCCGATGCGATCAGATGCGACATGAAGTTGGGCAGCAGGTGCTTGCGGATCACCCGGCCCGAGCTTGCTCCCATCATTTCGGCTGCACGTACGTATTCTTCTTCGCGTAACGATAGGAATTTGGCACGAACGGATCGCGCAAGGCCAGGCCAGTCGAGAATCCCCAGGATAATCGAGATGATGAAGAATACCGCGACCGGGCTCCAATTCGAGGGGACCGCCGCTGATAGCGCGAGCCAAAGGGGCAATTCAGGTAGTGAGCGCAGAATTTCGATTATACGGTTAATCACCCAGTCGATTCTGCCGCCAAAATATCCCGCAATCGAGCCGAACAGGATACCAAGAAAGAAGGACACTGAAATCCCGATCAGACCCACCGTCAATGACAGCTGGGCGCCAAAGAGGATACGGCTGAATACATCACGGCCCAGACGATCCGACCCCCAAAGGAACAAAGTCGCGTCTTCAGGTGCGCAGAACAGATGGGTGTCGGACTTGATCAGACCCGCCAGCTTGTACTCGGCCCCTTCGCAGAAAAACTTGATTGGCCGCGGGGTGTCGGTGTCGGCGACAAACTTCCACTGGAAGGTCTCCAGATCCGCCTCGGCCACCATCGAATAGACATAAGGCCCGATGAATTCGCCCTCATGGAACCAGTTGATGCTTTGCGGCGGGGCATAGAGATGCTCGTCATTACGTTCATTCGGGCCATAAGGCGCGATGAAACCCGCAAAGGGCAGCATGAGATAGCACAGCAATAGGAAGACGCCGGAAATCAGGCCCAGCTTGTGGGTTCGGAATTTGCGCCAGACCAGAATCCAGTTCGGAGCATCCAAATCGGCGCGCTCAAGCTGTTGCAGGGCGGCATCGGGATCGAATGGGGCGTCGTCGACATAGCGACCATCAGGATGTTGGGTCATGCTTCACGCCCCTCATATCGGATGCGCGGGTCCAGCATGACCAGCAGAATGTCAGAGATCATCGTACCGATCAGTGTCAGCAAAGCCACAAACATTAGGATGAAGGCGGACAGGAACTGGTCCTGGGTTTTCAGCGCGGTCAGCAATGTCGGGCCGATTGTCTGAAGGCCCAGAACAACCGATACCAGAACAGAGCCGGACACCATCGAAGGCAGCAGGTTTCCGATATCCGCGACAAAGGGGTTGAAGGCCACGCGCAGCGGGTATTTGGTCAGCATCCGCGACGGGGCCATGCCTTTGGCGATTGCGGTTTCCACATAGGGTTTGCCCAGCTCATCCAGCATATTCGCCCGTAGTCGCTGCATCATCGCCGAGGCGCCAGATGTGCCGATCACAAAGGTCGGTACGATCAAATGGACGAGGATGGATTTCAGCTTTTCCCAACTCATCGGCAGCCCTTCAAAGGACGGGTCCATCAGGCCTCCGATTGGCAGGTTGAAATAGCGGTGCCCATAGTAGAACAGGATCAGTGCCAGTAGAAAGTTCGGCGTTGCCAGACCCAAATAGCCCACAAAGGCCGAGGTATAGTCGATCCAGGTCCGCGACTTCGCGGCTGCAAGAACACCCAGGGGCAGGGCCACTGCATATACGAACAGGATGGCGGCCAGATTGACCACGACGGTCAGCCACAGCGTGTCGCCCACGATTTCTGCGACAGGGCGGTCAAATTCAAAGGACCAGCCGTAGTTGCCTTGCACCAGCCCATCGAACCCATGCGGGCCAGGCCAGAAACCGATCCAGATCAGATATTGTTCCCACATGGGGCGATCCAGCGCATATTCCGCGCGCAGGAATTCTGCCTTGGCCACACCCGCCGATTGTCCGGACGCCTGCAGTTCAGCGATCTGGTTGCTGAGATAGTCGCCCGGGGGCAGGTTGATAATCACGAATACCAGAACCGACACCACCAGAAGGGTCAGCAGCATCGTGAAAAAGCGATAGACTGCATAGCGCAGCATGACCATGTGGCTGCTCCTGATCAGTCGGCGAAAAAGAATTCGTCCGGCCGGTGAATGCCGAAATGTGCGCCGGGTTCCCAGGCCCACATGGCCTGCTCGGGGACGTTGCGCAGGCGGTTCGATACGACGATAGGCTGAGGCGCACCGTTCAGAATGCCAATGGCATAAAGTTGGTCAGCGTGGATTTTCAGCATCTCATCCCATGCGGCCTTGCGTTCCTCATCAGTCGAGGCGACCTCCCAGTTATGGGCCAGTTCCATCAGGCGCTCGGCCTCAGGCATATCGGGTTTCTCGCCAACATCGCCTCCAGTCTGATAGTACTGCCCCCATTTTGGCCAGGCCAAAAACACCTGATCGGTAGGGGCAAGATAAGCTGGTGAGGTGTGGTGTTGCGGGATGCCGTCATCCCAGCCGAACCAGACGGACGCCATTGTGCTGCCGGCAAACACTCGGTTGCGCAGAATGTCCCTGTCCAATGGGCGCATAATAAGATCGACGCCAATGTCGCGCCATGTGTCCGTGACGATTTGCAAGGCGTTTTCGACCTCTTGCCGCTCACCTGCGGTTTCGATGACCAGCTCCATCGGGCGGCCATCGGGCAACAGTCGCGTGCCGTCTTTGTCGCGCTCGGTCAGGCCGGCCTCGTCAAGCAGCGCATTCGCCAATTCGATGTCGTACTGTGCCCATGCCTTTGCGTTTTCTTCGTTGAAGAAGGGCGAAGCGGGCAAGACCGACATCGCGGCGGGATGGGCCAGTTTGAAATACAGCGCCTGATTTATCGTTTTGCGGTCGATTGCCAGAGACAGCGCGCGACGAACACGCGCGTCACGCAAAACGGCACGCCATGCTTCGTCTTCGTAGTTCAGATTGGGGTAAATCGCGATCTGTGAGGCAACCCCGGTTTTCCACAGCAAGGTTTTGTAGTCTCCACCAGCCTCGCCCTTTTTCAAGATCGAAGCGTCGCGGAACGCCAGTCCGCGCCCTTGTAGATCGGATTCGCCAGCATTGGTTTTTGCAGCAACCAGACCCCCGGCCACGATCTCCATCTCGACCACGTCGATATAGGGAAGCTGCACCCCATGGCTGTCGATGCGATGAAAATAGGGATTGCGAACAAAGTTGTGACGGATCTTTTTGCCCGAACTTGCATTCAACCAGGGCTGCAAAGTTGGCAACTCGTGGTTGTCAAACTTGTAAAGGTTGTCGAGTTTGTTGTGTAAAGCTGCCCAGCTTTTGACGCGGGCATCTTCAACCTGAAAGGCAAGCTTTTCTGCGTCAGCGTATTTCTCGTGGTACTGTTTCAGGAACTCGGAAGGGCGGTAGATGAAAGGCGGGCGCGCTTGTGCCAGAGCCTGCAGGAAGCCGGGGTTGGGATCTTCCCATTCAAACACAACGGTCGTTTCATCGGGGAAGGTCACGGTCGGAGTCTTGCCTTCGACGATCAGAAAATCCGGTGGTCCCGACGGGCTGAGCAGTTCATTATTTGCCACATCCTCCCACCAGTATCGGAAGTCCTCGGAAGTGAACGGAGAGCCATTCGACCATTTGTGACCTTCACGCAGGTTGAGGGTGTATTTGCGGTTGTCGTCGTTCTGGAAGGATTCAAGCAGGTCTGGAACGACCTGATAGGTCTGGTCGAACCCAACAAGGCGGGCATATCCGTAAACCACCATCTGCCGGATGTCTTTGGACCGAGTAATCATTGTGCGCAAAGTGCCGCCCTGTTTGCCGAATTCCCTGCCTTTTGCAGCAAGATCCACAATCAGGGGTTCGGCGGGAATTCGGTCCTGTATGGGCGGAAGGTTCCCCGCATTCACTTCGGTTTCCCAGAAAGTGCTTTCTTGCAACTCGGGCATGTCTGCCGTGGCGGGCAGGGCCCATGTTGCGGCCAGCGCAACGGCCAGTAACAGCGGGCGAGTGGTCTTAAACATGGCATCGTACCTTATGGCCGGGCTCCATCTCTACCAATGAAGGTACCACGGAGTCGGTAAATCGGAAGGCGTCATCCCAACTGTCAGGTGAACCAGCACCCAAAGCAACCAAATTCAGGTCGATGGGGCGGTTGATGTCGGGCTCTGGTTGCGCAGCAATCAGTGCCTTGGTGTAAGGGTGACGAGGGTTGTAAAACAGTGTCTCGGGCGGGGCCTGTTCCACGACAAGCCCACGACGCATCACAGCAACTTCGTCGGCAATGCGTGCAACAACCGCAAGGTCGTGCGAGATGAAGAAATACGACAAATTCAGGCTGTCCTGCAAATGTTCCAGCAACGTCAGGATTTGTTCCTGAACCGATACGTCCAGAGCCGAAGTGGGTTCGTCACAGACAATAAGCTGAGGGTCGAGCATCATTGCGCGGGCAATCGACAGGCGCTGTCTTTGGCCGCCGGAAAAAGCATGGGGATAGCGTTTCAGCATATCGGCGTTCAGGCCAACACGTGTCAGCATCTCGGCCGCTTTTTCGCGCTGCTCGGCGGTCGATCCGATACGATGAATCTCCAACGGTTCGGTCATCGCATCCTGAATGCGCATGCGAGGACTGAGCGAGCTGTAGGGATCCTGAAACACCATCTGCGCCTTGCGCTGAAACGCGGTGCGCTGGGTCCGCGTCATCTTGTGAACGGTGATTGCTTCTTCATCGGGGGAGGATCGAAACAGAACCTCTCCGCCCGGATCAGGCGGCTCAGCCCCTAGTGCGATGCGGGCGGCCGTAGTTTTGCCCGAGCCGCTTTCGCCGACGATCGCCAGCGTCTTGCCCCGCGCGAGGTTCAGATCGACTCCGCGGCAGGCATAGATCAGGCGTTCGCCCTGCCAGCCCTTGCTGGATCGCATCGTATAGGTTTTCGACACGGCCTTCATCTGAAGGATCAGATCTTCGTCGGGCATCGGGATGCCAACCGCGTCCTGATCCGGAATCTCGGGCGCGGCGTTGAACAACTGTTGGGTATAGGGGTGAGCAGGGCTGGTCAGGATCGGTGCCGCAGCTCCAGCCTCCATCACGCGGCCTTTGTGCATGACCACGACCTGTTCGGCCATATTGGCGACGACCCCCAAATCATGGGTCACAAGGATCAGTGCCATTCCCGTTTCACGCTGAAGCTCTTTGATCAGCCCCAGCACCTGGGCCTGTGTCGTAACGTCCAATGCTGTCGTCGGCTCGTCCGCGATCAGTAATTCCGGTTTGGAAACCATGGCCATAGCGATCATGGCGCGTTGGCGCATCCCGCCGGACAGCTCGAACGGGTAAGAATCATAGGCGCGCTGAGGGTCTGGAAAACCCACGCGTTCGAACTGTTCCAGAACCGTTTTGCGGGCCTGTGCCTCGGAGGCATTGCGATGCAGCCAAAGAACTTCGCTGACCTGATTGCCAATTTTGTGCAGGGGAGAGAGCGAGCGCATCGGCTCTTGAAAGATCATCGAGATCCGATTGCCACGAATGCCGCGCATCTGACGTTCGCTGATCTGGGTCAGTTCCTCCATGCCTTTAGAATCATTCAGAGTAATCGTGCCGCTTCGAATTTGGGCTGCTCGGGGAAGAATGCGCAACGCAGCCCGGCATGAGATCGTTTTCCCCGACCCTGATTCACCCACAAGCGCAAGTGTCTGTCCCGCTTCGACGTCGAAGTTGACGCCTTGAACCACAGACTCTCCGGCACCAAATCCGATGCTGAGGTCCCGGACAGACAACAACGCAGTCATGCGGGTATTCCACCCGTTAGGCCGTAGCTCGGCATAGGCTTGATCAACTCCCTGTGTTTTTTGTCGCAGTTTCGCGCGGTTGTGCCTGTATAGTCAAACCCGTTCTTAGGGTGAAATGTCGCGAAAACGTGAAACTGAGGCCGATTTGCCTACACAATGCCTTGAGGATTTGTCATCACATGCGATGTCGGTCACAGGTTATGTGTCGTCAAATATCAAGGAGAGATTTCCCAGTGCCCGATCCCCAAAGCCGTCTTGACCTGTTCATCGACCGTATGGTGTCGCAGCGTGCCTGCCTGGACCATGCCATTGCACAGACAAGCACCATGTCCGGTCCGGTGTTCGAGCTGGGATTAGGGAATGGTCGTACTTATCATCACATGGTTCAGTACATTCAAAACCGTCCGGTCTATGTGTTCGAGCGCGCCGTGGCCTCCCATCCGGACTCTACCCCGCCCGAGGATCTGGTGATTCTGGGGGATGTGCGTGAGACTCTGCCTGCGGCGCTGGAACGGTTTGGGCCGACGGCCAGTTTGATCCATGCGGATCTTGGCGGCCATAACAGGGACAAGAACGATGCTTTCGCGCGGTTGGTTTCCCCCCTGATAGAACCGTTGTTGGCAGAAGGTGGGCTGATGGTGTCCAGCGACCGGATGTATTTCGAAAACCTGACCGAAATCCCGCTGCCTGAACATGCGGTGGACGGACGTTGCTTTATCTACCGCCGCTAAGCGCGAGAAGGATACCAAATGCTTTTCTATGATTGCACGACCGCTCCAAACCCGCGCCGCGCGCGCATGTTGATCGCGGAAAAAGGGCTGGAGATTGAAACGCGCAATATCTCGATTGCAAAGGCGGAACAGTTGGATGGCGCTTTCCTTGCGGTAAACCCCAATGCGACGATCCCTGTTCTGGTGACGGATGAGGGCGCAACGCTGACCGAAAACCTGGGCATTGCCGCCTATCTTGAGGCGCGCTTTCCCGAACCACCTTTGATGGGACGTACGCCAGATGAAAAGGGGCTGGTCCTGATGTGGAACAGCATTGTCGAGCAGCAGGGTGGAGTGCCTATTGCCGAGGCTCTGCGCAACACCCATCCCGCGTTCAAGGATCGGGCGATTCCGGGCCCGGCGAACTATGCGCAGATACCCGAGCTGGCACAGCGTGGCATGGACCGGGTTGGCCGGTTTTTCGATTTGCTTGAAACGCGGCTGAAGGATAGTGCGTTTGTTGCGGGGGCTGAGTTCACGCTGGCCGATATCTCAACCTTTGTGTTCGTTGACTTTGCCCGCGTGATCAAGATGCGGATTCCACAGGAAAATACCGCGACGCTGTCTTGGTTCGACAAGATTGCTTCGCGTACAAGCGCACAGCTTTAAGGCGTAGAAATTGAGCTGTCTGAACTTGCTCACTTGCACTGTACAGAAATGTCTAGACAGGTGTGAACAGTATCACTAGCGTCTCCCTCGAGTCATGCAGGGGAGAGCATAATGAAATCTCAGTATCGCGTTGTGGTCATCGGTGGCGGCGTTGTGGGCGCCTCGGTTCTGTATCACTTGGCCAAATTCGGCTGGTCAGATGTGGTCATGCTGGAACGGCGGCGATTGGCGTCGGGATCGTCCTGGCACGCGGCGGGCGGTATTCATGCGCTGAACGCGGATCCGAACATGGCATCGCTGCAGGCCTATACAATCGACCTTCTCAGCGAGATCGAAAAGGAATCCGGGCAGAATATCGGCCTGCACATGACTGGTGGTCTGACTTTGGCTGGAACGCCCGAGCGGTGGGAGTGGCTGCAGGCCAACTATCGTATCTTCCAGTCCATCGGCATCGATGATTGCGAATTGCTGACCCCACAAGAGGCGCAAAAGCGCTGCCCAATCATGTCGACCGACGGCGTTCTGGGCGCGATGTGGGCCGATCGAGAGGGCTATATCGACACGACCGGTACGGTTCAGGCCTATGCAACTGCCGCCAAGAAACGCGGTGCCGAGTATTACGAGGAGACCAAGGTCGAGGAATTGATCCAGACCGATGATGGCTGGCAGGTCGTGACGGACAGGGGCACAATAACTTGCGAGCACGTGGTCAATGCCGCAGGGCTTTGGGCCAAGCAGGTCGGGCGCATGGCGGGGGTTGAGCTGCCAGTGTCGCCGCTGAAACATCACTATCTGATCACGGATACAGTACCCGAAGTGGCGGCGGCGGATTTTGAGATGCCAATGACCGTGGACCTCGAGGGGTTCACCTATATGCGGCAAGACCAAAAGGGCGTTCTGGTCGGTATCTATGAGGTCGACCATGAACATTGGGCCATGGACGGCGCGCCGTGGAATTATGGCGAGGAACTGTTTCAGGAGCAGCTTGACCGGATCGAGAATGAACTGACGTTGGGCTTTGAACGCTATCCGTCGATCCAGAATGTCGGCATCAAAACCTGGGTCAACGGGGCGTTTACATTCTCGCCTGATGGTAACCCGCTGGTCGGGCCGGTTCCAGGCAAACGCGGGTATTGGACCGCCTGCGCTGTCATGGCCGGGTTCCTGCAGGGCGGCGGCGTTGGCAAAACGCTGGCTGAGTGGATGATCCATGGCGAGCCCGAGGCCGATGCATGGCCGATGGACATTGCCCGCTATGGCGATTTTGCCCAGAACAAACGCTATATCCGTGAAACCACCGGGCAATTCTATTCCCGCCGTTTCGTGATGAATTATCCGAACGAACAGCTGCCTGCCGGTCGTCCGCTGAAGATGGCGCCAGCTCATGACGCGATGACTGAAGCGGGATGCAAATGGGGTGTCAGCTGGGACCTTGAGGTGCCGCTGTACTTCGCGCCGAAAGGGTTCGAAGAAACGCCGACCCTCAAGCGATCCAACGCGCATGACATCGTGGCCAAGGAATGCAAGGTGATCCGCGAGGGCGTCGGCCTGATGGACATCTCTGGCTTTTCCCGGTTCGAGGTCACCGGACCAAATGCCGAGCTGTGGCTGGATCACGTGATGGCTTCGAAACTGCCCGCGCCGGGACGGGCCAAGTTGGCACCAATGCTGGGTGAGAATGGGCGGCTAAAAGGGGATCTGACCGTTCTGAATTGGGGCGATGGCACCTGGTGGATCATGGGCAGCTATTACCTGCGCGCCTGGCATATGCGCTGGTTCGACGATCATATGATCGACGGAGTCGAGGTTCGCGATCTGGGCGAGGAGTATTGCGGGTTCGGTCTGGTCGGGCCGAAATCGCAGGAGGTAATCCAAAAACTGGCCGAGCAGGACGTCTCGGGCCTGAAATTCATGGGCTGTGGTGATTTTGATATCGGTCTTGTCAGGGCTCGCGTTGCGCGCATGTCAGTCACTGGTGAAAAAGGCTATGAGATCAACTGCCGCTATGGCGATCACATCAAGCTGCGCCGGATGTTGCTTGAGGCCGGGGCCGACGCGGGCATCCGCGAGTGCGGTTTCAACGCGATGCTGTCCACGCGGCTTGAGAAGAGCTTTGGCATCTGGTCGGCGGAATTCACGCAAGCGTACACGCCGGGCATGACAGGTATGGATCGCTGGATCGATTGGGACAAGGATTTCGTCGGTAAAGAGGCCGCCTTGGCCGAACGCGATGGCAATGGTCCTGCGCAGGTTCAGGTGACGCTTGAGGTTGATGCTTTGGACGCAGATGCCAGCGGATACGAACCTGTCTGGTCAGGGGCAGAGCACGTGGGTTTTGTCACCTCGGGCGGCTATGGCCACTCCACCGGCAAGTCCCTGGCGATGGCGCTGGTCAATCGTGACAAGGCCGCACCAGGCACTGAACTGTCTGTCCATGTGGTTGGGGTCGAACGACCTGCGCGGGTCATCGCGCCGTCGCCCTATGATCCACAGGGCAAAGCGATGCGGGGCTGACAATGACCAACCCCGAACGTGGACGGCGAAGGCGAGGGCATGGCGCTGATGCCGCGCCTGCGACCAACCGCAAGGTCGACTACCGCCAGCTGAGGAATCCATTCCCGGTGATGGAGGTGTTTCCGGCGGATCAGATCGCTGACATGCACGAAACCGCGCTGCGTTTGTTGCAAGAGTTGGGCATCAAGGTGCTGCTGCCTGAGGCGCGGAGCATTTTTGCCAAAGCTGGCGCGCGCGTTGATGTCGATAGCGAAATGGTTTTTATTGGTCGCGACATGGTCGAGGCCGCCGTTGCCTCGGCCCCGAAATCCATCACCTGCCGAGCCGGTGCGTCGCACCGGGATTTCACGCTGGAACTGGGTAGCCTTGTGTTTCAACCGGGGGCAGGGGCCCCCAATGCCACCGATCTGGTGCGCGGGCGTCGCCCGGCGACGGGGCAGGATTATCTGGAGTTCCTGAAACTCACCCATCATTTCGACGTCTTTCAAATGATCTCGCCGCAGGTCGAACCGCAGGATGTCCCAACCCCTCTGCGGCACTATTTCACCACGCAGGCGCAGATGGAGCTGACAGACAAGTTCCCATTCTTCTTCTCGCGCGGGACACCGCAGGTGATGGATTGCTTTGAGATGCTGACGACCGCGCGGGGCCTGTCGGATGACGAATTTAGGACCCACCCGCACAGCTATACGATCATCAACACGAACAGCCCGCGCACGCTGGACATTCCGATGGCGCAGGGGCTGATCGACTTTGCTCGGCACGGGCAGATGTCAATCATCACGCCCTTCACGCTGATGGGGGCGATGGCACCGATCACGGTGGCGGGGGCCATCACCCTGTCCCATGCCGAGGCGTTGGCCGCACTGACCCTGACGCAATTGGCACGTCCCGGTGCGCCTGTGTGCTATGGCACTTTCACCAGCAATGTGGATATGAAATCCGGTGCTCCGGCCTTTGGAACGCCCTCGCATTTTCAGGCCTCACTGGCGGCCGGGCAGTTGGCGCGGCATCTGGGCCTGCCGTGGCGCTCGGCTGCGGGGTCGGCTTCAAACATCAATGATGTGCAGGCGGCAAATGAAAACCAGTTTGGCCTGTGGGGGTGCCTGATGGCCGGGGCGACGGTGATCATTCACTCGGCGGGATGGCTAGAGGGCGGATTGACCGTGTCCTTTGAAAAACTGGTCTGCGACGCCGAAGTGCTGAACATGGTGGCCGAGCTCTGCACCGGGGCGCAGGCTGGCGAGGCTGAAATTGGGTTCGACACCGCGCTAAGCGAGGTCGAGCCCAGCGGACATTTCTTTGCATCCAGCCAGACGATGGACCGCTATAATACCGAATTCTATGAGCCGCATGTCCATGATTATGCCAATTTCGGCACCTGGGCCGAGCGTGGATCGTTGGACGCAAACAGTCGTGCGACCGGTGTATGGAAGGAGATTTTGGCCAATTTTCAGCCACCTGAGCAAAACAGCGACCAGATTGGCGCGCTGAAGGACTTTATTGCCAAACGTACCGAAGAGGGCGGCGCGCCGCCGGAGAGTTAAATGAATACGAAACCCATCCTGCACCGGGACGACCCGGAAGCTGAACCGCTGATCGGAAATGTCAAGGTCACGCGCGACGACTGGCTGAACGTGGCGTTGGATGTGCTAATCTCGGACGGGGTCGATCAGATCAAGGTGATGAATCTGGCGGAACGGATGGCCGTGTCTCGGTCGTCCTTCTATTGGTACTTCAAATCGCGCCAGGAACTGCTGGATGCTCTTCTGGCACGGTGGCAGGCCACCAATACCGCGGCATTGGTCGCGCAGGCCGAAGCTCCGGCAAAGACGATAACCGGTGCGGTGTGCAATGTGCATCGCTGTGTCGTCAATACCGACCTGTTTGACACCGCGCTGGATTTCGCGGTGCGCGACTGGGCGCGCAAATCGGGCAAGGTGCGGCGCGCGCTGGACCAGTCTGACGCCCGACGGTTGCTAGCGCTGCACGCCATGTTTGCCCGCTTTGGCTATTCCGAGGTCGAGGCGGAAACCCGTGGGCGCGTGCTGTATTACATGCAGATAGGATACGATCTGGCGCAGCTGAATGAACCGATGTCCACGCGGATATCAATGGTGCCGCATTATCTATATGTCTTCACCGGGGTCGAGCCGAGGCCAGAGGAAGTAGAAGAATTCAGCGCCTATTCGCGCCATCACTGGAAAGGAGAGCCATCATGAGTCAACCAGATGCAATCATCATCGGAACCGGTGTGATCGGGGCGGCCATCGCATTTGAAATGGCCAAGGTCGGGTGGAAAACCGTATCTCTTGACCGAAACGCTCAGGTTGGCCATGGCTCAACCGCCGGATCCTGCGCGATCATTCGGATGCATTATTCCACCTTTGACGGCACGGCATTCGCCTGGGAAGGCTATCATTATTGGCGCGACTGGGCCGAGTATCTTGGCCTGCCGCAAGGCGCCGATCTGGCCCAATTCCGCGAAACCGGCTGTCTGGTCATGAAGACCGAGGCGAACGGGCTGCTGGAAAAACACATGAAGAACAGCTCCGCGCTGAATTGCCCGTTCGAGGAATGGTCCCCCGAACAGGTCACCGACCGGCTGCCGGTCTATTCGCAGGACAGTTTTGCCCCCGCTCGTCGCATGGATGACCCCGAGTTTGGGCAGCCCAACGGACGCAAGATGCAAGGCGGCGTTTACTGGCCTCAAGCCGGGTATGTCACCGATCCGGCCCTATCCGCACAGAACCTGATGGATGCCGCCAAACAGCACGGGGCCGAAGTGCGGACCGGGGCCGAAGTGGTCGAGATTTTGACTGATGACGGGCGAGTTTCTGGTGTCAGGTTGGCATCGGGAGAAGACATTCATGCGAAAGTTGTGGTTAACGTAGCCGGGCCGGGTTCGGCCATCATCAACGGGATGGCAGATGTTCTGGATGACATGACCATTCAGACCCGCCCCTTGCGCCAAGAGGTCGTTCACGTCCCTGCGCCCGAGGGGTTTGACTTTGAAAATGACGGGACAATCGTGTCGGACAGCGATATCGCCTGCTATTGCCGGCCAGAGCATGGCAACCACATCCTGGTGGGCTCGGAAGACCCCGAATGCGACCCACATCAATGGTGCGAAGATGACGTAACCTATGATCGTGACTTTACCGACCAGTGGACGACGCAAGCGATGCGCTATGCCCAGAGAGTGCCCAGTCTTGGCATTCCTTCCAAGACCCGCGGTGTGGTGGACCTGTATGATGCGTCTACGGATTGGATTCCGATCTATGACAAATCCAGCCTTCCCGGTTTTTATATGGCCTGCGGATCCAGTGGAAATCAGTACAAGAACGCGCCGATTGCAGGCAAGATGATGACGGCGCTGATCGGGTATTGCGAAGACGGCGCGGATCATGACAGTGCGCCGCTACAATTTGAACTGCCCTATATTGGACGCACAATCGATGTCGGTTTCTATTCCCGCAAGCGCCCGATCAACAAAGAAAGCAGTTTTTCCGTTTTGGGCTAGCCGACGCGTCCTGATGCACTAGCATTCACGGGATCGAGTTGAGCCCGGACGCATAATGACCAAATCGAAGAACAAGGTTCTGATCCTCGGCAGCGCCCCCACCGCGCTGCGTGCGAGGGACTGGGCGCGTACGCCGTTCACGCATATCGTCGCTATCAACAATGCCTGGCGGGTCCGCGCAGACTGGGATTTTCTGATCCACCCCGAGGATTTCCCGACCAAGAACATGCCCACATCTGTCAGTGACATCCAGCGTATAGTCACTGCAAATGAATACGTTCCGATACAGAATGGTTTCGGTGGGTTTGTCTATGCCGGGGGAACGATGGCCTTTACCGCCGGATACTGGGCTTTGTCTGCATTACAGCCCTCGGTTCTGGCTTATTGCGGTTGCGATATGATCTATTCCGGACAGGGTCGGACGCATTTCTACGGCAACGGAGCCGCAGATCCGTTGCGATCCGATGTGACCTTGCGACTGCTTGAGGCGAAGTCGGCGCGACTAGGATTGTTTGCTGCGGCGCAGGGCTGTCGCACAGTGCGATTGTTCGAAGGGCCAAGCCGACTGGTTTACCCCTCGGTCGACAGCGAAGATTTGTCTTCGGTCGAGATGCCTTCTACATCGGGGATGGCTGAGATCATACGGTCGGAGTCGGATCTTGGATATTTCGTGGAGTCTGGCCGGTACTGGGAAGTTGAGACCGAGTTCGACCCGCAGAAAATCGATGCCATAGACCAGCGGTGGCTATCGCTCTATCCATCGGCCACTCAGCTCTGAATTGCTGTGGTAATTCTGGTTCAGGCCGCGAATGTCGCCCAGGCCCAGACCATTGCCACATAGGTCAGATTATGCATGCACTGATCCAGCCCGGCTGCCCGCCAAAAGGCTGCCTGGGTTGGCATAAGCTGTTTTTTGTCGGAATAGCTGGCTTTGGCAAAGTCGATATTGAAATGAACGATCCACTCTAGCCCGGCAATGATTACGATAAACGGCAGCGGGGTGCCGAATACCAAGAAAACCAACACCGACCCAATAACATGCACAGCGGCATGTTGGGCGCGTCCCCAGTGAAAATATTCGCCTCGGCCGGACAGCATCTTAGGCGTCTGGAGGTAAAAATCTGCAAACATATGTTTGATCTGCAATAAGCAGAGCATCAATAACACAGTGCCTAGAGTGGCAGGCAAATGAATCCTCCCGATATCGTCCTGAAGCAAACAGTAGGGGCTAATGTGAGGTTGCGCAAATGAACTTGTTCACATTCGGCAAATATCTGTTCAATTCGGAAACTATTTGCGTCTGCAGGCTTGATTGCGGTAAATTCAGACTGTTGAATTTACGAGAATTTCGTAAAGACCGGGTCAGTGATCCGCAGCAGGGGCAGGTTCCATAGAACGCACGATTTTCCGTTTTATCTGGAAATATTCAAAGCGCGACCAGCTGATTTTGCTGGCCGTAACCACGTCTTTGTTTCCGCTGCTATACCTGACGCTGGAACTGCCCAAGCGCATCATCAATGACGCGATCGGGGCTGCGACCCCTGTTGTTGATGTGCTGGGCTACAGCCTGTCGCAAACGAATTTTCTGATCATATTATGCATTGGGTTTCTGCTCGCCGTTCTGGCGCATGGTTTGATGAAAATGCGCATCAACACCATGAAAGGCGTCCTGAGCGAACGGATGCTGCGCCGATTCCGGTATCAGATGATCAGCCGCGCCTTGAGATTTCCGCAACCCTATTTCGAACGGGTCAGCCAAGGCGAAATGGTGTCGATGATCACCGCTGAAAGCGAGCCGATGGGTGGGCTGATGGGCGATGCGATCAGCCAGCCGGTATTGCAGGCGGGACAGATGATCACGATACTGTCCTTCCTGTTCCTACAGAGCTTTTGGTTCGGGCTTGCTGCCGTTTCCCTGATCCCGTTACAGGCCTGGTTGATCCCAAAGCTGCAGCGCCAGATCAATCTGTTGAACAAAAGCCGCATCCAGGAAGTGCGCGTGCTGGCTGCACAGATTGGTGAAAACGCAGCAGGTGCGTCAACGCTGCGGGCAAATGGCGGCTGGCGGTATCGCCGGGCCATGATCTCGGATCAGCTGGGCCGGTTGTTTGAAATCCGCTTCGATATCTACCAGAAAAAGTTCTTTATGAAGTTCATCAACAACTTCATTTCGCAGCTTACCCCATTCCTGTTCTATCTGGTTGGCGGCATTCTGGTCTTGCAGGGCTCGGTCTCGTTGGGGGCGTTGGTTGCGGCTTTGGCGGCTTACAAGGACCTCAGTTCGCCTTGGAAAGAGTTGCTCACATATTACAACCAGACACAGGATATGTCCCTGCGCTGGGATGTTGTGATCGAACGCTTTGCACCCTCTGGAATGCAGGACGAAAGCCTGTTCGAAGGCGAGCCCGACAAACATCCCAGGCTGGACGGGGATATTGTTCTGAAACATGCGTCTGTTCGTGACATGGACGGGAATCTGGTTCTGGACGACCTCGATCTGACATTCCCAGGCGGTAAAACCATCGGAATCGCTGCGCCCAGCGAAGAAGACCGGCGCGCGGTTTCGGAATTGCTGACCCGAGAGATCCTGCCCAGTTCCGGCAGGGTAACGGTCGGGCAGGAAGATTTGTCAAAGCTGCATCAGGGGGTCATTGCTGCGCGGATCGGTTTTGCCTCATCGCGACCGGTTATGTTCCAGGGAACTTTGGGCGACAATGTCATGATGCCGATGCGTCTTCGTCCTCTGTCGACAGAATCAGACGACCCCGGCTTTGCTGAAACAAGACGAGCGGGCAACAGTACCGACCCGTTTAGAGTTGATTGGCTGGACCCGTCGCTGGCTGGTTTGAACACCGTGGAAGACCTGCGCGACTGGTGGTTACAACTGATCGACGGTCTAGGTTCGGGCGCTGCCCTGTTTCAGCGCGGTGCTGAACAGACATTCGAAGCCAACGAGCACCCCGAGTTAGTCAGAAAACTGGTTGAACTACGCCCCAAAGTTCAGGAGGCGGTGGTCAAGGCTGGGCTGCAACAGCAGGCTCTGATCTTTGACCGCAATGCATATAATGCGGCCTTGCCGGTCGCGGAAAACCTGCTTTTCGCGACACCCTGCGTTCCGGTCACTCAGGAAATACTGACCCGTCAGGGCGTGTTTTTGGGGCAGCTGCGCGAGCTGGGCTTGGACGAAACCCTGGTCAGCCTGACGCGCGATGTCATTGATATGTTGCGCCAGATCTTTGGGTTGGACGGCACGGACCACCCGTTGTTCCGCAAGCTTGGCCTGCAGGCCGAAGTCTACGAAGCTGCCGTCGAACTGGTAGAGCGCACCCGAAACGAAGGTGTCAGCGGTCTGGATGATGGGCAACTGGCCAACCTTCTGGCGGTTCCGTTTGTCATCTCGGCTGAACAGATTGGCCCCGCGTTTACGGATGAATTGAAAAACCGCATACTTGAATTGCGGCAAAGCCACTCCGAAAAACTGCTGCAACATCTGAATGATGTCTTCGTGCCGCTGAAGGAAACCGAGTTTGCCCCCGGTCTGACCGTGATGGAAAACGCTTTGTTCGGTAAGGTCAGCCAGATCGGCGGCGCGCGATCAGATGAGGTCCGTAAGCTGATCGTTGATGTCCTTTCTGAAAACGGAGCCCGACCTTTGGTGGTCGAGCTGATTTACGATGTACCGGTCTCGCTGGGCGGGCAGAACCTGCCTGCGGTTTTCGCCGAACCTTTGGCCTTTACGCGGGCTACGATCAAGAAACCCGACATTCTGATCCTGGATAATGCCTTGGCAAGCTATGACATGGAAACTCAGATTGCGGTCTATAAGAACCTGCGCGCCCTGTTGCCAAATGCGACGGTGATTTATCTGAACGATCAGTACGAAAACCCTGACGTATTCGACATGTTCATAGAAATAAGGCAAGGTCGTGTGGTTTCAGACGAAGGACCCGCCGACGTGGAAGAAGATAGCGCAGCATCAGCCGATTTGGCGCGCAAGCTTCGTGCGCTGGAACAGACGCCGCTGTTTTCCGGTCTTGACCGCAGGCAGCTGCGCCTTCTGGCATTTGGTGCGCGCTGGTTCCAGGCTCAACCGGGAGAGGTGGTGTTCCTGAAAGACGACCAGCCCACCGATGGGGCCTATGTCGTTTTGGAAGGCGAGGCAGGCCTGTATTTGCCGCAACCAGAAGGTCCCGATCAACTGATCGCAACGGTTGGCTCTGGCGCATTGGTCGGAGAGTTGGGGTTGATCCGAAAGGAACCCCGCGCCCTGAGCATGATTGCGGAAACCGACCTGTCTTGTCTGCGTATCGGTGAGGAAGAATTCCTGGCCGTGGTCGAAAACGATGCCGCAACCGCTTTCAAGCTGATGCAGGTGATCGCCGGCTATGTTTCGAACTAGGGGTTGGCTTCAGGTTTGCAGAACAGGTCGTATAGCAGCTGGATGACTTTCGCTGTATTTCCGTCCTGCAGGGAATAGTAGATGGTTTTGCCATCGCGCCGTGTCGACACCAGCTGTTCTTCTCGTAGGCGTGCCAACATCTGACTGACTGCGGCCTGCCGGATTTGCAGCAGTTTTTCCAGCTCACCAACCGATTTCTCGCCATCACCCAGATGGCACAAAATCATCAGGCGGCCTTCATGCGCCAGCGTCTTAAGGTACGCGGCGGCACGTGCTGCACTTTCCTGCATGCCGGGCGGAGTTTCGTCCGAATTCAGTGTTTCGTGGTCTTGAACTGTCACGTGCGAATTGGTTCCAAACTTGGCTTTGGCGCAATATGACTCAGAATTTCAGTACTTGTCACCCCTTTGCAGCAGGGGCACCGCCCTGAAAGGCGTTGCCGTTGGCATAGTCGCAAGGTTCTTCCTGCATCTGAAGGTGCAACCCATCGCCGGTATAGGGGTGTGAGCGGGCCAGATCTTCGTCCACTTCGATCCCCAACCCTGGCGCATTAGGTGCCACGACAAAGCCATTTTCAACGCGCAGTGAACCTTTGATCAAAGCGTCGTGATACGGCGTATCAATGGTTTCCAGCAACAGCAGATTTGGGATTGAGGCTGCCAGATGGATGTTGGCGGCCCATTCAACTGGACCAGCATAGAGATGCGGAGCCATTTGGGCGTTGAATATCTCGGCCATGGCTGCGACTTTCTTCATCTCCCATATCCCACCTGCACGCCCAAGGGCGGGTTGCAGGATTTCTGCTGCACCTGCGCGCAAAACTGCACCGAATTCGGCTTTGGTGGTCATGCGTTCCCCGGTTGCCACGGGTATTCGCACGTTGCGAGCGACGCGGGCCATGTCTTCGATCATGTCAGGTGGGGTAGGTTCTTCGAACCAAAGCGGTGAATAGGGTTCCAGCGCCTGACCCAGCCGGATTGCGCCTGCGGTGTTGAACTGACCGTGGGTGCCAAACAACAGGTCGGCCCTGTCGCCGACCGCTTCACGGATCGCTTTGCAAAAGGCAACTGACATCGAGATGTCGGACATAGCAGGCATATGCCCGCCACGGATCGTGTAGGGACCAGCGGGATCAAATTTTACTGCCGTGAAGCCGCGGCTCACCATTTCAGCTGCACATTCCGCGGCCTGGTCGGGCGAAGTCCAAAAGTCGGCCAGGTCATGCCGGGGCAGGGGGTAAAGGTAGGTGTAGGCCCGGATGCGTTGATTAACCAGCCCACCCAAAAGCGCATAAACCGGACGGTCGCGATCTTTACCCAGAATGTCCCAACACGCGATTTCTAGCCCTGAAAACGCACCCATTACGGTCAGGTCGGGGCGCTGGGTAAATCCGCTGGAATAGACGCGGCGGAACATAAGCTCGATGCTCTCGGGGTTCTCGCCGAGCATATGCCGTTCAAAGACATCCCGGATTACGTGACACATAGCTTCAGGTCCAATGGATGAAGCATAGCATTCGCCCCAACCGGTGACGCCTGTGTCGGTGGTAACCTTTACCAGTATCCAGTACCGGCCACCCCAACCCGGAGCAGGGGGGGCCGTGACAATGATATCGAGATCCTGCAGTTTCATAGGATATACTCCAGCCGGGGCTGCTTAGGCCCTGTCAAACATGATGACGTTTCGTTTGGCCGATCCGGTTTTGGTATCCGCAATCGCCTCGTTGATTTGCGACAAGGACCAGCGGCCCGAGATCAGTTCATCCAGCCTCAGCCGCCCCTGTTCATACAGGTCGATCATCCAGGGAATATCACGTTGGATCACCACATCCCCCATCTTTGACCCGATCAGCCCCTGACCAAGTGCGGCCAGGACAACAGGTTCATAGCTTGCCATGTCGCCGGAATGGGGCATCCCGATCATGATGGCCTTACCGCCTCGGCCAAGATAGCGAGCGGCCTGGTCATAGGCCGGGATTGCACCGACTGTGATCAGCACGGCATCGGCCCCTCGACCGCCAAGTGCGCGGTAAGCTGCCTTCCATGGTGCGTCCAAAGTGGCCAGAACGCCGTGGGTTGCACCAAATTCCTTTGCAATGGCCAGTTTGTCCTCGGTCATGTCGACCGCAACGATACGCCGGGCACCCGCAATCCGTGCGCCTTGTATGGCGTTCAGGCCAACGCCTCCGGCCCCGATCACGACGACATCCTGACCCGGGCGCAGACCGGCGGCATTCACGGCAGCGCCCACACCGGTGATTACCCCGCAAGACAGCAGACTGGCCACATCCTTTGGCAGGGCCTCGGGAACTCTCACGATCTGCCGGTGGCTGACCACGACTTTTTCGGCAAAAGCCCCGCACGCCATTGCTTGCTCCAGCGGGCCCCCGTCAGCGGTGCGCAACGGACCTTTTACAGTGTCGTGGGGTGTTTCACATAAGGTTGGCTTGCCACCCGCGCAGGAGGGGCAGGAACCGCATGCACGGATCAGCGTCACCACGACGGAATCGCCAACCTCGAACCCTTCGGTCATGCCGCCCGTTGCGGTGATCACACCCGCGGCCTCATGGCCATAAACAGCGGGCAGGAATCCACCCCAGGCGCCGCTGGCGAAAGAAATGTCGGAATGGCAGATCGCAACCGCATCCAGGGTGACCTCGACTTCGCCGGCGGCGGGCGGGGCGATCAGCACGTCTTCTATGACCAGGGGTTTGTCGAATGCCCGACATACGGCCGCCTTGATGGATTGCATGATGTCCTCGTATTCGGTTTTAATCACGGTGGCGCGGTTCGGAATGACCTGCAAGGCCGAAACCGTCATCGTCATGTCGTTGTTATGCAGAAATGGGGCGAGATCTGTAAAAGAGGATAAGGCCGACAATCATAAGGCACATGGCCAGAAGAAACGGCGCGCCGGGAAAATAGATGGCGGAGCCGGGCTTTGCGAACCAGGCAAATACGCTGCTCATGACCACAGGGGAAATCACCATGGAAAGCGCGTGCAGTGAAGTTAGCACGCCCTGAAGCTCTCCTTGTTGCGAATCTGGTGTTGCGCGCGAGGCCAGAGCCTGGATTGCCGGGGTTGCGACTGCGCCGATAGCCGTGATCGGGATCAGCATCAGCGCGATTATTCCATTAGTCAGAAAAGCCAGAAGCAGAAAGCTGACAATCTCGAACACCATCCCGAGAAGGATTGTTACGCGTTCGCCGAGAAAACGTGTGGCGGGGCGTATCAATCCGCCCTGAACCGCGGCCATTCCAATTCCATAAAGACCCAGCGACACACCAATCATCTGGGGTGACCATCCAAAACGCTCGGCGGTGAAATAGGCCCAAATGGCCGGATAGACGTAGATTGAGACTGAATAGAGGAAATAGACCCACAACATCGGACGGATTCCCGGCAGCGCCGCGATGGCACGCAATGAATTCACGGGGTTAGCGCGGCGCAGGCTGAACGGGCGCCGGTTCTTATCGGTCACCGTTTCAGGCATCACCATCAAACCGACGCCGAATGTTATGGCCGAAAGCGCTGCGGCAGCCCAGAAGGGCGCACGTGTTCCATATTCGCTCAGCAATCCGCCGATGACCGGACCCAAGACAAAGCCAACCCCGAATGCCGCCCCTAACAGACCGAAGTTCGCAGCTTTTTCGTGGGGTTTCGACACATCCGCCATGAACGCCGCGGCGGTGGAATGAGTTGCGGCTGTGATCCCGCCGACGATCCGACCGGCAAGTAATAGCCAAATACTGCCAGCAAGCGCCATGACCACATAGTCCAGCGACATAACAAACAGCGATACCAACAATACACCCCTGCGCCCGAAAGCGTCAGACAGGTTGCCCAGGATCGGTCCAAAGATAAATTGCATCGCTGCAAAAGCGGTGCTTAGGACGCCGCCCCAGATCGCCGCGCTGGCCAGCGTACCACCCTGAACATCAATAATGAGCTCGGGCATAATGGGCAGCACAAGGCCAATCCCCATTGCATCAATCATGACAGTGGCAAGAACAAACAGGAAAGGTAAGCGCATGGGAACCGACAAAGAAAGTTTCGGGCACCCTATCGGGGGTCAGGTTCAGAGGAAAGCCGCAAGATTTCGCAGATCAGTCAAGAGTATCAAAGCCCTGCGCGATGTCGTCCAATAGATCGGCCAGTTTTTCAGGGTGCGAAAAGAATGGCGAATGAGAGCTTTGGATGGAATGGCGCATTCCCTCGGGCATGCTGAGGCTCATGATGTGCTGGTATTCAGGCGGGATGGTATGGTCGTCGAGTGTTCGGATATATGCTTTGGGCATATCCTGAAAATGTGCTGTCAGGGTAAGCCGTGTCTCCTGAGGTGCAATGGCCTGCGGGCAAAGCCGAGCCAGCGCATAAAGCAGGACCTCTTCCGGGCAGTCGTGGTAAAACAAGGCCTTCACGCTATCGGGTTTGACCGTATAGGACAGCCCGTCAGTCGATTTTTCGACGGCATCAACTATTGTTTGCCGCGGTGATTTCCGGCGCATCTCGACCATCGACAATCCGTTCTCGGGGACGTAGGCGGACAGGAAAACAAGTCCGCGCATCGCATCCGGTCTCAATTCGGCGGCGGCACTAATGGGGTATCCCCCCCAAGAATGGCCGACGATGATCGTATCCGATCTGCTCGCAGCCAGAACGGCGTTCCGGCAACTGTCCAGGGTCACCTGGTCGATCGACGTCGGGTCAGATCCGTGGCTGGGCATATCAATTGCGCGGACCGAATGGCCGCGTGTTTCAAGTGCTGGGATCAAATCTCTCCAACACCAGGCACCATGGCATGAGCCATGGACCAACAGAAAATCCGCCAAAGCAATGCTCCTTCAGATATGACCGATGCCAGTCAAAAAGTCTTTTAGTAGGGCCGCGTATTCAATGGGTTGTTCGACGCAGGGCAGATGGCCCGCTTTGCGTATCAATTCGAAACGGGCACCGGGAATAAGATCAATGGTTTCTTTTACTAGATCCGGCGGGGTAGAGCCATCCTCACTGCCCGCAATGCCCAAAGTCGGCAAACGCAGGCCACTTGTTGGCGTGTAAAAATCGGTTCCGGAAATGGCGGCGCAACATCCCAGATAGCCTTCAACAGGTTGCCGCACCATCATGTTGCGCCATAGCAGGTGCTGGGGCGACGCGTGGAATGCCCGCGAGAACCAGCGCTCCATAGTTGCGTCGGCTAGCATTTCGATGCCGCCGATCCGGACGGCTTCCATACGGTCCGCCCAAATCGCGGGGGTGGCTATTTTGGCCGCTGTATTTGATAGAACCAGCCCGCGAATCAAATCCAGGCGTTTGACGGCCAGACCCTGCGCAATCATCCCGCCGATGGACAGACCGACAAAAACGCAATCTCGGACCTTTAGGTGATCCAGAAGGCCTTCGGCATCGCGGATCAGCGCCCCCATCGAATAGGGCGCCTGAGGCGCCGAGGACAGGCCATGCCCGCGTTTGTCGTATCGAATGACTCGCAGCCCATCAGGCAGGTATGGCAGCATCGCATCCCACAGGCGCAGATCGGTGCCCAGCGAGTTCGCGAATACGATCGGCGCGCCTTGTGGGGCGCCGTCGATCCGGTAATGAAGCTGTACATCCCCAAGGTCAGCTATCTGCATAAAAATCCTTTGTCTTTGCATGCTGAACTGACACGCTGCCGGAACCGACGGCGGTTGTCAGGTCAGGAACTCCATAGCTTTGGCAAAGACGTCCGGGTCCGCATTGCCACCCGATGCGACAATGATAACGGCGTCTCCTTGAATTTCGGACCTGCGAAACAACGCTGCGGCCAGGGAAACCGCACCGCCCGGTTCCAGCACGATCTTCAGGCGCAGAAAGGCCAAAGCCATGGCGCGCATCGCCTCTTCTTCGGTCACAGACAGGCCGGGACCGCACAGCCGTTGCAGGATCGGAAAGGTGATGTCGCCGGGTTGCGGGGTCAGAATGGCGTCGCAGATATTGCCAGATGTGGCCGCGTTGTTCTGTATTCGTCCCAGTGCCAACGAGCGTTTGACGTCGTCAAACCCTTCGGGCTCGCAGGGGCGAGCGCGCAGACCGGGTGCGTGCCCCTCGAGCGCAAGCGCAATACCCGAGGTCAGCCCCCCGCCGCCGCAACAGACCAGCACATCGGCCTGTTCCACACCCAGAGCAGCCGCCTGGCGCGCGATTTCCAGCCCGGTTGTTCCTTGCCCGGCTATCACCAGCGGTTCATCATAGGGGCGGATCAGGGTCAAGCCACGCTTGGCCGCCACGGCCTCCCCGATTTCTTCGCGGCTTTCATTGGAGCGGTCATACAGAACCACCTCGGCCCCCAGAGCGCGCGTGTTGTCGATTTTGAGCTTTGGGGCATCCGAGGGCATGATGATAACAGCCGAAATACCATGCTGTGCGGCGGCATAAGCCACGCCCTGAGCATGATTGCCCGAGGAATAGGCGATCACACCTTTCTTTCGGTCTGCTTCACTGAGGCCCGAAATGGCCGACCACGCCCCGCGAAACTTGAAACTGCCGGTGTGCTGCAGGCATTCCGGTTTTACCAACACGCGGCGACCCGCGATTTCATCCAAAAACGGAGAGGTCAGGATTGGTGTTTCTCTGACGTGCCCTTGCAGACGCAGGGCTGCGGCTTCGATCATTTCAAGTGTGCTCATGCCGCGTCCAGTACTTTGCGAATAACGCCCAATGATTGAGGTTCGTCCAGAAACGGCACGTGTCCGCGATCGGGCACGGTAGCCGAGATCAACCCTGGATGCCGGTTCTGCATCTCGGCCAATGTCTGCGCGCTCAGAAGATCGGAATTTTCACCGCGAATGACACCCGTTGGGATGTCGTGCAGGGCCTCGAAGAATATCCACATATCCGGGATTGCCCCGGCTGCGGCCTGTTCCAGCAGCGCTGTGCGCAGGGCCGGATCATAGCGCAGGGTCAAACCCTCTGTCGTTTCCTGATTTTGAAATTCAGCCATCTGCCGCCATCTTTCCAGCGAAATCCCTGGAAACTGCGGGCCCATCATGTGCTGAAGCGCCTGCGCGGCCTCGTCATAGGTTTTCGAGACCGGTTGCTTGCCGACATATTCCATTATTTTGGCGATGCCCGATGGGTTAAAGACCGGACCAACATCATTGAGCACAACAGCCGCCAGCCGCTTTGGGTGGGTGGTGGCCAAGGTCATCGCGATCAGGCCTCCACGTGAGGTCCCAATCACGGTCACCTGATCCAGGCCAAGATGATCCAGCAGATCAATCACGTCTTGAGATTCGCGTAACAGGCTATAGTTCCCGTGATCCGAGTCATGCTCGGATTGCCCGCGCCCGCGATAATCCATCGCGATCATCCGCCAATCGGTTATGTGCGGGGCAAGAAATGAGAAATCCCGGCTGTTTCGGGTAAGGCCAGCCAGACACAGGACCGGCTTGCCGCTGCCGGTGTCTTCGAAATAGAGGCGTTTGCCGTCGTTGGTCGAAAAAAAGGGCATCAGAGTCCTGCAAGTTCCGGAATGGAGGTCAGGTCGGACAGTACATGCGTTGGCTGCCATGGCAACCGATCCATTGGTTCGTTCGCAAGGTTGACCCAGGCGGTGACGAAACCATAGCCACTGGCCCCCGCCGCGTCCCAGCCATTTGAGCTGACGAACAAGACTTCGTCGCGCTCGCAGCCGAACCTCTGCGCGACCAGATCGTAAACCTTGGCATGCGGTTTGAAGACGCCGACGCTTTCGACCGACAGAATATCATCCAGAACGCCGCTTATACCTGCGGATTGAACCGCACCATCCAGCATCGGCGGTGATCCGTTCGACAAGATCGCAGTCTGCATCCCGCCGGCTTTCAGGGTGGCCAGCATTTCGGGAACCTCGGGATAGGCCTGTAATTCCCAGTAGAGATCAAGCAGGCGCTGGCGTAGGGCAGGGTGCTGGTCCAGCCCCGTTGCCTCTAGTGCCCAATCCAGACCGTCCTGGGTGACGTCCCAGAAATCTGCATGTGCATCGGCCACCGCACGCAGCCAGGTGTATTGCAACTGTTTCAGGCGCCAGTGATTGGCCAGATCCGGCCATTTCTGCTGTAACGCCTCAAAGCCGGGTTCTGATGCAGCTTGCCTTGCGGCTGCGGCCACATCGAACAACGTGCCGTATGCATCAAAAATGCAGGTTGTGATCGGCATCAATTCCCCTCCGTTCATTCGGTGCAGGTTTGCAAAAGTGCTAAGGGTTTACAATGTTGCTTCATTGCCTAGGTTTGACCGCTCAATTTTTTATCGGCCGGAGGCCAAAATGACAGCGATAAAACAGGGCGACACAGTTTGCATCCACTATACCGGTACGTTGCAGGACGGGAATGTCTTTGACAGTTCACAAGGGCGCGATCCACTGGAATTCGAGGTGGGGTCCGGGCAGATTATTCCCGGATTGGACAGTGCTATGCCTGGTCTGGTGGCCGGGGACAAAAAACGTGTCGAGATCGCCTGCGTTGATGCTTATGGGCCGATCAATCCCGAAATGCGCCAGAGCATTCCACGCGAAGGTATTCCGGACGACATCCCGCTTGAACCCGGCACCCAGTTACAGATGCAAACGCCCGAAGGGCACGCATTGCCGGTAACTGTTGTCGAGGCTGATGAGGTGACCGTCACGCTGGACGCGAACCATCCTCTGGCCGGAAGGGACCTGATTTTCGAAATCGAAGTGGTTTCGGTGAATTGAGTTTCGTGATCTGGATCAGCCTGAAAACAGGCTGGTCCATGATGCAAAGATCTCGCGTACATGCGGCTGAGTGAAGAATACAAACAGCATCAGCAGCATTGTTAGGGTCATCAAGGCGACGCGGCCTCTAAACCCCAGAAAACCCGGTTTTCGGCGGGAAACCCGCTTGCTGCTGGCGATGATTTGCTCTGCTTTGTTCATGCAATTATCCCTGCCTGCGAAAGATGGTCAAATCTTGGCACTGACAGGGAAAGAAATGGTCACATATGGTCCGGTTGAGGCATTCCCAGAACGTGGAAGCCACCATCAACACGAATAACTTCGCCCGAGGTGCATGCTCCCGCATCCGAAGCCAGATAAACCGCGGTGCCGCCGACAGCCTCAAGCGTGGCATTGCTGCGCATCGGTGCGTTCTGGTCGCAGAACTTGAAGGTCTTGCGGGCCCCACCGATGGCCGCACCGGCCAGAGTTTTCATCGGACCCGGAGAGATTGCGTTCACCCGGATTCCGTCAGGTCCAAGATCGTTGGCCAGATAACGGGTCGCTGATTCCAGCGCAGCTTTGGCCACACCCATTACGTTGTAGTTGGGCACAACCCGGTTAGACCCCTGATAGGTCAGCGTCAGGATCGTACCGCCGTTTTCTTTCATCATCGGATAGGCGCGGCGGGCCACTTCGATCAGCGAATAGGCCGAAATATCCATCGAATTCTTGAAATTCGCCCGGCTGGTGTCCAGGAACCGGCCTGTAAGCTCGGACTTGTCGGAATAGGCGATGGCGTGGACCACAAAATCAATGGTCGGCCAGCGCTGGGCCAACTCGTCAAAGGCACGATCCAGCGACTCGTCATCAGTGACGTCCGCATCGACCATGAAATCGCTGCCAAGGCTCTGCGCCAGCGGTTCCAGCCGCTTTCCGAATGCCTCGCCCTGATAGGTGAATGCCAATTCAGCGCCCGCTTCGTGCATGGCCTTTGCGATGCCCCATGCGATCGAACGGTCATTCGCCACGCCCATAACGAGGCCGCGTTTGCCTTTCATTAGATCTGACATTCCATTCACCCGTTATACTTTGAAAGAACCATGGACCCGTTCGTCCCACCAAAGCCGAAGCTGTTGGTCATGACGCTGTCCAAACCTGCATTTTCAACTAGCTGAGTTGCAATTTCTCCGGGCTGGATGCCCTCGGCAAGCGTGTCGACGTTGATCGACGGCGTTATAAAATCATGTTCCAGCATCAAAAGGCAGAAAATAGCCTCCAGCGCGCCAGCCGCACCTTGTGCGTGACCTGTCATCGACTTGGTCGAGGAAATCGGCGGCACGCTTCCCTCGCCAAAAATACGGCGCACAGCTTCGACTTCGCCGACATCTCCGACCGGGGTCGAGGTGCCATGGGCATTGATGTAGTCGACCTTGCGGCCTTCGGGCAGGGTGTCCAGCGCCAGACGCATGGCGCGTTCGCCACCTTCGCCAGAGGGGGCTACCATGTCGTGACCGTCGGAGGTTGCTGCAAAACCCGTCACTTCAGCATAGATTTTGGCGCCGCGTGCCAATGCGTGTTCCAGATCTTCCAGCACGACAATACCGCCTCCGCCGGATATCACGAACCCGTCGCGGTCTTGGTCGAATGCACGAGAAGCTTTTTCGGGCGTATCGTTGTATTTCGACGACATGGCACCCATTGCATCGAACAGACAGGACAAGGTCCAGTCCAGCTCTTCCCCGCCGCCCGCGAACATTATATCTTGTTTGCCCATCATGATCTGCTCTGCGGCATTGCCGATGCAATGCAACGAGGTCGAACAGGCCGAAGTGATCGAGTAATTGATGCCCTTGATCTTGAAGGCGGTCGCAAGGTTGGCCGAAATGGTTGAGCACATGCATTTAGGAACTGCAAACGGGCCGATCCGCTTGGTCGCGCCGTTTTTCAGAACGGTCTGATGCGCAGTCAGCATGGCGCTGGTCGACGGTCCGCCCGATCCGGCGACAAGGCCGGTACGTGGGTTGGCAACCTGGTCTTCGGTCAATCCTGAATCGGCAATCGCCTGGCTCATCGCGATATGCGCATAGGCCGCTCCGGGACCCATAAAGCGCAGGGTGCGCTTGTCCACATGTTCGCTAACGTCGATTTTGAGCGACCCGGCGATCTGGCTGCGAAAGCCATGTTCGACCATCTGGTCATTGGCCACGATGCCGGACTTGCCGGCCTTGAGTGAGGTCAGAACCTCTTCGGCATTGTTCCCGATGGAAGAGACAACTCCCAAGCCGGTGACAACTACTCGACGCATGTGCGTGCTCCTTATTTGGGGCCGGTCAGGCTCAGGCTTCGGACAGAACTACTTTCATGTCCTTGACATCGTAAATCATCTCACCGTCGGCTTCGACGATACCATCTGCGACACCCATAGTCAGGCGGCGGGTCTGGATCGCTTTCTTGAAGTCGATTTTATAGGTCAGCATCTTGCGGTCCGGGCGTACCATACCTGTCAGCTTGACCTCGCCCACTCCAACGGCCATGCCGCGCCCTTGCCAGCCGCGCCAGCCCAGGTTGAATCCGGTCAGCTGCCACAAACCGTCCAGGCCCAAGCAGCCGGGCATGATCGGGTTGCCGGGGAAATGGCAATCAAAGAACCAAAGGTCGGGCGTAATGTCGAATTCAGCGAGAATATGACCTTTGCCATGGGCGCCACCATCGGCCGAAATCTCGGTGATCCGATCCATCATCAACATCGGCGGGGCGGGCAACTGTGCGTTCCCGGGGCCGAATAGTTCGCCGCGGGCGCATTTCAGCAGATCGTCCTTGTCAAAGCTGCTTGGGAATTGGGCCATTCTGCGCCTCTCCTGCCAGGGGTCTTTCCATCTAATTTGGTCTCGTCTAGCACCCGTATGCAAGGTCCTGCAAGAGCAGTGGCCTACATCATGTTGTGTTTACATTATTCTCTGCGAATGAAATTCATTTGAAATTACCTGACTACAGCACTTATATATACCTCAGCAACAAATTGGTATTGGACTGATGACAGCAGATTGCCAGAGCATAGCCACAGGTTGGTTGGTTCACGCCGGATTGCGTCCGACGCGTCAGCGCGTAGCATTGGCAGAGCTGCTGGTCGGTGATGGCCGCCATCGCCACGTCACCGCCGAAAGCCTGTTTGAATCGGCCAAACAGAACGGAGATGCTGTTTCTCTGGCGACGGTTTACAACACGTTGCGCGCCTTTTGCGATGCCGGGGTTCTGCAAGAAATTACCGTTGACGGATCGAAAAGCTATTTCGACACCAACACGCATGATCATCCGCATTTCTATTGGGAAGATGAGGGCCGGCTCAGCGATGCTCCGTCCGAACAGCTGGTCATCCAGCGACTGCCCGACGCGCCTGAAGGGGTTGAGATCGCGTCAGTCGACGTTGTGATCCGTCTGCGTAAAAAGTAAATTTACGTCATCAGTCCGGTCAGGATGTGCTGTGCCTTTTCGCTATGCGGATCCATAGGGCCTGTTCCATGCCGTGCCACAACAACGGGTTCTGCTGCGATTTCATCTGACACAGGTATGCTGACCAACGGCATCCCGTCATAGCTGGTCTTGGCAGGAATGTTGGCATAGCTGATGGCAACGCCTTCGCCATGCGCCGCGAGGCTGCGTTGGATCTCGGGCGACGCGGCCCGATGTGCGACATTGGGGTTCTGCCCAAGTTGACGGAAGAGACTCAGGAAATGCTGCGCAGATAGTCCCTCGTTCGACAGGATCAGGGGGTAGGCCACGACATCCTGCAATGATACCTGCGCCCGATTGGCCAAGGGGTGGCCTTTTATCATAACCGCGATTGGTCGATTGGTGAACAAGGTGGTGGTGGAAAAAGCCGCATCCAGTGTCAGACCATAAGTCAAGGCAAGGTCGATCTCACCATTGACGAGGCCGGAAATTAGGCCCTGAAATTCGTCTACGCGATACGTGATATCAACTTCGGGCATGTTCTGTCGCAGGCTATGCAGAGCCTTTGCCAGCAGGAAAGGCGCGAGGTCGTCGAAACAGCCCAGACGCAGGCGCGTGGTTGCGGTCCTGTCTGTACCAGAATTTTCCAAACGTGCGGCACGTGTTAGCAGGGCCTCGGCGTTTTCAATAAAGCTGCGTCCCTGCGGTGTCAGCGCCATGGCCGCTCCGCGCTTTCGGATAAACAGCGGATAGCCCAACTGGTCTTCGACCCGGGTCAACGCATTCGACAGGGCTGGTTGCGAAACGTTTAGATGCAACGCTGCAGCAGACAGGCTGCCATGCCGTCCGATGGCGCAGACATATTCATATTGGCGTAGGGTAACGTATAACATAAGGTTAACTATACATTTCAAAGATATTATTTGAATAGATGAAAATTTCATGAGCAAATTCAGGTTAAATTCGAACGGAGGCACAGATGGCTCACCCCCTGGTTACGCAAGAGATGATTGACACATACCAACAGGACGGCGTGGTTCTGATCAAAGGTTTGTTCGCCGACTACGTGGATACGCTGCGTGACGGCATCGCGGCCAATATGGCTGAACCCGGACCATATGCGTCGGACAACCAAAAACAGGGCGAAACCGGTCTGTTCTTTGATGATTACTGCAACTGGTCGCGTATCGAACAGTTCCAGAACGTGATCCACAATTCACCGGCAGCCGAGGTCGCAGCGGATCTGATGCAGTCGCAAACCGTACAAATGTTCCATGACCATGTTCTGGTGAAAGAACCAGGCACGTCGATGGCAACGCCGTGGCACCAGGATGGGCCATACTATTTCGTCGAGGGCAGTCAGACGATCAGTTTCTGGTCGCCATTGGACCCGGTGACACAGGCCACCCTTCGTTGTGTGGCAGGTTCACATAGATGGGAGAAAGAGGTTCTGCCCACGCGTTGGGTCTCGGAAGAAGGGTTTTTCGCGGATGAAGGCCAGTACATCCCCATTCCCGACCCCGATGCCGAAGGTATGAGGGTGGTTGAATTCGAAATGGAACCCGGTGACGCGGTTGCCTTCAACTACCGTACGCTGCATGGCGCGCGTGGAAACCAGTCTGACAGCCGCCGCCGTGCTTTTTCCTTGCGGTTGGTTGGGGAGGATGCGCGATATGTGGAACGTCCGGGGCGCACTTCGCCTCCGTTTCCGGGCCACGACATGCAGCCCGGGCAGCGTTTGCGGGAAGATTGGTTCCCGGTTCTGCTGCGACGCTGAACTGCCTAGAACCACTGCCCCGATTCGATGAGCCCCAGTTCCAGCAGCTGCTGGGATGACCACTGGAACCGAGCTGAGTTGCGCCAGCGGAAGCTGGGGATGTCGAAGGTCGACCCCGCGTTGCTTTTGAGCGCCTTGGCTGCGCGGAAGGAACAGATCGCCGCCGTCAGATTGTGGTGCCATGGGCAGGAATAGGTGTTGTACTCGGGCTCATTGAACGTGTGGTCAGGCAGTAACAACAGATCATTTCGCGATTTGAACAGCCCGATTCTGTCGATACGGCGGCGTTCATAGGGGATGTGATCTTCGAACCGCCAGCGCAAACCGCCGGATATGTCCAGCTGTCTTTCCAGCGGGTGTCCTTCGGCATTGTGTCGGGCATGTGCGTAATACCCGGTGCTGTCCAGCATGGCTTGGTCAGGGGCAACCCCGTTTGGAAAGGCGCCCAGGTCATCAGCATACAGGTCGATTACATGGGTCAGCATGGCGTTTCTGCGTTCTTCGGTGTGAAAGGCCAGTAACTCGCCGATCGTGCGCGTTTCGCAGAAGGGGAAGAACAGGTATTCAGCGTTAT
The DNA here is from genome assembly GCF_059609905.1 of Ruegeria sp. YTSA226. Classification (NCBI taxonomy): domain Bacteria; kingdom Pseudomonadati; phylum Pseudomonadota; class Alphaproteobacteria; order Rhodobacterales; family Roseobacteraceae; genus Ruegeria; species Ruegeria sp. YTSA226. The sequence continues at coordinate 58,846 of NZ_JBXWMQ010000014.1, forward strand.
AGCAGTAATACATCCAAAGGTCAGGAGCGGCCTGGATGACCTGATTAACCGTGTCAAAGACAACGGTTCTTGGTGCGCAGGTCAGTGTCACTCTGTGGATACGCTCGGTCAGTTCAGGATCCAGCGTAAAGGCTTCGGGCATGAACACGATCAGTGACTTGAAGCCAAGGTTCAGATGGTGCCGGATGGTGCCGTCGATCTCGACATCGTCTTCGGCGAAGATCATCGCAACCGGACCTTTGGCCAACGCGGCCTTGCCGGATTGAATGAAAGAAGTGAGACTGTCGTACTGCATTGCCTGTCCGGCCCCGTCCAACTGGAGTTTTCGGTCAAAATCGGGTAATCGCGCTGGCATTGCAAGCGGCGTTCGTTGGGTATAGATGACGCCGATCCCGCGAACGCAAAGGCCCAACCCCATGTCAGAACCCAAAAAGCTGTACATCAAGACCTATGGTTGCCAGATGAACGTCTATGACAGCGAGCGTATGGCCGAGACCCTGGGGGGGCAGGGCTATGTCGAAACCCAGAGCCCGGATGACGCGGATATGATTCTGCTGAACACCTGTCACATCCGGGAAAAAGCAGCCGAAAAGGTCTATTCCGAGCTGGGGCGTTTCAAAGGGTTGAAAGCCGAAAAACCCGATCTCAAGATCGGGGTCGCGGGCTGCGTCGCGCAGGCCGAGGGCGAAGAAATCATGCGCCGTCAGCCCCTGGTCGATCTGGTGGTTGGCCCGCAAAGCTATCACCGTCTGCCTGAGATGGAAGCCAAGACGCGCGAAGGCGCCAAGGCACTGGACACGGATTTCCCCGAAGAGGACAAGTTCGAAAAGCTCAAGAATCGTCCCAAAGCCAAACGTGGCCCCACCGCTTTTCTGACCGTTCAGGAAGGCTGCGATAAATTCTGTGCCTTTTGTGTCGTGCCCTATACCCGAGGCGCCGAAGTCAGCCGTCCGGTGGACCGTATCATCCGCGAGGCACAGGATCTGGTCGAACGTGGCGTGCGCGAGATCACTCTGCTGGGTCAGAACGTCAACGCCTATCACGGGGCTGGGCCGAACGGCGACATGACGCTGGCGGGACTGATTTGGGAGTTGAACAAGGTCGACGGGCTAGAGCGCATCCGCTTTACCACGTCGCACCCGAACGACATGGCCGACGACCTGATCGAGGCGCACGGCACCTGCGAAAAACTGATGCCCTATCTTCATTTACCGGTCCAGTCGGGTTCGGATCGCATTCTGAAGCGGATGAACCGCAGTCACACAGCCGAAAGCTATTTGCGTCTGATTGAGCGTATCCGCGCTGCGCGTCCGGATATTGTCATGTCTGGTGATTTCATCGTTGGGTTCCCTGAAGAAACCGACGAAGATTTTCAGGCCACCATGGATTTGGTCGAGCAAGTCAAATACGGCTATGCCTATTCGTTCAAGTATTCGACGCGCCCGGGAACGCCCGCAGCCGAGCGGTCTCAGGTTGATCCTGGGGTGGCGGATGACCGCCTACAGCGGCTGCAGGGATTGATCACGCGTCATCAACGCGAAATTCAGGATGCCATGGTTGGACGCAAAGTCCGCGTTCTGTTCGAAAAAACCGGCCGGTTGCCGGGACAGATGGTGGGAAAATCTGAATATCTTCATTCGGTTCACGTCTCTGATGCGGATGTGGAAATCGGCGCGTTGCGGGACGTTTTGATCATCGGATCAGGTGCGAATTCTCTGGCGGGGCAGTTGCTCTGACCCGTCCTTTATCTGTGATGCGGATACCATCGCTGGTATTTGTTTCCAAGATTTACCCTTGATTTATCACTTGGAATTATGTTCCGAGAAAAGTCAGGTTTTTTCGGGGCCTAGGCTAACGCCTCCTGAAACGGCATATCAGTGCTGATCCTGGTGTCGGATCGGGATGACGGAGGGTGCGAGTGAAAAATTTGAGATTTAGTGCAGGGTCTAATATCAGGGTTGCCCTTCCCGCAATGGCCGCGTTGTTTCTGGTACTCAATTCCGCTGCCGCAGGGAATCTGGATCCGGATTTATCTGAACCGCCGGTAATATCGTCAGCACGTTATGGCAGCGATGTTAGCGCCTTCTATCTGGGCTTGACAGCCGGCTATTCGACCAGCGGCTCGGACCGCTTTGGCCTGACGACGCCTACAGATACGTTTGCTGTCGGCGAATTGGACCTCACCGGCAGTTACGGTGGTATTCGGGGCGGTTGGCGCGGTCTTCTGCCCGCAAAAGGCGGGCGTGACTACGTCTATGGGGTCGAGTTGGGCTATGATTTCGGATCTCTGGACGATGAAGTGTCGACGCAGATCGGAACCTCAGTCGTCAATGGCGGTTCAGAGATTTCGGATGTCATCTCAATTCGCTTCCGGAACGGTCTGACAAACCCAAGTGGCAGAGTGTTATACTTTATTTCCGTTGGTTACGTGCATGGCGATATAACCACGACCAGTTCGATTACATCCGGGGCAACAACCCAGTCCTTTCAGGATAAAGACAGTCGAAAAGGGTTCTCGGCCAGCATTGGCGCCGAGCACAAATTGAATGAGAACTGGTCGATCACTGGGGAATATGAATACGTCCGGTTCGATTCTGAAACCGTCGAATTTGACAACGGGTTTACGACCAAATCGACGCCCCGTTACCGTGGTTTGCGGTTTGGCCTGAACTATCAGTTCTAGGTTTGCCTGTATGGAACGTTCGCGGTGCCTCCAACTTGATCGGCGGTTTTACCATTCTGTATGGAAAATTTGAATCTCTGGCTTGCGCCCACCAAGAAATGTTGTCTACGCTTGGGGTGAAACGCCCAGACAGGAGAGCGGATTGGCCATTGGTGCCCTGAACCCACCGCAAAATGAAACGCCCCAGCGGGAAGCGTTTGTTGAATTTCCAGACAATCGGTTATTGATAGATCTTTGCGGCGAATATGACCGCAACCTGACCGAAATCGAACAGAAGCTGACCGTGCAGATCGTGCGCCGTGGCAACCAACTGGTTGTCATGGGTGACGACGAATCCCAAAAACAGGCGATCGAAGTTCTGCAAGCGCTGTATACCCGCCTGGAAGGTGGTCGTGACGTAGAAGCAGCGGATGTAGACCGCGAACTTCGCATGGGCGGGTCGGAGACAGGAACCGGCAGCCGGGATGGCGATCAGCTTGAGATGTTCAAGGGTGGTTCGGTTGAGATCAAAACCCGCAAAAAGCTGGTCGAGCCGCGTACTGACGCCCAGAAGGTCTATGTTCAGTCCTTGTTCAACAATGAGCTGGCCTTTGGCATAGGTCCGGCGGGCACAGGTAAGACCTATCTGGCCGTGGCCGTTGGCGTATCGATGTTTATCGGCGGGCATGTCGACCGCATCATCCTCAGTCGTCCCGCCGTCGAAGCGGGCGAAAAGCTGGGATATCTACCTGGCGACATGAAGGACAAGGTCGATCCCTATATGCAGCCGCTCTATGATGCGCTGAATGATTTTTTGCCCGGGAAACAACTGGCCAAGCTGATCGAGGAAAAGCGCATCGAGATTGCACCTCTGGCGTTCATGCGTGGTCGTACGCTCGCGAACGCCTTCGTTGTGCTGGATGAGGCGCAGAACGCCACGACCATGCAGATGAAAATGTTCCTGACCCGTTTGGGCGAAGGCAGCCGCATGGTCATAACAGGCGACCGGTCACAGGTTGACCTGCCGCGCGGGGTTCAGTCGGGATTGGCGGATGCAGAACGGCTGTTGAGCACGATACCAAATATCAGCTTCAACTATTTCACCTCCAAGGATGTTGTTCGGCACCCACTTGTCGCCGCGATCATCGAGGCGTATGAGGCCGATACGGGCCGTGAAACGGGTTGATCTTCTGGGTCCCGGTATCGGGATTTTGGACATGGTGGCATGAACCTGGAACTATCAGTTGAAGACCCGCGCTGGGACGGGCTCGAATTTTTGGCAGAGCGCGCCGCAAGGGTGGTTTTGGATCATTGCGATCTTGATGCGGACCTGTGTGAGGTTAGCCTGCTGGGATGCGACGATGCACGGATCGCCCAGTTGAACACGGAATTCCGCGAAAAGGCGTCACCGACCAATGTGCTTAGCTGGCCAGCCGAAGATTTGGCTGCGGACTCCGCCGGGCAGACTCCGATACTCCCTGAACCCGATTTCTCAGGGGAAATTGCTCTGGGCGATATTGCGATTTCTTATGATACTTGTGCTCGCGAGGCGGCAGAGGCAGGGAAAAACATGGATGATCATGTCACACATCTGATCGTTCACGGCCTGTTGCATTTGCTGGGTTATGATCACATTCGTGATCTCGACGCCACGCTGATGGAGGGTGTTGAGGTGGAGATACTTGGCAAACTGGGTATTGATGACCCATATAATGCTTAGAGCGAGCCTTTCGGCTTATCATTTGGAAATGGGAAAATGGGCGAAACAGACGGCAGTTCTATGGCGGCGCAGGGCGCGCAACCGAAGGACGGCAACGAAAATGTCACTGAGAGACCAGGACTTTTCTCTCGAATAGTGGATGCGTTCTCAACGCAGAGTGAAGACTCGGCTTCTGAGGTCAATGGGCAAGAGGTCGATCCGGCTCAACCTCGCGGCATGATTAACCTGCGCCGGATGCGGGTCGAGGATGTGGCGATTCCCACGGTCGAGATCGTGTCAGTACCATCGACGATATCCAAAGATGAGCTGGCCCAGGTTTTCCGGGAAAGCGGTCTGTCTAGGATACCTGTATATGAAGGAACGCTGGATACGCCTTTGGGCTTTATCCACCTGAAAGATTTCGCTTTGACGCACGGGTTCAACGGCGGCTCGACTGAGTTTGATCTGGTGTCGATGTTGCGGACATTGCTGTTCGTGCCGCCATCGATGCCGATCGGTGTGCTGATGACCAAAATGCAAACCGAGCGCCGCCACATGGCATTGGTGATCGACGAATATGGTGGTGTCGACGGGTTGCTGACGATCGAAGACCTGATCGAACAGGTTGTTGGTGAGATCGCGGACGAACATGACGCGGATGAAAGCCAACTTTGGGTTCAGGAAAAACCTGGATGTTATGTGGTGCAGGCGCGGATACCCCTTGAAGATTTCGAAGCCGAGATCGGGCGATCCCTAACCAGCCACGAGGATGTCGATGAGGAAGAGATCGACACGCTTGGCGGGTTGGTCTTCATGTTGTCCGGACGGGTTCCAGCACGAGGAGAGGTTGTTCTGCATCCGGAAGGGCCTGAATTTGAGGTGATTGATGCGGATCCGCGGCGCATCAAACGGCTGCGTGTCATGCTGCCGGATATCGTTGCATGAACCTGATACGGGCTTGGCCCATTTGGCTTAGATTTGTCCTTTCTGGTTTGTTGGGAGGGCTGGCTGCATTTGGTCTGGCTCCCTTTGGGTATTGGGTGGCTTCTGTATTGGCGTTGGTGTTGGTCGCACCGATATTTCAGAGCACCGAGACACGTGCGCGTGCGGCGTGGATCGGTTGGGCGTTTGGGACCGGGTATTTCGCCCATGCACTCAGCTGGATTGTCGAGCCGTTTCTGGTGGACGCCGATCGTCACGCTTGGATGGCTCCGTTTGCTTTGGTCTTCATGGCTGGTGGTTTGGCGCTGTTCTGGGGGCTGGCATTCTGGGTTGCTCGCAGGCCCGGCACGCGCGGGGTTTCACAGGCGTTGTTTCTCGCCTTGGCAATCTCCTTGGCGGAATGTGCCCGCGGTTATGTTCTGACCGGGTTCCCCTGGGCCGGGCTGGCGCAGGTCTGGGTCGAGACCCCTGTTGCGCAGCTACTGTCACTTTTTGGGCCTTACGGGCTTGGGGCGCTGACCTTGGTGTCGACGCTGCCACTAGGGGCGGCTTTGGCGCTGCGTTCCGGAGTATTCGTGCCCTTGGGCATCAGCGTGGCATCGGTCGCATTGGCTTTGGGCTATGCGGGGACGCGGCCCGCTGTGGTCGAAACGGGACATATCGTTCGCTTGGTTCAGCCCAATGCGTTGCAACATCAGAAATGGGATCCAGAGTTTGCACCTCTGTTCTTCGCACGTCAGATCGAGTTTACTGCCGCCGAACCACAGCCTGACCTGATCGTTTGGCCTGAAACCTCGGTTCCCGCCTGGCTGGGCAGCGCGCAGCCGTATCTGGATGCCATCGCCGAGGCGGCGCGAGGCACGCCGGTTGTTCTGGGAATTCAACGAGGCGACGGGCCGCGTATCTACAACTCGATGATCTACCTTGATGTGGATGGGGCTCAGCAGGGGCTGTACGACAAACATCATCTGGCGCCTTTTGGCGAATATGTTCCGTTTGGCGACGTGATGGCGTGGTTCGGGATCTATGGCATGGCTGCAACCACCGGACATGGGTTCAGCGCCGGGTCGGGGGCGGCGCTGCTGGATGCAGGCCCATTGGGTAAAGCGCTGCCGTTGATCTGCTACGAAGCTGTGTTCACCCAGGATGTCCTATCCGCGCCGGGGCGCGCTGATTTCCTTCTGCAAATCACCAATGATGCGTGGTTCGGAACGCGCTCGGGACCGTATCAGCACCTGGCTCAGGCACAGATGCGCGCCATCGAGCAGGGGCTGCCCATGATGCGTTCGGCCAATACCGGCGTCTCCGCCATGATTGACCCGCTGGGCCGGATCACCGAGGCCCTGCCGCTTGGGCAGGCGGGCTATATTGATGCCGGACTTCCGGCGCCTCAGTCGGCGACAGCATATTCCCGAATGGGGGATAATCCTGTCTTTGCCGTGTTATTGGTGCTGTTTAGCCTGTTATGGTACGGGCTGCGGCGGCGAAACCTATGATTTCGCATTGACCCTCGGTTTCGGGGGGCTTATCCCCTCTTGTGCCCATCACAACGGCTTCCTGGCGTGACGGGGTAATCTTAATGGAGCACTTGTATGTCCCGACAGAACTATACCTTTACTTCGGAATCCGTTTCCGAAGGGCATCCGGATAAGGTTTGTGACCGTATTTCCGACGCCGTACTAGACGCATTTCTGAACGAAGAACCCGAGGCACGCGTTGCGTGCGAGACCTTTGCGACAACGGATCGCGTGGTGATCGGCGGCGAAGTGGGGCTGTCTGATCAGGACAAGCTGCATGACTATATGGGCCGCATCGACGAGATCGCCCGCGCCTGTATCAAGGATATCGGCTATGAGCAGGATAAGTTCCACCACGAGACGGTAGAAGTTACGAACCTGCTGCATGAGCAATCTGCACATATTGCGCAGGGCGTAGATGCGTCGGGTGACAAGGACGAAGGTGCTGGTGATCAGGGCATCATGTTCGGCTATGCTACCACCGAGACACCCGCGCTTATGCCTGCGCCGATCCAGTATTCCCACGCAATCCTGCGCCGTCTGGCCGAGGTGCGCAAGAACGGGACCGAGCCTGCGCTGGGCCCGGATGCGAAATCGCAGCTGTCAGTGATCTACCAGGATGGCAAGCCGGTTGGCGTCAGCTCGATCGTTCTGTCGACCCAGCATCTGGATGAGACGCTGAGCTCGGCCGATATTCGCTCCATTGTTGAGCCGTATATCACCGAAACTCTGCCCGAGGGTTGGCTGACCGATCAGACCGATTGGCACGTCAACCCAACCGGCAAGTTCGTCATTGGCGGTCCGGACGGAGATGCGGGTCTGACCGGTCGTAAGATCATCGTGGACACTTATGGTGGTGCAGCGCCACATGGTGGCGGAGCGTTTTCGGGTAAAGACCCGACCAAGGTGGACCGTTCGGCGGCTTATGCCGCGCGCTATCTGGCCAAGAATGTCGTAGCCGCGGGAATGGCCGAGCGTTGCACGATCCAGCTGAGCTATGCCATTGGCGTTTCCCGGCCTCTGTCGATCTATGCGGATACGCATGGCACGGGGCAGATCGCGGATGATCGGATTGAAAAAGCCGTCGGCCAGGTGATGGACCTGACCCCACGCGGCATCCGTCAGCATCTGGAGCTGAACAAGCCGATCTATCAGCGCACAGCAGCCTATGGCCATTTTGGCCGCCAGCCGGAAGCGGATGGAGGTTTCAGCTGGGAGCGCACAGATCTAGCAGACGCGTTGAAAGCGGCGGTTTGATCTGACTGTTATCAATTGGTGCGCCCTTGCGGGCGCGCCTATTTCTTGGGAAATGGATGAGAGGCGGCGGCTATTCTGCTCTGCCGCCGCCCCTTGCCTCTGAGCCGTCCCCGCAGTATGGGCACCGCCATGAGCACCCAGACCCCCCAACGCCCCCGCAGAAACTTTTATGGCCGCTTCAAAGGCAAGACCCTGAAGCAAAGCCAAAAGACGTATCTAAGCGAAGACCTCGATGCGCTGTCTCCGGGTGCTGTGGACTGGGAAAGCAATCCTGAACGCAGTCCGCTGGATCTGAAGGCCCTGTTCGGTGGCAAGGATGTCTGGCTTGAGATCGGCTTTGGCGGCGGCGAGCATCTGGTGCATCAGGCGGCCAGCAATCCCGATATCGGTATCATTGGGGCAGAACCCTATATCAACGGTGTCGCCATGCTGTTGGGTAAGATTCGCAAGGCTGGGGTCGAGAATCTGGCGGTGCATCCCGGCGATGCGCGCGATCTTTTTGATGTCTTGCCCGAAGCCAGCATATCACGCGCCTTTCTTCTGTACCCCGATCCCTGGCCCAAAACCCGGCATCACCGCCGTCGGTTCGTGACCCCAGAGCATCTGGAGCCGTTGGCGCGGTCGTTGAAACCGGGCGCGATCTTTCGTGTTGCCACAGATATTCCCGACTATGTCCGCCAAACGTTGGAAGAGGTGCCGGGCGCTGGTTTCGAATGGTTGGCGGAGCGCCCCACCGATTGGCGTGAGCCCTGGGAAGACTGGATTTCCACGCGCTATGAGCAGAAGGCCCTGCGCGAAGGGCGGACACCGCATTACCTGACCTTCCGCCGCAACGACTGATTGCGGCTGGACCAAGCGGCCCCAATTCGCTAATCGGCTTGGGAACTGATAGCGAAAACAGGAGCCCCCATGTCCGGACACGGCACGCCCATCCCGATGACCTCGCACCCTTGCGGTCCGCTGACCGGAACGGCCGAGGTGCCTGGTGACAAGTCGATCTCGCACCGATCGCTGATCCTGGGCGCGATGGCCGTGGGTGAAACCCGGATCACCGGTCTGTTGGAGGGTGAGGACGTTCTGGACACCGCAAAGGCGATGCGTGCCTTTGGGGCTGAGGTGACAGATCACGGGGGTGGCGAATGGTCAGTCCATGGTGTGGGCGTCGGTGGCTTTGCCGAACCCGATCAGGTTATTGACTGCGGCAACTCGGGCACCGGCGTTCGGTTGATCATGGGTGCGATGGCGACCTCTGCGATTTCCGCGACATTCACGGGGGATGCCAGCCTCAACAAACGCCCTATGGCGCGGGTAACCGATCCTCTGGCGTTGTTTGGTGCGCAATCTGTGGGACGCACCGGGGGGCGCCTACCTATGACGATTGTGGGTGCAGCAGACCCTGTCCCAGTAAAGTACGAGGTTCCTGTTCCCTCCGCACAGGTGAAATCTGCCGTTTTGTTGGCAGGTCTGAACGCACCGGGCAAGACCGTGGTGATTGAGGCCGAAGCGACCCGGGACCATTCCGAGCGGATGCTGGCCGGATTCGGGGCTGAAATCACGGTCGAGGATACCGATGAGGGGCGGGTGATCACCCTGACCGGTCGCCCTGAGTTGAAACCGCAGATCATCGTTGTGCCCCGTGATCCCTCCAGCGCGGCCTTTCCGGTCTGTGCTGCGCTGATCACGCCCGGATCTGATGTTCTGGTTCCGGGCATCGGCCTGAACCCGACCCGCGCGGGTCTGTTTACCACTCTGCGTGAGATGGGTGCTGACTTGACCTATGAAAATGAGCGCGAAGAGGGTGGTGAACCGGTCGCGGATCTACGTGCCCGGTATTCCCCCGATATGAAAGGAATCTCGGTTCCTCCGGAACGAGCGGCCTCGATGATTGACGAATACCCGGTTCTATCTGTGGTCGCGGCAAATGCCACAGGCACCACAATGATGGGTGGCGTAAAAGAACTGCGCGTCAAGGAAAGCGACCGTATTGATGCGATGGCCCGCGGCCTGCGCGTTAATGGCATCACCGTCGATGAGGGCGATGATTGGTGGTCTGTGGATGGTTTGGGAATTGGCAATGTTCCCGGCGGCGGCACCTGTGAGAGCTTTCTGGATCACCGGATCGCGATGTCCTTTATGGTTATGGGTATGGGGGCGAAAAATCCGGTCGGAGTCGACGATGGCGGCCCGATCGCAACGTCTTTCCCGATCTTCGAACCGTTGATGGCTGGCCTTGGTGCGCGGCTGCAGCGAAACAACCGGTAAATGCGATGGCAGTTGCCAGTTTCACCATAGCAATCGATGGCCCGGCAGCAGCGGGGAAGGGCACGATTTCCAATGCCGTTGCCGCCCATTTCGGGTTTGCGCATCTCGATACCGGCCTGCTTTACCGTGCGGTTGGCCGCAGAACGCTGGAAGGTGCCGACCCGGTTAGTGCCGCGCAAACGCTGACTGCCGAGGACCTGGATCAGGGTGATCTGCGCACGGCTGAAATCGCGCAAGCGGCCTCGAAAGTTGCAGTTATCCCCGAGGTGCGGGCTGCATTGGTCGATTTTCAGCGCGCCTTTGCGCGCCGCGCGGGCGGTGCAGTGTTGGACGGTCGTGACATCGGAACCGTTATTTGCCCGCGGGCCGAGGTTAAACTGTTTGTCACCGCCAGCGCCGAAGTGCGCGCTGAGAGACGGTTTCTGGAACTGGACGCCAAGGGCCATGAGGTTACACGCTCACAGGTGTTGGCCGATGTGCGTGAGCGGGACGCTCGGGATGCCGAACGCAGCACGGCACCTATGAAGCCAGCTGAGGATGCGGTCATACTGGATACCTCGGACCTGAGCATTGACGCAGCTCTCGCCCGCGCGATTGAGGTCATCGAACCAGTTCTGCCCTAGGGCCGTTTGTCAGAGCAAACACAACTTTGTTCACTAAGCTTTGTTTGGCCAGCGCCCGAGGCGTCGATTACCTTTGTATCGACATCTGCCGGAGGTAATCGATGTTCCGCCTGATTTTGATTTTTACCTTTCTCGCCAGTGCGCTTTCAGCGCAAGAGGCAGAACCGCCAATGACCTACGAGCGTTTGGGCAAGATATTGTTTGCGCTTGACCCCGAGACAGAGCCTCTTGGGCCAGGCTTTCAGCTTACCATCGCGGAGGTTCCCGTTCTGGTGATTACCGACGTCAATGCGGACCGGATGCGGGCCATGGTGTCGATCCAAAGTGTCGAAGATCTGAGTGCTCAGGACATGCAACGGATGATGCAGGCGAATTTCGACAGTACCCTGGATGCGCGATATGCGATTGCCAATGGCACCTTGTGGGCTGCGTTCATCCACCCCTTGTCGCGGCTAGAAAGGGATCAGTTGATCTCGGGGCTGGCCCAGACGGTGAACATCGCCAACACCTACGGCACCTTGTATTCCAGCGGAGTTGCGGAATTTGGCGGCGGCGATAGCAATGATCTTCAGCGCGCTCTGATCGAAGAGCTTCTGAAAAAAGGCGAGGATATCTGACGCAGGGCCGGTACTTGCGCATTTCCTTTCTCGCAGCATCCACCATCCTAAAGAAAGTCGCGCAGTGGCGAGCGGCCTGTGTTGCCGGGTCTGATGACCCGGCATGTATGCAGGTTCGGCCGTCATAGTGCCTAGCTGGATGCAGGAAAGCTGTTATAGTTTCTCTCAGGCAAAAAGGGAAAGCTGCTTTACAAGCCCCAAAATCAAAAAGGGCAGGCGGCTAAAAAACCCCAAAACCAACAGGGACAGAAAATATGAATAATCGTTTGCGCAAGATCACCATTGTGGGTGGCGGCACGGCAGGTTGGATGACCGCGCTGATCCTGGAAATGGTGTTTTCACGCACGTCAGCACCCAAGGATCGCCCGCGTATCTGCCTGATCGAAAGCCCCAATATCTCGACTGTGGGCGTCGGCGAGGCCACGGTTCCACGGATGCCGGTCACGCTGCGCCAGGCCGGCATTTCAGAGCGGGATTTCTTCCGTGAGACCAACGCCTCGTTCAAGCTGGGCGTGAAGTTTTGTAATTGGAACAAGGACGCCAAGGGCAATCGCATTGATTACGTGAACCCTTTTGCGCATGGCCAGTTGTTAGAGGGGTTAGAGCCCGCAGAATACTTCCTGCGCTTTGGCAATGGCGATAGGGATTTCACGCAGTCCATCTCGCCCCATGATGATCTGGCGCGCCTGTGCAAAGGTGGGCGGCCACTGGGTCAGCCAGAGTTTGAGCAGCGGTTCGGCTATGCCTATCATCTGGATGCTGTGAAGTTTGCAGGCATGTTGACCAGGGTTTGCACCAAGCGCGGCGTTGAGCACATCCAGGACGAGGTGAAATCGGTCGAGCTGGATGAGCAGGGCAATGTCAGTCATCTGATGCTGGAAAAGAAAGGCCGCCATGACATTGAGATGGTCGTGGATTGCACCGGGTTTCGCGGCTTGATTATCAACAAGGCGCTGGGCGAGCCATTCATGGATTATTCTGACTATCTGCCCAACGACCGCGCCATGGCGTTGCAGATCGAGCACCCGGATCCAGAAAAAATTGAAAGCGTCACACGGTCCACCGCACTTGGTGCGGGGTGGACCTGGCGGGTGCCGCTCTTTAACCGTGTGGGCACGGGCTATGTCTACTCATCCGCGCATCGCACGGATGAACAGGCGGCGGATGAATACCTCGAATGGCTGGGCGATAGCGGCAAAGGTGCGACGCCGCGTGTGATCCCGATGCGTATCGGACGAGTGCGCAATGCCTGGGTCAAGAATTGCGTGGCGATCGGACTGGCCGGAGGGTTCATCGAACCGCTGGAAAGTACAGCGATCCACATGATTGATCATGCGGTGCGCTGGTTCGCCGAGCATCTGCCCACGCGGGACATCGAACCGTCGCTGCGGGCGAGATATAACAAGCAAATGGACAAGCTCTATGACGAGGTTCTGGATTTCATTTGTCTGCACTACCGTTTGGGCAACCGCACGGATGATCAATATTGGATCGACGCGCGGACCGAAATGAAGATACCGGATCGGCTGGCCGAGAACCTTGAGCTGTGGCAGCACCGCCTGCCTTTGGAACGAGATATCGAGTTTGCAACGCTTTTCGATTTCCGCGTCTATCAAACGGTTCTTTTGGGTAAGCAGGTCTATGATACGGGCTATGGTGCCGGCATCCGCGATCGCTTGCGGCCGTTGAAGAAACCGATCTGGTTCCAGTGGTGGAAAGGCGCGAAAGTGGATCTTGCGCAGATACTCAGATCAATGCCTGATCACAAAACCCTGCTGCGCGATATCCGGGGCGAGCTAGAGCGCCCAGCCTTTGGAAAGGCCGCAGCAGCGAAGCCAACAGTCGCGATGCCGGGCGCGGCCCCGGTACCTTTGGCGGTCCAGAACATGCCGAATTTTGCCGAAATCCAAAGCGGCTCAAAAGATCTGCAACTGTTTTAGGCGCTCTGTCCTTTCGGAGCTGAAGAAGAATACAAATCGACCCGACCTCAGCCATGCAAGGCTGGGGTTTGCGTGTTATTTTGTGATATGCACGGTAAAACTTGCAGCGCCTGTGCGAACCCGTTATAGAGCGCGCGTCGACAAGGCGATTTGAGCCATAAAACAATGAGACGAGCAGGGTCGGACCAACCGGCCCTCTTTGTTTTGCGGTATATGTCAGATCGTCTGACCAATCCACTAAGACCGGCGGAGACAACCGCTCGGCCAGCAAAAACGTTATGTAAAGGAAAACACTGCCAGATGGCTGATACAACCATGGAGGAATTCGAAGCCCTCCTTAATGAAAGCTTCGAAATGGACACGCCCGAAGAGGGTTCTGTTGTCAAAGGTAAGGTTCTGGCGATCGAAGCCGGCCAAGCCATCATCGACGTCGGCTACAAAATGGAAGGCCGCGTTGATCTGAAAGAATTCGCAAATCCTGGCGAAGCCCCTGAAATCACTGTTGGTGACGAGGTTGAAGTTTACCTGCGCGCCGCAGAAAACGCCCGTGGCGAAGCTGTCATCTCACGTGAGATGGCCCGCCGTGAAGAGGCATGGGACCGTCTGGAAAAAGCATATGCCGACGACCAGCGCGTCGAAGGTGCAATCTTTGGTCGTGTCAAAGGTGGCTTCACCGTCGATCTGGGTGGTGCAGTTGCGTTCCTGCCCGGCTCGCAGGTTGACGTGCGCCCCGTACGCGACGCTGGCCCTCTGATGGGTCTGAAGCAGCCGTTCCAGATTCTGAAAATGGACCGTCGCCGTGGCAACATCGTTGTTTCGCGCCGCGCAATCCTGGAAGAATCGCGTGCCGAACAGCGCGCCGAGGTTATCGGCAACCTGACCGAAGGTCAGACCGTCGAAGGCGTCGTCAAGAACATCACCGAATACGGTGCGTTTGTTGACCTGGGCGGCGTTGACGGCCTGCTGCACGTCACCGACATGGCATGGCGCCGTGTGAACCACCCGTCCGAGATCCTGACGATCGGCGAGACCATCAACGTTCAGGTCATCAAGATCAACAAAGAGACCCACCGCATCAGCCTGGGAATGAAGCAGCTGCAGGAAGATCCGTGGGATCTGGTTGCAGCCAAGTATCCGCTGAGCTCGGTTCATCAGGGTCGTGTCACCAACATCACCGACTACGGCGCGTTCGTCGAGCTGGAAGCCGGTGTCGAAGGTCTGGTGCACGTGTCCGAGATGTCCTGGACCAAGAAAAACGTCCACCCCGGCAAGATCGTTTCGACCAGCCAGGAAGTCGACGTCATGGTTCTGGAAATCGATGGCGCCAAGCGTCGCGTGTCTCTGGGCCTGAAGCAGACTCAGCGCAACCCGTGGGAAGTGTTTGCAGAAACACACCCCGAGGGCACCGAAGTCGAAGGCGAAGTCAAGAACATCACCGAATTCGGTCTGTTCATTGGCCTCGAAGGCGACATCGACGGCATGGTTCACCTCAGCGATCTGTCCTGGGACGAGCGTGGCGAGGATGCCATCCAGAACTACCACAAGAACGACGTGGTACAGGCCGTTGTGTCTGAAGTGGATGTCGAGAAAGAGCGTATCTCGCTGTCGATCAAAGCCCTGGGCGGTGACAAGTTTGCCGAAGCCGTGGGCGGCGTGAAGCGTGGCTCGATCATCACCGTTGAGGTCACCGCGATCGAAGATGGCGGCATCGAGGTCGAGTACGAAGGTATGAAGTCGTTCATTCGTCGTTCCGACCTGAGCCGTGACCGTGCCGAACAGCGCCCAGAGCGTTTCTCGGTCGGTAACAAGGTCGACGTCCGCGTCACCAATGTCGACAGCAAGACCCGTCGTCTGGGTCTGTCGATCAAGGCACGTGAGATCGCCGAAGAGAAAGAGGCCGTGGAACAGTACGGTTCTTCCGACTCGGGCGCATCGCTGGGCGATATCCTGGGTGCAGCGCTGAAGTCGGGCGACTAAGTCCGAGCCTCAGTCAAGCCGAATTTACGGCCCCGTGTGAAAGCGCGGGGCCGTTTTTGTTGCGAATCAACATGTTCGCATTTTCAGGCTAATTGGGTCTTAGGTTCATACATTTGTCAGGCAAATTACATGAACTGGCAAAAAATCGCGTTACTTAACTGTAATTTTCAACCTTTGCCCGCAGAGTTTACGTTCCCCCGAACCCAGTTTTTTCCTATACTGTTCAGAATAATAGGCATGGTTAACCGGTCGCCTGGGAGGGTAACGCACATGATCCGTTCAGAACTGATTCAGAAAATCGCCGACGAGAACCCGCATCTTTATCAGCGTGACGTCGAGCGAATCGTGAATACCGTGTTCGAAGAAGTAACGGATGCGATGGCGCGAGGAGATCGGGTTGAACTGAGAGGCTTCGGGGCGTTTTCAGTGAAACAGCGCGATGCCCGTGTGGGTCGTAACCCGCGCACCGGCGAAACTGTGCAGGTCGAAGAAAAATGTGTTCCGTTTTTCAAAACTGGCAAGTTGCTAAGGGACCGGTTGAACGGTAAAGCCTAGGCCATGATGCGCTACCTTCGATATGCTTTTCTCGCGGTCCTCGGGATCGTCTTGATTTCAGTCTCTCTGGCCAACCGCGAAGCGGTTGAGCTGACGCTTATTCCCTCGGCTATAGCCGATTTGCTTGGCTTCAATTTCAGCGCCTCGTTGCCGCTGTTCGTGGTGGTTCTGGGTGGCATCGTCGCTGGCCTGGTCATTGGCTTTCTTTGGGAATGGCTGCGCGAGCACAAGCACCGCCGCGATGCTACCGCCAGCAAAGGTGAAGTGCGCAAGCTTGAGCGTGAGGTCAAGAAGCTCAAGAAAGCGCAGAACGAAGGACAGGACGAAGTTCTCGCCCTGTTGGATGAGGCCAGCTGAGGCCCGGAATGTCGGATGTATCGGTTAAAATCTGCGGCCTGACTGCACCAGATCACGTGCGCGCAGCAGCTGATGCGGGTGCACGGTATCTTGGTTTCAACTTCTTTCCGAAATCGCCTCGATATGTTTCGCCTCAACAGGCAGCAGCTTTGTTCGAGCATGTCCCCGTTGGGGTTGCAAAGGTCGCCTTGGTTGTGAACGCCACGGATGAGTTGTTGGACAGTATCACCGCAGTCGCCCCTTTTGACATGTTGCAGCTGCATGGCTCAGAATCTGTCGAGCGGGTGCAGGAAATCAAGGCGCGCTATGGGTTGCCTGTTATCAAGGTGGTTGGTGTTGCAGATGCCGAAGACCTGGCCGCCATTGATACTTATTGCGATGTTGCCGATCAGTTGCTGATAGATGCCAAGGCGCCAAGGAGCTCGGTTCTGCCGGGTGGAAACGGGCTGGCGTTTGACTGGCGTTTACTGGCTGGGCGCAAATACTGGCGCAAGCCCTGGATGCTGGCCGGTGGGTTGAACCCCGGAAATGTGGCCGAGGCCATCCGTATGACGGGCGCGCGTCAGGTCGATGTCGCCTCAGGCGTGGAAAGTGCACCGGGCATCAAGGATGCCGCGATGGTTCGTGCGTTTGTAGACGCTGCAATTCGGGCCGGCTGAGGTATCACATCTAAGGATTCCCATGTGCGTTTTGCCATGGCAAATCCCGCCGCTACCTCCTATGAACAACGGGTACGACGATGGAGACACCCATGGCCAACGATCTTTTCAATTCCTTCATGTCCGGCCCAGACGAGCAGGGCCGTTTCGGCATTTTCGGCGGGCGTTTTGTCAGCGAAACGCTGATGCCGCTGATCCTGGCGCTGGAAGAGGAATATGAAAAGGCCAAGGACGATGCCACATTTTGGGCCGAGATGGACGATCTGTGGGCCAACTATGTGGGACGCCCCTCGCCATTATATTATGCCGAGCGCCTGACCGAGCATCTGGGTGGCGCCAAAATCTATCTGAAGCGCGATGAGCTGAACCACACCGGCGCGCACAAGATCAATAACGTATTGGGCCAGATCATTCTGGCGCGGCGCATGGGCAAGACCCGGATCATTGCCGAGACCGGCGCCGGACAGCATGGCGTGGCCACAGCCACCGTTTGCGCCAAGTTCGGTTTGAAATGCGTGGTCTATATGGGCGCGCATGATGTGCAGCGACAGGCCCCGAACGTGTTCCGCATGCGCCTGCTGGGGGCCGAAGTGATCCCTGTGACGTCAGGTCGTGGCACATTGAAAGACGCGATGAACGATGCGTTACGTGACTGGGTGACCAACGTGCGCGATACGTTTTATTGCATCGGTACAGTTGCTGGCCCGCACCCGTATCCGGCGATGGTGCGCGACTTTCAGTCGATCATCGGCAAGGAAGCAAAGGAACAGATGCACAAGGCTGAGGGCCGTTTACCCGACACGCTCATCGCCGCCATCGGTGGTGGATCGAACGCAATGGGTCTGTTCTATCCGTTCCTGGATGATAAATCCGTCAACATCATCGGAGTCGAAGCCGGTGGTAAGGGCGTGAACGACAAGATGGAACATTGCGCCTCGCTGACCGGCGGCCGCCCCGGTGTTCTGCATGGCAACCGCACCTATCTGCTGCAGGATGATGACGGGCAAATCCTCGAAGGATACTCGATCTCGGCTGGTTTGGATTACCCGGGCATTGGCCCTGAACATTCATGGCTTAATGATATCGGCCGCGCGCAATATGTGTCGATCACCGACAAAGAGGCGCTTGAGGCGTTCCAGCTCTGCTGTGCAACCGAAGGCATCATCCCGGCGCTTGAACCTAGCCATGCGCTGGCTCATGTGATGAAGATCGCACCGGATCTGCCCAAGGATCACCTGATCTGCATGAATATGTGTGGACGTGGTGACAAGGATGTTCAGACTGTGGCGAAATATCTGAACTTCGACATGTCGGATACCGAAGGCCGCAGCGCCGATTGACCAGGCGGTAAAATTTGAAATTTCTGACAAAAGCCGTGTGCCTTTGAACGGTGTGCAGCTTTGGTTTCCAGCCTGCGGCTTTTCGAATGTTGCGCAGCTGGGTAATTTTGTTGCGCACCCGCCACAGGTGCATTTCCACCTCTCAGAATATCATTGAGCGAATCCTGCCCCTTCGCCTAAACCCGCCGTTACCGGTCAAAACGGGCCGGACCCTAGCGAGCAGAGGTGATCACTCTCTCGGTGCGGACGGCGCTGCCGAAACCGTATGCCAGGGCCGAAACCGGGGATTGGTACATGCTTTGTAGCTCAGGTGGAAGAGCGGCAGATGGCAAGTCTGTGAGCGAAGGTTCGACTCCTTCCAAAGCTCCAAATGTAGCTCATTTTGGTTAGAGCAATCGACTGTTAATCGATGTGTAGCGGGTTCGAGTCCCGCCATTTGAACAAACGCTGTTAGGTCAGCACCGGCCTTCAACGCCGGTCCGTGAAAACGGTCCAAATCATTAAGGTCCGGGTGTTCCCCAGCAGGGGTGGCACCGCGCTACGTCAGGCTTTGGCCGGGCGGGGCAGGGGTCTTCGCTGCTCTGGTCTTGGGCCGGAGGGCAGATGACGGTGTCGCCGGATTGGCGCCCCGCTTGATCCCTTGGGAACAGGCGGCGCATTGGTCCCGCGCCCCTCTCTCTGACCCTCTCGCAAAAGGGCACGGCGCGGGGGATGCCCGGTCTTTCACAGCCTTTATCCGAAGGCTTCACACCTGTCACCCAATCGGGGTGCAACCCACTGAAAACATGAAAAGGAGTTCGCTTTTGCGACGACGATAGAGCGAGACGAAAAGGAGAAATGAAATGACACTATTCCAAGATCTGATCGACCGGCTGACCGGTCATCAACGGCTGACCCTGACCGAGACCCGGCGGATGCTGGTTTTGCGCAAGGGGGTAATTGACACCATCCTCGGCCCCGGGAAACACCGGCTGCCACGCAGGGATGTGCTGACCGAGCTGCACGATCTGGAGGCTCTCTTTTTCGTGTCGCCCTATGAGCGGGCGCTGATGCAGAACCGGCCCGAACTGGCCGAGGCGCACCTGACCGAGTTTCGGGCAGGGCCCGACGAGGTTCTGGTTCTGCTTCGGGATGGCGTGCCCGCTCGAGTGCTGATTCCCGAAGTACGGGCGCTAGTTTGGAAGGATGCCGGCCCCTGGGCCGTTGAGCAACACGCGCTGACCGAGTCCATGGTTGTGCACAAAGCGGTCGCGCAGCGGCTGGTTCGGGTGGGGCTGCAGATGCACCTGACGCGGGTCGAGATTGCCGAAGGGCATGTCGGTTTGCTGACCGTGGATGGCGTACTGGTGGATCGGCTGAACCCCGGCGCCCATGCCTTCTGGAAGGTGGGCCGGAACGTCGAGGTCAAGCAGATCGACCTACGGCAACGAACCCATGAGGTAACGGGTCAAGAGATACTGACCAAGGATCGGGTGACCATCCGGGTCAACCTCAGCGCCGATTACCGGGTCGACGATCCGGTCAAGGCGATGGGGGCGGTGAAGGATTTTGATCAGGCCCTGCACCGGGCCCTGCAACTGGCGTTCCGGAAGACCCTTGGGTCGATGACGCTTGACCGGCTACTTGCCGAGAAGGCGGGCGTTGACACCGAGGCTGCGGATCGGGTGCGGACACAAATGGCCGGGATCGGCATCGAAGTGGGTGAGATCGCGTTGAAAGACGTCATCCTGCCCGGCGAGATGCGCGAAATCCTGACCGCCGTAGTCGCTGCCGAGAAACAGGCCGAGGCCAACGTCATCCGGCGGAGGGAAGAAACCAACGCCACGCGGTCTTTGCTGAACACCGCGAAAGTGATGGCGGAAAACCCGGTGATGCTGCGACTGAAAGAGCTGGAAGCGCTGGAAACCATCGCCGGCAAGGTCGAGCGGCTGACGGTTCATAACGGAACCGAGGGTCTGATGTCTGACCTTGTGAAATTGCGGGATTGATCCCGAATAAGGGCCGGTCCGGGTGATCCCGGGCCGGTCTGCCTAGTCCTGAACCGCGTGTTGGTTGAGAATGCGCAGAGGCACGATGTCCAGCGCCCGTAGATGTGTCGCCTCAAGATGAACCTTGGGCGCGCATCCTTCGTCATGGGCTTGCAGGAAGCGACCCGCACATAGACACCAGCTGTCACCGGCACGCAGCCCGGGAAAATTAAACTCGGGGCGCGGCGTGCTGAGGTCATTGCCGACATATTTCGAATAGGCCAGAAACTCGACCGTCATTACCGCGCAAACCGTGTGGCTGCCCTGATCCTCGGGGCAGGTATTGCAGGCGCCATCGCGAAAGAACCCAGTCAGCGGATCGCTGGAGCAAGGGGCGAGCACGCCCCCCAGAACATTTATGCTTTCCTGTTTCTGCATAAGAGCATCTTACAGGCTTTGCGCAATCTTGCGGAACATTTCTATGTTGATCTCATTCACGCCAGGGTCTCGAAACTTGCGATCGGCCCCGGTGGACACGATCAGCACCCCGCGCGGCTGGTCGAAATAGATGTACTGACCATAGACGCCGCGGGCCATGAACTCGCCTTCATGCGCGCCCACGGGAATCCACCACTGATATCCATAGCCGATCTTGCCCGATGCGGTCGGGGCACTGGGCAGAACCGAAGCGGCGATCCATTCAGCCGGTACCAGTTGCCGCCCATCATGAACCCCGTCTTGCAGGATCATCTGACCGAAACGCGCATAGTCGCGGGTGGTGAAATTCAAGCCCCCCAGAACAAAGGCAACTCCGGCCCCGTCAGTCACGTAATAGCCATCCCGCTCCAGCCCAAGCGGCTGTACAATGCGCTCTGTAAGCAGTTCGGCCACGCTGCGACCGGTTGCTCCTCGGACCACCATACCGATAACATGGGTGTCGATTGACACGTATTTCCAGGTTTCTCCGGGTGTTGCGAAACTGTCCTGCAGCGAGGCGGCAAAATCGTCCAGTTCTCGGCCTAAGGCGACCACTCGACCCATCCGGTTGATGTCAGAATTGTAATCCAGATAATCCTCGTTGAAGGTCACACCGCTGGCCATGTTCAGCACGTTGCGGATCGTCGTACCATCATAGGCCGTGCCTTTTAGTTTGGGCACGTATTGCACGACCGGATCGTCCAATGAGGCGATTGCGCCTTCGTCCAGCAATATGCCGAACAATGCAGAAAGATAGCTTTTGGCAACCGACCACGAAATGCGTCGATCGTCTGGTGTGGTGCCCAGATAATATTCCTCAAACCGGATCTGCCCGCCCTGCATCACAAGCAAGGATGTGACCGACCGGTCTTCGATCCATTGATCCGTGCCTGCTGGCAGGTCAAACCCGGGCCCGTAAGGCAATTCCCATGTGGCCCCATCCCCGCGCGGCAAGTTGACGGTTTTGAAAGCTGCATCCATATGCGAGAAATTGTGAACGATCTTTTCGGGGGAAAACAATGAGTTCACCGCCATCAAGCGTTGAATTTCCTCGCGTTTCCAGAACCCGACAACGGCGGCTGCCAGCACAAGCATCAGCGCGATACGCAGCACCCATTTAAACAAAGCTCTCATTTGTCGCCTCCCATGATTGCCGGTATTGGAGCCTGCCCGGGAAAATTCCGCAATCCGGACGTAGGGGCAACGGCAAAGGGCGCTATTTGAACTTGTCCATCAGCTTCTGCATGGCTGACCTGCTGTCCTCGGCGGGTTCGGTAATGGTCTGAGCCGTTGGTTTTGGGTGCTCGGACGGTGACTTGGACGAACGCGGCGGTGCCGTTCGCAGGGCAACGGCGTTCATGAACTTACCGCCATCGCCATTGGCCAGGTGCCTTGCGCCATCTGCAACGCCGCGCAGGACATCTTCCAACCAGTCGCTGTCAGCCTTTGCGAAATCGCCCAAGACATATGGCGAAACCAATTCTTTCCGCCCGGGATGACCGATCCCAAGGCGCACCCGATCATAGGCTGGGCTGATATGTTCGTGGATCGACCGAAGCCCGTTGTGACCGGCATGGCCTCCGCCTGCCTTGACGCGGACCTTACCCGGCGCCAGATCCAATTCATCATGTAGGACAGTGACGTCGGTCGAATCCAACTTGTAAAACCGCATGGCCTCGCCCACCGATTGACCGGACCGGTTCATGAAGGTCTGAGGCTTGATAAGCAAAACCTTTTCTTGACCAAGCCGCCCTTCGGCGATTTCGGCCTGAAATTTGGATTTCCAAGGACCAAAGCCGCAATCCTCGGCGATCCGGTCAACGGCCATAAAGCCAATATTGTGCCGGTTTCGAGCATATTTTGATCCGGGATTTCCCAGGCCGACAAACAGCTTCATCGTCATGTCCTTGTCTCAAGCGCGATATCGCAACTGGTTGATGGCACGGATCGGGGCCGATTTTCCAGCCCAACGGGCAAAAGAAAACGGGACCCCAATGGGGCCCCGTCACAAAAACCGAAACTTTGGGTCCGGCCTTATTCTTCTTCGCTTCCGACGACTTCGACTTCATCGGGTGCGACATCACCCTCTTCGCCCTCTTCGTCATCGCTTGTGGCCAGGCCGGTTGGGGCCGAGATGTTGGCGATCACAAAGTCACGGTCGATGGTCGGCTTGGTGCCAGCAGGCAGATCGACCGACGAGATGGTGACAACGTCGTTGATGTTCAGACCGGTCAGATCAACGGTGATCTTCTCAGGAATCTCACCAGCGGTACACATCAGCTCGACCTCAGGACGGACAACGGTCAGAACGCCGCCTTTCTTGATGCCGGGGGCCTCTTCCTCGTTGATGAAATCAACCGGAATAAACAGTGCGATCTTGGTGGTCCGACGCAGGCGCATCAGGTCCAGGTGGGTCGGCAGGTCTTTGACAACGTCACGCTGAACGTCGCGGCAGATGACGCGAACGTCTTCCTGGCCTTCAACCTTCAGGTTCCACAATGTCGACTTGAACCGGCCCGCCTTCAGGCGCTTGAACAGTTCGTTGAACGGGATCTGGATCGGCAGCGGCTCTTTGTCGCCACCAAAAACAATGCCCGGAACCATGCCGTCGCGGCGTGCCTGACGAGCGGCGCCCTTGCCTGTCCCCGTCCGTTCCAGAGCTACGAGATCAGGAATCTCTCCAGCCATGATATTTCTCCAATGTTAGGGCGGGTATCCTCCAAGGCTGTATACCCGCGTGAAGCCGCGTCCTTAGCTTGATTCATTGAGTTTGGAAAGGGGTTTTTGCAGCTCGTCTATTTTGCAAGGCTCTGTCTCGCACTCCGATGTATTTTCGGCCAGATGGAGCAGGGAATCCTTTCTTCAACTGGCTCTAAATATATCGGGCGAGGCGGCCAAAGGGCGACTGGGGTAGAGCCCCATGCGCGCGATCAATCTGTCCAGCTCCCTCCGAAGTCTTTCGGGACAAGCAAATTGTGCCGGCCCAGATCGCTCACATTGCGTTCACCGCAAAGCGCCATGGTCGTATCAAGTTCTTTCTGAATGATCTCAAGTGCCGTGGTCACGCCTTTCTGGCCCATTGCGCCAAGACCGTAAACAAAGGCGCGCCCGATAAAGGTGCCCTTCGCGCCAAGTGCCAGTGCTTTCAGAACGTCCTGGCCAGACCGAATGCCACTGTCCAGATGCACTTCGATGTCGTTTCCGACAGCGTCCATAATCTCGGGCAGGACACGAATGGAACTGAGCGCCCCGTCCAACTGGCGTCCGCCGTGGTTTGAAACCACGATGGCATCGGCGCCCAGCTTGGCGGCCATCTTGGCATCCTCGGAATCCAGGATACCCTTGAGGATCACCTTGCCGCCCCATTGGTCCATCAGCTTTTCAACTTTGCCCCAATCCAGGCTGGGGTCGAATTGTTCCGCCGTCCATGTGCCCAGCGATCTTGTATCAGTGATATTATCAACATGGCCAACAATATTGCCGAAGTTCCGCCGTTTGGCGCCTAACATTTCGATGCCCCAGGCCCATTTTGTCATCAGATTGGCGATGGTCTTGGGCGTCAGCTTTGGCGGCGCGGACAGACCATTCTTTAGGTCCTTGTGGCGCTGCCCGAGTATTTGCAAGTCCAGGGTGATCACAAGGGCCGAACATTTTGCATCCTTGGCGCGTTGGATCAGTCGAGAGACATAGTCCTGGTCCTTCATGGTGTAGAGTTGGAACCAGAAGGGCGCAGTGGTGTTCTCGGCCACCTCCTCGATAGAATTGATTGACATCGTGGACAGGGTAAAGGGGACGCCAAAAGCCTCGGCTGCTTTGGCGGCTTTGATCTCACCATCCGCGTGCTGCATGCCGGTCAGACCAACGGGGGCAAGGGCAACAGGCATGGTAACATCCTGTCCGATCATCTGCGACGCCGTCGTGCGCCCGGTCATATCAACCGCTACTCGCTGGCGCAGGCGGATATCTTCGAAATCCGAGCTGTTGTCGCGAAAGGTCTGCTCGGTCCAGCTGCCGCTTTCGGCATAGTCAAAGAACATGCGCGGGACGCGTCGTTCATAGATGTGTTTGAGGTCTTGGATATTGGTGATGACGGGCATGAGATGCGGCTTTCGAAAGATTGGTCCTTTTTCTTTACCAATTTTTCGAAAGCCTCGCAACGCCACGTTTCTGTGCGCAACGTTAGGTGCAATAGAAAAACCGCAGCCGGGTTGCGCCGACTGCGGTCAAGATTGCGAAACCGGTCGTTGGATCAGGCCGAATGTGCCCCATCTGCCAGCGATTTGACAAAATCCAGAACTTCACCAACCGACTTCCCGGCGGCGATCTGGCTGACAATGGCCGAGCCGACCACTGCGCCATCGGCAACAGTTGCGATTGCCCGCGATTTTTCCGGGGTATTGATTCCAAAGCCCACGATCACTGGCAAATCCGTGGCGGATTTGATCCGAGAGACCTCGGGGCCTACATTCGTGGCCTGGGCTTCGGCTGCGCCTGTGATCCCCGTGATCGAGACGTAATACACAAATCCCGAAGTGTTCTGAAGAACGCGCGGAAGCCGTTTGTCATCCGTTGTCGGCGTGGCGAGGCGGATAAAATTCAATCCAGCCGCCTGTGCAGGCAGACAAAGTTCGTCATCTTCTTCGGGGGGCAGGTCAACGACGATCAGGCCGTCGATGCCAGCCTCAGTAGCGTCCGCCAGAAACCTTTCCACACCGCGGCTGTAGATGGGATTGTAATACCCCATTAGCACAATAGGCGTTGTATCATCCGATTCCCGAAAAGCACGTGCAAGATCCAGTGTGCGTTGCAGGGTCATCCCGCCCTCTAGGGCGCGTTGTCCTGCTGCCTGGATGGTCGGACCATCCGCCATCGGGTCGGTGAACGGCAGCCCAAGTTCGATCACGTCGACACCGGCACCGGGCAAGCCCCTGACGATCTCAAGCGAGGTGTCGAAATCGGGGTCACCGGCCATGATGTAGGATACGAAGGCCTTTTTGCCCTCGACCTTGAGGGCGGCGAACTTGGCGTCGATACGGGTCATCTGCGGTCCTTGCATACGGATTTGAACCTGATGTGCAGAAACTTTGCCCGGAAATCAATCCCGCTGGGCCAGATTGCTTCAGAACCCGTAGTGATAACGCATGAACACTGAGTTGACGCCGGGATTGAAACTGTCCGTGCTCGCGTTCGAATTATGGGTGATGGCCAGCGAGAGCTTGTTTCCGTTTTCCAGGGCATATCCAATTCCGAAAAGGCTGCGGATCTGGAAATTTCCGCCGAGATCATTGTCATCATTTGAGGCGTTGTAGTAGCCAGGCATCACGCTGGCCTCTGCGAACCACCGATCAGAGATCGTATAGAGACCGACCAAACCGGCGCCAATATGCGTGTCGGCATCTGCATCCACCGTCAGAGCCACACCCCAGCCAGCACTGAGGCGCGTGGCTTCGTGAAACGGGCTGTGCTGGTATTCCAGTGACACGACCGCCTGATCATTGCTGCTGGTGTGGGTGAAATCCGCATATCCTGCTCCCAATACGATGGACTGCCCGTGTGCCATGGTCGTGGTGGCCAGCAAAGTACTCATTAAGAAAAGTGTTTTCATCTCGGTACTTCTTGGTTTTCTCAACTCCCTGTCAGTTGGTGACGTGGCAGTGGCAGAATCAAGTATTCGAAGTACACGTTTGATTAACAGATAAGTGATGTTGCAACTGGGACTCGACCTGTTGCCGCCGTCCGGGTTGCGCATTTGCCCGGACGTGAATAGAAGACGCCGTCGTATCGCTTCAGGAGGCCGAGATGGGCTTTAAAATGGGAATCGTGGGTTTGCCGAATGTGGGCAAGTCGACTCTCTTCAATGCGCTGACCAAGACAGCGGCTGCTCAGGCGGCGAATTTCCCGTTCTGCACCATTGAACCCAATGTGGGTGATGTGGCGGTGCCCGATGACCGGCTGGACAAGCTGGCGGCGATTGCAAGTTCAAAGCAGATCATCCCGACGCGAATGACGTTTGTGGATATCGCGGGCCTGGTAAAGGGCGCGTCAAAGGGCGAGGGGTTGGGCAACCAGTTTCTGGCCAACATCCGTGAGACTGACGCCATCGCTCATGTGTTGCGCTGCTTCGAAGATGATGATGTGACCCATGTCGATGGCCGCGTCGATCCCGTGGCGGATGCCGATACGATTGAGACCGAACTGATGCTGGCCGATCTGGAAAGCATCGAAAAGCGCCGTGCCAATCTGGTGCGCAAGCTGAAGGGCAACGACAAAGAGGCACAGCAACAGGAACGTTTGCTTGCCGAAGCGCAGGCCATGCTGGAAGACGGCAAACCCGCGCGTCTGGTCGAAGTTAGCGACGAAGACGACAAGGCGTGGAAAATGCTGCAACTGCTAACCACCAAACCGGTTCTCTATGTCTGCAACGTCTCGGAAGAAGAGGCCGCCGAGGGCAATGAATATTCAGCCCGTGTGGCTGAAATGGCCGCAGCGCAAGGCAACTCGCACGTCATTATCAGTGCCAAGATCGAAGAAGAGATTAGCCTGCTGGAAGAGGACGAAGCGCAGATGTTCCTCGAGGAAATGGGGCTGGAAGAGCCCGGTCTCGACCGTCTGATCCGCGCAGGCTACGACCTGCTGAAGCTGGAAACCTATTTCACCGTCGGCCCGAAAGAAGCCCGTGCCTGGACCATCCGCACCGGCACCGCCGCGCCGCAGGCTGCTGGCGTCATCCATGGCGATTTCGAAAAGGGTTTCATCCGTGCTGAAACGATCGCCTATGACGACTATGTTTCGGCAAACGGAGAGCAAGGCGCCAAAGAGGCAGGCAAGATGCGCGCCGAAGGCAAGGGCTATGTCGTCAAGGATGGCGATGTGATGCACTTCTTGTTTAATACCTAAGCGCCTTGGCATTGCGAACTGCAGAAAAGTCAGATGCGTCCAGTATCGCTGCCATCTCGATTGAAGTATGGATCGGAACCTACCTCAAACATGGTGTCAGTGGGATTTTTGCAGATTTCGCCTTGTCGGAATTCACAACAAGCAAAGTATTAGAACAGTTTCAAAACCCGGATGAATTCATTCTGGTGTCCGACAATAATCAGGGGATTGACGGGTTCATCCGTGTTTCCCCTGCACGCATCGCCCCTGTTTCCGGGTGGTGGGGCATGGAGATATCGACATTCTACGTCCAGCCGCGCCATCACGGAAAAGGTATCGGAAGGCGTCTTTTGGCAGCCGCGCTGGAACATTGCCGGGATCAGGGGGCAGATGTGGTCTGGCTGATGACCAATGCTGAAAACACCTCGGCCATCAAGTTCTATCTGGCCAAGGGTTTTGAGTTCATTGGAGAGACCCACTTTCAGATCGACGATCAGAAGTATTTGAACAACGTCTATGCGTTGCACTTTTCCTGATCAGGGAATGAGGCCCCTTTCCAGACCAAATATTCTGTAAGACGGTCTTCTTTCCCTCTGCTTCAAGCGCTCATCTGCTTTGCGGCATCTTCCAGAATGAGGTCCGCACCGCGTGCGGCCAGCATCATCACCGGGGCGTTGGTGTTGCCTGAGGTGATGCTGGGGAATGAGGATGCGTCGACCACCCGAAGCCCTGCGACCCCATGGACGCGTAGCCGGGAATCCAGCACTGAATCCTGTTCCGATGTCCCCATGCGGCATGTGCAGCTTGGATGAAAGATGGTTCCGGCGTTGGCGCGGAAATTTTCCAACAGCTGGTCGTCATTCATCCGCGTAACATCTGGTTCTATCCGGGTCCGCGTAACACTGCGGATCGCCTCAGTCTGCGCCAGCTTCTGTAACACCCGACCCGCTTTGATAGCCATGTCGCAGTCATGGTTTGTGGAGAGAGAGTTCGGTTGGATGGCGGGTGCATCCATGGGATCTGCCGAACGGATGTTGATCTCCCCTCTGCTTGTCGGCCTGCAGGGCTGGGCGCACAGAAGAAAGCCTGCTTCGGTATCAACGCCCGGCTGTCCTTTGGTGTCGGTCTTATAGGACATCGGATTGCAATAGATTTGCATATCAGCAAATTCGGCGGTTTCGTCCGAACGCACAAAGCCGCTGACCTGGTTGACGGGGACGCTGAGTGGCCCGCTGCGGGTCAACAGATAACGAATACCGGACAACATCTGTCCCAACCGATTGCCAAGCGTATTATTCAATGTCGGCTCGGTCGCATGAAAGAAATGGGATATGCCAAGATGATCCTGCAATCCCTGTCCAACCTGCGACAGGTTATGGCGCACTTTGATGCCGTGCCTTTTCAACAGGTTCGCAGGCCCGATCCCCGAAAGCTGCAAGAGCTGTGGCGAGTTTACGGCTCCAGCAGATAGGATAACTTCACGGGTCGCCATGGCCTCGGCCATTTGACCCCCAACGTGATAGCGGACACCGGTGGCTTTGCCCTGATCCAGAATGACGTTCTGCACCAGAGCATTGGATACCAACCGCAGATTGCCGCGTTTCAGGGCAGGGCGCAGGAACGCAGCAGCGGATGACCAGCGGCGGCCGTTTTTGACGGTGCTGCGCAGGTTCATCATCCCTTCGGCGTCCTGACCGTTCAGATTGTCCGAAACATGCCAGCCCATCTGCCGTGAGGCTTCCAGAAAGTGGCGCGAAAACGGGTGCATGCCCTCACTGACATCACTGACCACAAGGGGTCCGTCCGTTGACGAAGGTGTTTGGCCTCTTTCGACATGGGTCTCGATCGCCTCATATGTCTGGCGAACCGTTTCCCAGTTCCAACCCTCTGCGCCTGCCTTGGCCCAGTCATCAAAATCATGCGAGAGGCCTCGCAAATATGCCATGGCGTTGATCGAGCTTGATCCGCCAATAACCCGCCCGCGCGGCCAATAGGCCTGACGGTTGTTCAACCCGGGATCAGCCTGGGCAGAGTAACACCAGTTCACCTTGGGATCGTTGAAGGTTTTGCCGTATCCCAGCGGTACATTGATCCAGAAACGGCGATCGGTTCCACCGGCTTCTATCAGCAACACTTTATGGCTGCCACACGCGCTCAGCTTGTTTGCCAGCACGCAGCCGGCAGATCCGGCGCCCACGATGATATAGTCGAAGGTCTGCGTCATCTCGAACCGTTTTGGGTAATAGGCCCCATGATTTGCACGCAAAGATTGTCAATTCAAACAATGTATATTACCCATTAGGCATAATTTTCATTGAAGGTAAGAAATGGCGAAACTGCCCCATGTCACCTGGTTGCGGGCTTTTGAAGTTGCCGCGCGTCACAACAGTTTCTCTGCGGCAGCAGAAGAGCTGGGGCTGACATCAGCCGCCGTCAGTCAGCAGATACGGTTGTTAGAGAAGCACCTAAACGTATCCCTGTTCGAACGCTTGCCGCGCGGGGTTGCCCTGACCGAAATCGGGCGGGCCTATGCGATGCCGGTTCAAAAGACGTTTTCCGAGTTAAGAGACGCAACCAGCGGCCTTTTCACCAATTCCCGCAGGCGGGTGGTCAAAATACGGGCCTCCATCTCATGTGCGGGGCTGGTAATCGCACCAAGACTGGTTGAGTTTGAAAACCTGCACCCCGACATCAAAGTGGACCTCTCCACCTTCGTCTGGGCGAACCGGTTTGGAGAGGAAGAAAGCGATATTGATATCCGGTTCGGCTATGGTGACTGGGATGACGGGATCGTCTCGCATCTGGGCCATGAATGTGCGGTGCCGGTCTGCCATCCCGATTATGCGGCATCTTTTGGCGCAGATCTGAGCATTCAAAATCTGGCCCAGGGCCGGGTCGTCGCAATCAAAGGGTCCGAGAATGACTGGATGAGATTGTCTGATCAATACACGCTCAATTTGGGCGCGCCCTCCAGAACGCTTCGAATGGATTCGTCATTTTTGGCCTTGCAGGCCGTCACGGCGGGGCAGGGCGCGGCCATGGTATTAGAAAGCTTTGCCCATGAGTACATTAAGCAGGGTTTGCTGGTGGCACCTTTTGATTACCGCCTGCCCATTCAACCTTCGCACTATCTGGTTAAGCGCAAAGGCGCTGAAGACCGCATCGAGGTACAGGTTTTCGCAAGTTGGGTGACGTCACTCTATTAGTGGGCTATTCCAGCGATACCCAAAGCACACGGGCATCTTCGGTACTGGTTGAAATACAGCCGTGCCCCATTCCACTGTCATAATAGAGCGAATCCCCGGCTTTCATCGGCAGCGGTCGGTAGTGTTCCGACACAAAAGTCAGCTCTCCGCTGAGGACAAACATGAACTCTTCTCCAGAATGGCGAATCCAGTTTTCAAATTCGGAAATGTCGCGCGCCTTGATTGTCGCGATATAGGGCAGCATTCGTTTGCTGGTCAGCTCTGAACACAGCAATTCATGGATATATGTGGAGGTGTCCTTGATCTCACCGTCGCCCTTGGGCGTATAATCGCGACGGCCTGATATACCCGATTGACCGGACTGTAGAAACAGCTGCGGTGTGCTGAGGTCAAGCGCCTGTGTGAGCCGCCGAACAATATCAAAGCTGGGCTTTGTCTGGTTGTTTTCGATTTTTGACAGGGTTGATCGACCGATCCCGGCAGCACGACCGGCTTCTTCCAAAGTCCAGCCTTTTGCACGGCGCGCGTCGCGGATCGAGCGGCCCAGAGCCATACCCTCGTCCTGTTCGTCCATTCCGGAAACATCCGTTAAGTTCTCTTCTGCCACGTGAAATCCCCCTGTTTTATCGATGCTTGCATAATTTCCAATCAAAATCAAATTCACCATTGTAAGAAAAATGTTGCCTTAAGGATGAAAATTCCACTATAGGAAACAAAGTTTCGCGAATTGGATTCGGAACCTTGGGAGGAGACCATGTTTAAAACGTCGCTGGCTGAGGCCGATCCGGTAATCTCTGCGTCGATTTCCCGTGAGGGTGCCCGTCAGGCGGATCAGATCGAACTGATCGCATCTGAAAACATCGTCTCGCAGGCGGTGATTGATGCGCAGGGGTCTGTGCTGACCAACAAATACGCCGAAGGGTATCCCGGTCGCCGGTATTACGGTGGCTGCGAATATGTCGACGAGGTCGAATCCGAAGCTATCGAGCGGTTGAAGAAACTGTTTGGGTGCGAATACGCAAACGTACAACCTCATTCCGGCGCTCAAGCGAATGGAGCGGTCAAGCTGGCGCTGCTTAGCCCCGGTGACACGATATTGGGAATGTCGCTGGATGCTGGCGGGCACCTGACCCACGGCGCGAAACCCGCGCAATCGGGCAAATGGTTCCGTCCGGTGCAATACGGTCTGAACGATGCCGGGCTGATTGATTATGATCAGGTCGAGGCATTGGCAGAAGCTGAGAAGCCCAAGCTGATCATCGCGGGCGCATCGGCCTATTCGCAGAAAACCGACTTTGCGCGCTTTCGGGCAATCGCTGACAAGGTTGGGGCCTGGCTGCTGGCAGATATGGCGCATATCGCGGGGCTGGTGGCGACTGGGCTGCATCCGTCGCCTGTTGGGCACGCTCATGTGGTGACGTCGACCACTCATAAGACCCTACGTGGACCACGCGGCGGGATCATCCTGACCAATGATGAAACACTGGCCAAGAAGATCAACTCGGCGGTGTTTCCGGGTCTGCAGGGTGGCCCGCTGATGCATGTGATCGCGGGCAAGGCTGTAGCCTTTGGTGAAGCTTTGAAGCCTGAGTTCAAAACCTACATGCAGCGCGTAGTCGACAGCGCGGCGGCTTTGGCGAATGTGATGATGGCGCGAGGCTGTGACATCGTTTCCGGCGGAACTGAGAACCATCTGATGTTGGTCGATCTGCGCCCCATCGGCGTGACTGGCAAAGATGCCGAGGCCGCGCTTGAGCGTGCAGGTTTTACTTGCAACAAAAACAGTGTTCCCGGCGATCCGCAAAAGCCAACGATTACCAGTGGTATTCGTCTGGGCACCGCTGCCGGATGCAGCCGTGGATTTGGCCCCGAAGAGTTTACGACGATCGGTCATCTGATTGGCAACGTGCTGGACGCTTTGGCTCAGTCGTCTGAGGGGGATGCGACCGTCGAAAAAGAAACTCGTGAAAAAGTCCGCGCCCTGTGCGCGAGCCATCCGATCTACTGAGGTTAAATCATGAGCACCTATGACCTGATCGTTATTGGCGGTGGCCCCGGCGGATATGTAGCGGCCATTCGTGCCGCTCAGCTGGGCATGAATGTCGCTTGCGTCGAGGGGCGGGGTGCTCTTGGCGGAACCTGTCTGAATGTGGGGTGCATACCCTCCAAAGCGTTGCTGACCTCCTCGGCCAAATATGCCGAGATCAGCCATCTCTCCTCCCATGGCATTGAGGTCGAGGGGGCCAGCATCGACATCGGCGCGATGATGGGGCGCAAGGACAAGATCGTTGGTGACCTGACCAAAGGGATCGGATTCCTGTTCAAAAAGAACGGTATCGACCTGATCGAAGGTTGGGCCAGTATTCCGGCTGCAGGACAGGTTCAGGTCGGCGACACGATCCATGAGGCAAAGAACATCCTGATCGCCACCGGGTCCGAGCCGACCTCGCTGCCGGGGATCGAGATTGACGAGCAAGATATCCTCAGCTCGACCGGGGCGATTGCGCTGGACACCGTGCCGGATCATCTGGTGGTGATCGGTGCCGGTGTCATCGGATTGGAACTGGGTCAGGTCTGGGCGCGTCTGGGTGCCAAAGTCACGGTGGTTGAATATCTCGACCGTGTTCTGCCCGGCATTGATGGAGAGATCGCCAAGCTGGCACAGCGCGCCCTGTCAAAGCGCGGGCTGAAATTCCAACTGGGCAGGGCGCTGAAATCGGTCGGGAAAACCGACGCGGGCCTGTCCCTGATCGTGGACCGGGTTGGCAAGGACAAGGAAGAAGTGATCGAGGCCGACAAGGTCCTGATCGCCGTAGGCCGTCGCCCTGTGACGCGCGGACTAGGGTTGGACGCGCTTGGCGTTGCCCTGAGCGCGCGCGGCTTCATCGAGGTTGATGGCACATTCCAAACCTCGGTCCCCGGCATCTATGCAATCGGTGACTGTGTGCCCGGACCAATGCTGGCGCATAAGGCCGAAGAAGACGGCGTCGCCTGTGTCGAAATCCTGGCCGGTCAGGCCGGGCATGTGGATTACAACACCGTTCCGGGCGTGGTTTATACCGACCCCGAAGTTGCCTCGGTCGGATTGACCGAAGAAGCGCTTAAAGAAGCGGGGACAGAATATTCCGTGGGCAAGTTCGCCTTCATGGCCAATTCTCGGGCGCGTTCGATCGGTGAAACGGATGGTGCGGTCAAGGTTCTGGCTGGCGATGACGGTCAAATCCTGGGCGCGCATATCTGCGGCGCGCATGGCGGCGATCTGATTGCCGAGCTGGTTCTGGCCATGACGAAAGGCGCAACAGTTGCTGAAGTTGCCGCAACCTGTCATGCGCACCCTGCCATGGGCGAGGCGGTCAAAGAGGCCTGCCTTGACGCCCTGGGCCGTGCGATTCACGCTTAACGAGGATCAGCCAGATGACCATCCAGCTTCGCCCTCGCCACCCGGAAAAAGCCAAAAAGGCCGACAGCGTCATCCCGCGCAAACCGAAATGGATTCGGAAGAAACGGGTTGAAAGCGCAGAGTATTACGAAACCCGCCGCCTGATGCGTGACCATAATCTGGCTACCGTTTGCGAAGAGGCTGCTTGCCCAAATATCGGCGAATGCTGGTCCAAGCGCCACGCCACCATGATGATCATGGGCGAGGTCTGTACCCGCGGCTGTTCCTTCTGCAACGTTGCCACTGGCCGCCCCGACGCTCTGGACCAGTTCGAACCCGGCCGTGTGGCCGTTGCGGTGAAAAAGCTGGGCCTGCGTCATGTCGTGATCACCTCGGTTGACCGGGATGATCTGGCTGATGGCGGCGCTGAACATATTGCCCAAACCATCCGTGCTGTGCGCCACCAGAATCCCGGCACAACGGTAGAAGTTCTGACCCCCGACTTTCTGGGCAAAGGGGACGCGGCCGATCTGGTATTTGCGGCCGCCCCCGACGTATTCAATCACAATCTCGAAACGGTTCCGCATCTGTATCCCACGGTGCGTCCGGGCGCGCGGTATTACACTTCGCTGCGTCTGTTGGACGATGCCAAGCGCGCCAACCCCGAGATCTTTACCAAATCCGGCCTGATGGTCGGGCTGGGTGAAAGCCTTGGCGATGTGCGGCAAGTGATGGATGACCTGCGCGCCGCGAATGTCGATTTTCTGACAGTGGGGCAATACCTGCAGCCGACCGCAAAACATCACCCGATTGACCGGTTCTGGACACCGGAAGAATTCGCCCAGCTTGAGCAGATCGCACGCTCAAAGGGCTTTCTGCACGTGTCAGCCACGCCGCTGACCCGTTCGTCGTTCCACGCGGACGAAGACTTTGCCGCCCTCAAGCAAGCTCGCCAAAGGGCGATTGCTGCCGGGGCATAATCCAAACGCGCTAGGGAGGAATACCATGGAAGCGTTAAATTCAATCGTAGGGGCCATCAATGGCGTCGTGTGGGGGCCGCTGATGCTGGTCCTCATTCTTGGCGTTGGCTTCTTCCTGCAGGTGGGGCTGAAATTCATGCCGATCCTGCGTATCGGCACGGGCTTTAAGCTGCTGTTTGCCGGTCGAGAAAGTCAGGGCGATGGGCAGATCAGCCCGTTCAACGCACTGATGACGTCGCTGTCGGCGACCATTGGTACGGGTAACATCGCCGGTGTGGCTACTGCTGTCTTCCTGGGCGGTCCGGGCGCTTTGTTCTGGATGTGGATGACCGCCCTGGTGGGCATGGCCACCAAATATGCCGAGGCTGTTCTGGCGGTGAAATACCGTGAGAAGGACGAGCTGGGCAACTTTGTCGGTGGTCCGATGTACTACATCAAGAACGGTCTGGGTGCGAAATGGGCCTGGCTGGGTGTTGCATTTGCCCTGTTCGGCGCAGTTGCAGCCTTTGGTATCGGCAACGGTGTGCAAGCCAATGGTGTTGCACAGGTTCTCGAAGCCAATTTCGGCCTGAATACCTCGGTCACCGGTGTGGTGCTGATGGTTCTGACCGCCGCTGTAATCCTGGGTGGTATCACGCGTATCGGTGCCGTTGCCGGTAAACTGGTTCCGTTCATGGCGATTGCCTATATCATCGCGGGTCTGCTGGTTCTGCTGATCAATATCGGTGAAATCGGCAATGCTGTGTCGTTGGTCTTCACCTACGCCTTCACACCCTCGGCCGCCGAAGGTGGTTTTGCGGGCGCCGCCGTTTGGGCCGCCATCCGCTTTGGTGTGGCGCGCGGTGTCTTCTCGAACGAAGCCGGTCTGGGTTCCGCGCCAATCGCGCACGCAGCAGCAGAAACCAAAGGTCCGGTAAACCAGGGCCTGATCGCGATGCTGGGAACGTTCATCGACACTATCATCGTCTGCTCGATCACCGGTTTGGCAATCATCGCCTCAGGTGCGTGGACCACGGGTGAATCCGGTGCCGCGTTGACTTCGGCCGCCTTCGAAATGTCGTTGCCGGGCATTGGTGGCTATTTGATCGCCATCGCGCTGTCGATCTTTGCCTTTACCACCATCCTCGGTTGGTCGTTCTATGGCGAAAAATGCGTCGAGTTCCTGTTGGGTGTGAAATCTTTGGTGCCGTACCGCGTCTTGTGGATTATTATGATCTACTTCGGCGCAACCGCGGATCTGGGCTTTATCTGGCTGCTTGCAGATACGCTGAACGCCATGATGGCTATCCCGAACCTGATCGCCTTGGCATTGCTGAGCCCAATCGTCTTCAAATTGACGAAAGAGTTCTTTGCCTCCGGTGGTAAGTCCGAAGAGCCGGGCGGCACGCCTGCCGAATAATCCGGGCACTGAAAACCTACGGGGGGCCATTCCGGCCCCCCGACTTGAAACAGAATTCCTATCTCGAGGAGAGGCGTGATGGCCACGAAAATCCTGCTGCCGATTGATCACTCTGACGACCGTTCCTGGAAACAGGCATTGCCGGTCGCATTGGAACAGGCGAAATTCTACGGTGCCGAACTGCACGCGGTCGCCGTCATCCCCGAGATCATCCAGCTGCCGAACCTGCCTGCCAATTATGGCGCGGGTGCCAGAGAACATGTGCGTAACGCGGTTCAGACCATTTTGGACAATTGTGGCGCTGCTGGCGTAGCTGTCCATGTCCAAGAGGGCAGCGTCTATCGCGAAATTCTGAAGTTCGCTCACAAAGAGGGCTTCGACCTGATCGTCATGGCGTCGACCAAGGGCGATTTCCCGAATTATGAAATTGGTCCGAACCTGGCACGCGTGGTGCGCAATGCGCATTGCACCGTCATGGTAGTTCGTGACCAGTCCCGCTGATCGAAAGGTACCTGAAATGACGGATATTAAGCGCACGCCTTTGCATGGTTTGCATGTTGAGTTGGGTGGGAAGTTGGTTGATTTTGCGGGCTG
>NZ_JBXWMQ010000015.1:0-95034 GCF_059609905.1 Ruegeria sp. YTSA226
AGACATCTGAACGAAATCAAACCGATACCTCAAACAAGCCTGCCGAAATCAACGACTTTTTCAACGAAATCAGCTCAAAGCAGACTAACGTCGTCCGTGGCAAGGGCCCGAGCAAACTACGTGCCAGTGATCCACACCTTCGGCTATAGATGGGCGGCGCATCTGGCGCCGCCTCTATTTTCGGGTGTGACCTCTGATCAGAGGCTGTCGTCCAGCGCCGCCAGAATCGCGTCGCCCATTTCCGTGGTGGATACCGGCGTGACCCCTTCGTCGGCCAGCAGGTCGCCGGTGCGGACACCATCGGCCAGGACTTTTTCGATCGCGGCTTCCAGTCGGTCAGCCTCGGCCCCCTGATCGAAGCTGTAGCGCAGTGCCATGGCAAAGCTCAGGATACAGGCGATGGGGTTGGCCTTGCCCTGACCGGCGATATCGGGTGCGGAACCGTGGACCGGCTCGTACATCGCCTTGGGGCGGCCGTTGGCCATTGGTGAGCCCAGGGAGGCGGACGGCAGCATGCCCAGTGAACCGGTCAGCATCGCGGCACAGTCGGACAAGATGTCGCCAAACAAGTTGTCGGTGACGATCACATCAAACTGCTTGGGCGCACGCACCAGCTGCATCGCGCCATTGTCGGCATACATGTGGCTCAGCTCGACCTCGGGATAGTCCTGAGCGACCCGGTTTACGACTTCGCGCCATAGAATGCCGGATTCCATGACATTGGCCTTTTCCATCGAGCATAGTTTCTTGTTCCGGCGCATCGCCAGCTCAAAAGCCGAGCGTGCGGCGCGTTCGATCTCAGATTCGGTATAGCGCTGGGTGTTGATGCCGACGCGTTCATTGCCTTCCTCGAAGATGCCGCGCGGCTCACCGAAATAGACGCCCGAGGTCAGCTCGCGCACGATCATGATATCCAGACCGGCAACGATGTCTTTCTTCAGCGACGAGAAATCCGCCAGCGCGTCAAAGCATTGTGCCGGGCGCAGGTTCGAATACAGGTCCATCTCTTTGCGCAGCCGCAGCAAGCCGCGCTCGGGCTTGAGACTGAAATCCAGATCGTCGTATTTGGGTCCACCAACAGCACCCAGCAGAACTGCGTCCGCCTCCTGCGCCTTGGCCATGGTTTCGTCCGAGAGCGGTTTGCCATGGGCGTCATAGGCGGCACCGCCGACCAGATCCTCGCTCACGTCGAATTCCAGGCCGCGTTTCGCACCGAACCAGTCGATGATACGGCGCACTTCGGCCATGACTTCGGGGCCAATTCCGTCTCCGGGCAGGATGAGGAGCGAGGGGTTGGACATGAAGGATCTCCTTGCGTTTGACAGCAAAGGCCCTAGCGCCTGCGCCGCATCGGGTCAATGAGACGAACCGGCCTAAACGCAGGTTCTGCACGGGAAATCGGGTTTCCGTGCCCTTGCTACGTCACGGATAGTGTGAATCAGTCAGAGATCGGCCTTTATCCCTTCGGCCAACATATCCCAGACTCGTCGGATTCGTGTCGTTTGCCGCATCGCCTGCGGTGCGGCAAGCCAAACCGGCAGCGCAGGGATTTCGACGTTTATGTCCAAAACCTCTACCTCTGGGTCGGCCTCGGCAACTCTCACGGCGCTAAAACCGATACCGCAGCCCGCGCGGACCAGTTCCCAATAGGCAGTCTGAAAGTCGCAGCGTGTGGCAAAGTTGTCCCGGTTCACGGGCCAGCCCATTTCGCGCATGCCGATAATGATCTGCTCGTTCGCATCAAACCCGACAAGGTCATGACTCAACAGATCGTCGCTAGAATTGGGGCGGCCGGCACGATCCAGATAGGACCTGCTTGCGCAGAAGCACAGTCTGATTTCACCCAGATGTTTCGTGATGATGTCCATCTGTTCCGGCCGAAACATCCGCACTGCGATATCGGCCTCGCGGTAGAGCAGGTTCTCGGTGGCATCGGTGGCGACCAGTTCCAGTTGTATCGCGGGTTCTGCTGCCCGTATTTGGGCCAGAATCGGCGGCAGCAGGTGATGAGAGGCAAAGACCGACGCGGTGATGCGCACCGACCCTTCCAATTCCTGAGACTGGCCTGCGGCCGTTAGGCTGAACGCGTTCATGGCTACGTGCATCTGTTGCGCCATCGGGAAAAGCTGCGCTCCGACTTCACTTAGCTTCAAGCCCCGCGCATGCCTGTCAAACAGCGAGACGCCAAGCTCATCCTCAAGTGCGTGGATCTGGCGACCCAGCGTGGGCTGGCTGCGGTTCAACTGCCGGGCAGCGGCAGACAAAGATCCGGTTTCCGCTACGGCCAGAAAGCTCTGGATCAGAGACCAGTCAGAGTGGGTGATAGATTTGTCCATTCAAAAATGAATACACGTTCTGCGTTTGGCGGCAATTCCTGAATTGAACTGAATGGCTCATATTAGATGGACAAGAGGAGGCTTATATGACGGGAACAGTCCTTATTCTGGGTGCGACGGGTCGGTTTGGACGCAATGCCGCAATAGCTTTTCGCGAGGCGGGCTGGACCGTACACTGCTTTGATCGCAAGACGCAGGACCTGAAGCGATCTGTCGAAGGGGTGGATGTTGTCGTCAATGCCTGGAATCCGGCCTATCCGGACTGGGCGCGACAAGTCCCCGAACTGCATCGTGACGTGATCAATGCGGCAGCGGATCACGGTGCAACTGTGATCCTTCCCGGCAATGTCTATGTTTTTGGCGCGCAAACGCCGGGGCCATGGTCGGGTGCAACACCGCATGCGGCGCAAAATCCCCTGGGCAGGATCCGGGTTGAGATGGAAGAAGCCTATCGAAAATCCTCGGTAAGAACGATTCTTCTCAGGGCAGGTGATTTCATTGACACTTGCGTCTCGGGGAACTGGTTCGATCAGGTCATGATCAAGCCTTTGGCACGCGGCAAGATGGTTTATCCCGGTCGCCCGGATATCCCACACGCCTGGGCCTATCTGCCCGACCTCACCCGAGCGGCCGTTGCGTTGGCTGATATCCGCCAGGACCTTCCCCGGTTCTGCGAGGTTCCTTATGCCGGGTTTACCCTGACCGGCCGGGATATTGCGCAATCCTTGTCGCGGGTGACCGGTGCCGAAATAGCCGTCAGCCCCATGAAATGGTGGCCGATTCAGGCACTGCGGCCTTTCTGGAAGTTGGCGCCACATCTGGTTGAGATGCGCTATCTATGGGATCTGCCGCATAGTTTGGACGGCGCATTCTTTGACGAACTTATTCCTGGATTTCAGACGACCGACTTGGACGCGGCGATGGCTTCTGCGATCCCGAAAACAGCCAAGCAGAAAGCGACTTTGGTCAGAACTGCCCGGGCCTGACCAGCGTTAGCGATGTCCCAGGTCCACCCAGACAAGCCGGTGCCGGCTGGCCTGTTCGGCGATTGCGCGCAGGTCTGCGCCCGTGTCGGGCCAAAAGATGCCCGCATCCACAACGCGTAGATCTGCCGAGGGCAGAACGTAATCTACCCGCATTTCTCCGACGGCTTTCCACTCAACCGTGGCCAATGCCCCCGAGGGGGTGGCAGGCTTTGCATCCTGCAACCGCGGGTCTGCCAGCAAGCCCTGGATAGCCTCTTTCCGGCCTTCCCCGCGCGTGGGATCCAGATTTGCATCCCCAGCAATCACGAAAGGCCCGAGTGGGGCAGGGCCTAGAGCACCGTCCAGCACAGCGTTCCACAAGCGAATTTCGTCACGATTGCGCAACCCGTTCCGGTCCTCGGGTCCGTCGAAAACGGGCGGGGTCGCGTGAAATGTCATCAGGTTCAGGTGGCCGATCGGGGACTCGATTGGTACGATCCAATGTGCCACCGAGGACAGTCGCTGAATGCGCTGGGCGGCTTCAGAGGGAAATGGCGTGCCATCGACCGTCGGCAGATCAGCCCCCGGCAGGTCGCGCCACAGTACTCCCGAGAAATCCTGCATGTCGTCATGGCCTATGGGAAACCGGGACAGAATGGCCAGC
Source organism: Ruegeria sp. YTSA226 (assembly GCF_059609905.1). Lineage (NCBI taxonomy): Bacteria > Pseudomonadati > Pseudomonadota > Alphaproteobacteria > Rhodobacterales > Roseobacteraceae > Ruegeria > Ruegeria sp. YTSA226. The sequence goes on from NZ_JBXWMQ010000015.1 coordinate 3,966, forward strand.
CCGCCCTGACCGGTGAACTCGCCATAGCCCTGGGAATCTCTTGGTCCATTGGCCTGCCCGTCCCCGTCCAGATCCAGGCTGGTTTCCATTCCTGAATTAGGCTTGGCGGTAAAGTGATAGGGATAGTCCAGCCCCTCGTTGCGCAGCGCCTCACCGAATGCGGTCAGCGTTTCGCCATTGAGATCCCAGTCGATGCCCTGCAAGGCAACGATATCGGGTTGGGTTTCCAACAACACCCGCATCACAGCGCGAACCTGTGCATCCCCGCGCCGGATATCGCGCAGCAGAATGCCCGGTCCTTTACGGCTGAGTTCGGTGTTGAAGGTGGCTATGCGTATCGTCTCTGCCTGTGCCGCGAATGGCAGCAAAAGCAGCAGAAAAATGCGAATCATGCGGTCTGTGTTGATTCAGTCGTAGAATAGGCGCGGCGTTTTTCGACAATCAGGTTTGCAATGCGCAGTGTCGCCATTCCTCGCATGATCATGCTAGCAGGCAGAAAGGCCCAAGCGCTCAACGTCCAGATCAGCGTCTGGGGGCTGTTCAGCGAGATCGGGCTCACATAATCGGTCAGGATCTTGATCAGAGCCGGGATTACAAACGGCAGCAGGACGCCGATCGAGATGTTCAACCGTCCATCACGCTGCAGACGGGTAACGACATCGCCACCCTTGGTCGGATCGAACAGCGGCAGATTGGTCCAGACGTTGAAGGCTCCGTTTCCGGTGGGCCAACCACGCATTTTCACCGCGTAGTAGAAACTGGCGATTGTGACCATAGCTGCGACATAGGCCACACTGGCAGCGATACGAACAAGTTCGATCAGCGGCGCGCTTGCGTTGACAGGCAGCATCAACACGATCAGACGCACGGGTGAATAGGGGAAATCGACCACATTGGCGACGCCCAACCCGATCACATAAAAACCTGAGGTTAATTCTGTCGGCGAATAGGCGTTTTTGCAGATCAGCGTCAGGAAAGCGACCATCGAAACCAGCCCAACAAAGCGCAGGCGGTTCACCGGTGGTGCGTCGCGAAATTCAATAAAGCTTGGGAAGGCCGAATTATATTCGGCGAAGGTCAGGAAAAACGCGAGAATGGCGAGAAAGACGACAATCTCGGTCCCATTCGTTGATGATACGGGCAAGTACAACGCGGGTGTCAGCACCAAAAGTGCAACCAATATTCCCCGAATTGCCGCCCCTGTTGTGCGCGCAATCACTATCCGAACCCTTTCAAACAGGATTAGCCGATTCTTTGCCGACTTCATTCCAACTTGTGCCTGCCACGTTACCGTTGCAGCAGATGTCATCTCTCACCAATGTTTTGCCTTGGTGGGTGCCTGTACCCGCCGACATTGGCGATAAGCGACATTTCGCTCAAGCCAGGTGGCAGAAAACACTCAATTTTGGGCAAAATGATGGCGCAACTGGTGCGGGATTGCATCATTTTTGACGCAAATCCGACGTGTGTTTCAAGTCGAGACCTATATGTAGTGGTTTCGCCGTTCAGAACCCCAAGAAGGCGAATGGGGACGCCGTGGCGTCCCCATAAAGTTGAGTATCAACAGATTCGTTCCCAGAATCACACCCAGGGGCGTGCCTGGCCCGCATGATCCTCGAACTTCTCGATGTGATGGTCTTTTTCCATCGTCAGGCCAATATCGTCCAGACCGTTCAGCAGGCAGTGCTTACGATGAGAATCCACCTCGAATTCGATCACGACACCATCGGATGTGGTGATCTGCTGATCTTCCAGATGCACGGTCATGCGGGCGTTTTCGCCTCTATGCGCGTCTTCCATCAGAACCGCATGATGTTCTTCCTCGACCACGATGGGCAGGATGCCGTTCTTGAAGCAGTTGTTGAAGAAGATGTCGGCAAAGCTGGTCGAGATCACAACCTTGATGCCGAAATCCTTGATCGCCCAGGGCGCGTGTTCGCGCGATGAGCCGCAGCCGAAATTGTCGCCGGCCACCAGAATCTCGGTTTGCCGATAAGCGGGTTTGTTCAGAATGAACTCTTCATTCTCACCGCCGTGATCATGATAGCGCATCTCGTCAAACAGTACGACGCCAAGGCCGGATCGTTTGATCGTTTTCAGGTGCACTTTCGGAATGATCATATCGGTGTCGATATTGATCAATGGCATCGGGGCGGCCACCCCGTGGACTTTGTCAAACTTTTCCATGTCTACACTCCTGCGGGGGAGAGCCGCGCCCATGCCCCGCGTTTAAGCTTGTTTCGCTTCAGTTGTTTCGCCTTTGGGTGCGTCTTTGATGAAGAGCGCCATGAACACCAGGCCCAGACCGTTGAACACCATCTCGATCCCCAGCAGGATGCCGAGCAGTTGCAACAGCACGACAGGATCGGTTGCTGCGAACCGCCAGATGAGCATCGCCAGAACAATCGACATCACGCCCGAGATCAGTGTCGCCCAGAAATACTGCGTACCTTTCATCTGGAACGACAAAATGACCCGCGCGATACCGCCTGCCATGAACAGGATCAGGCAGACCGTCGCCAGCGTCACGGTGCCCTGCAGCGGGTGATCCAGGAAGGACCAGCCCAGAAACAGCATCACCGCACCCATAATAAGCGACAGGATTTTGTTGCCGGTGCCCTCGACGGTGAACCCACCGACCACCTGCAATGCCCCTGAAATCAGCAGCAGTACGCCGGTCACCACCGTTACGGCAATCGACGCCACTGCAGGCGCGCCCAGCACAAAAAGGCCGAACACTATGGACAGAAGCCCCATCAGGAGCCATTTGATCCAGTCACTCATGTCTTAAATCCCTCAAATATCCAGTTACGAGGGCAGCTTACATCAACTCGCGGACGTCTGTCAGCCGTCCTGTGATTGCCGCCGCGGCAGCCATTGCGGGGCTCAGCAGGTGGGTGCGCCCGCCGCGGCCCTGACGGCCTTCGAAGTTGCGGTTCGAGGTCGCGGCGCAGCGCTCGCCCGGTTGCAACTGGTCGGGGTTCATCGCAAGGCACATGGAACATCCCGCCAGACGCCATTCGAACCCGGCCTCTTTGAAGATCTCGGCCAGACCTTCTTCCTCGGCCTGCGCGCGGACAAGGCCTGAACCGGGCACAACCATCGCCCGCATCCCGTCCTTGATCTTTTTGCCCTTCAGAATCTCGGCAGCGGCGCGCAGGTCCTCGATGCGGCCGTTCGTGCAGGACCCGATAAAGACGGTGTCGATTTCGACGTCGCTGAGCTTCTGACCGGCTTCCAGACCCATATATTCGATCGACCGGCGGGCCGCGTCGACTTTGCCGCCTTCGAAATCCTCGGGGTGAGGCACGGATGCAGTGATCGGCAGCACGTCCTCGGGGCTGGTGCCCCAGGTGACGACCGGCGCGATGTCTTCGCCGCGCAGGGTGATGACCTTGTCGAAATGCGCGTCTTCGTCGGTGAACAGCGTTTTCCACCAGTCCATCGCCGCTTCCCACTGGGCCCCTTTCGGCGCGTGTGGGCGGCCTTTGACATATTCGAACGTGGTCTCATCCGGGGCGATCAGGCCGGCGCGGGCGCCGCCTTCGATGGCCATGTTGCAGACGGTCATGCGGCCTTCCATCGACAGATTGCGGATCGCTTCGCCGCAATATTCGATGACATAGCCGGTGCCGCCGGCGGTACCGGTCTCGCCAATCACGGCCAGAGTGATATCCTTGGCGGTCACGCCCGGCTGCAGTGTGCCGGTGATTTCCACCTTCATGTTCTTGGATTTCTTCTGGATCAGGGTCTGCGTGGCCAGAACATGCTCGACCTCAGAGGTGCCGATGCCATGGGCCAGAGCACCAAACGCGCCATGGGTAGCGGTGTGGCTGTCGCCGCAAACAACGGTCATGCCGGGCAGGGTCCAGCCCTGTTCCGGGCCAACGATATGTACGATGCCCTGGCGAACGTCATTCACCGGGTAATAGTGAATGCCGAAATCCTTGGCGTTCTTGTCCAGTGCCTCGACCTGAATGCGCGATTCGGGGTTTTCGATGCCGTTCACGCGATCCGGCGTGGTGGGCACGTTGTGATCCGGTACCGCGATGGTCTTTTCCGGTGCGCGCACCGGGCGGCCGGCCATGCGCAGCCCTTCAAAGGCCTGCGGACTGGTCACTTCGTGAACCAGATGACGGTCGATATACAGCAGGCAGGTGCCATCATCGGCTTCGTGCGCGACATGGGCATCCCAGATCTTGTCATAGAGTGTTTTGGGGGACATCGGTCCTCTCCCGTATGTATTGAGATTTAGCTGGCGAGTGGCTGGACGCCGCTTATAGGCGGGCCAGAACCGTGCGGGCGGCCCCAAAGAACCGCTCACGCAGTCGCGTGCGGTCTTGCAACGTAGGTGCTGGGGTCAGATTGAGTCTCATGCGCATCAGATATATCGCGTCAGTCCGTCAATCAAGGCGCAATCCGGCGACGGGCTTGCATCATGCGTCAACGCTGTCCAAGCTGGCAAGCAGGAGACGTGCATGAACCCAGACCTGATACCCAGTTCGCTGTCTGATCTGTATCAGACCATGATCGAGGCCTTTTCCCTGCAATTCGATAGACTGGTCGATCTGGTCATTACACCGGGCTGGCGTCAACATCAGCTGGTCATCATCCTGGGTCTCTGGGCGCTGGCCTATGTGTTGAAGCTGGTTACGCAGGGCCGATGGGAGGCCTGGGCCCGTGCCCGCTCTGGTTGGCCCAAATGGCGGTTGCGCACGCTGATCCAGCTGATGCAACGTCTGACGCTTGTCTATTTCGTCACGCTGTCCTGGATGCTGTATCTGGTGATGCAGCAGATCACGTGGCCATCGCGCAGCTATATCATCGGGGTGGTGGCAACATTGGCGACCGCCTGGCTGGCGATTGCGCTAGTGGCCCGTCTGGTCCGAAACCGGACGTTGCGGCGAATTTTCAAATGGGCAATGTGGGCTTATGCGACGCTGATTGCGCTGAACTTGACCGATGACGTCGCTGGGTTTCTGGATGGGGTGGCGATCTCGATCGGGGATCTGCACCTCTCGGCGCTGGGCATCCTCAAGGCGCTTTTGCTGATTGGCGTGTTGTTGACGCTGGCCCGTCTTGGCACCGGTGCTGCTGAACGTGGCCTCAAACGCAATGACGATATCTCGCCGTCAATGCAGGTCTTGTTGGCCAAGGGATTACAGGTCGTCATCTATGGCGCCGTCTTCATGGCCGCCATTCGGACGCTGGGCTTTGATTTGACGGGTATTGCGCTGTTGTCGGGGGCCATTGGTGTCGGCATCGGCTTTGGTTTGCAGAAAGTGGTGTCGAATCTGATCTCGGGCATCATCATCCTGATGGATCGGTCGATCAAACCGGGTGATGTGATTTCGCTGGGCGACACGTTTGGCTGGATCAACGCGCTGGGCGCGCGCTATGTCTCGGTGGTAACGCGGGATGGGCGCGAATACCTGATCCCGAACGAGGATTTGATCACCAATCAGGTGGTGAACTGGTCGCATTCGGACCGGTTCGTACGGCTGGATCTGACATTTGGCACAAGTTACACGGATGACCCCCATAATGTGCGGGCAACGGCCATCCATGCGGTTAAATCTGTCGAGCGTGTGCTCAGTGGCAGCGGACATGACGCGGTCTGCCACATTACGGGGTTCGGCGACAGCAGCGTGGATTACGTGCTGCGATTCTGGATCAGCGATCCGACCAAAGGGCTGACCAATATACGGGGCAATGTCTATCTGGCGCTGTGGGACGCGTTTCAGGCCGAAGGCATCTCGATCCCATTCCCGCAGCGAGAGGTGCGCGTGCTGAATGACGACACGGATGCGCAACAGCTTGCCACCGACTAAGCAATCGTTGCGACCCTTTGGTCTGTGTTCATTGAAATGTTGCAATCTCCTTGCTACCTTATTAGTACCCCGGCGCCGGGATATCATGGCGCGCAGCAAAGGAGGACTATGTCCTGTCTCTACACACTCAGGCGGGTTTGCCCGCCGAAGATGGGGCCAATATGATGGCCCACTCTCAGTCAATCAGCGACAAGCTGCTTGAACGTATCCTTTCCTCACTTTCCGATGACAAGGCCGAAGACGTCGTGCAGATCAACCTGCAGGGCAAGTCGTCCGTCGCGGATCACATGGTCATTGCCTCGGGTCGGTCGACCCGTCAGGTCTCGGCCATGGCGGAAAAGCTGACGGATCGCATCAAGCAGGAATTCGGATTCACCTCGAAGGTCGAAGGCAAGGATGCTGGCGACTGGGTGCTGATCGATACGGGCGACGTGGTCGTTCATATCTTCCGCCCCGAAGTGCGTGAATTCTATCAGCTGGAAAAGATGTGGCAGCCTGCGGGCGGCAGCGCCTCGGCGAACTGAGGCGCTATCCCGGCCTGCATTAACGGGTCGGCGGCGAGAGAGATATGCGGATCAGCATAGTTGCGGTCGGGCGATTGCGCGCCGGACCCGAAAAGTCCCTGCTTGATGATTACCTGACCCGATTTGATCGGACCGGCCGCGCGCTGGGCCTTGGGCCTGCGCGGGTGATCGAGGTCGAAGACAAGAAAAACGCAGGGATTGGGGCCGAGGCCACATTGCTGCGCAAGGCGCTGCCCAAAGGCACCGTAATCTGCACGCTTGATGAACGGGGGCGGGTGATGTCCTCGCCCGATTTTGCCCAAAAGCTGGGCGGTTGGCGCGATGCGGGGCGGCAGGATCTGGCGCTGATCATTGGCGGTGCCGACGGAATAGCCCCTGATCTGCGCGCCGAAGCGGATTTCTCCATCTCTTTCGGGTCCATGGTCTGGCCCCACATGCTGGTCCGTGTGATGCTGGCCGAGCAACTTTATCGGGCCGCAACCATCCTGTCGGGCGGTCCCTATCACCGGGTCTGACATGGCGCAGCTATTGATCGTTTACCATTCACGCACCAGCGGCGCCCGGCAGATGGCCGAAGCTGCTGCCGAAGGTGCGCACGATGAGGCCGACACCGTTTTGAAGCCCGCAGAGCGGGCCGGACCCCAAGATCTGCTGGCCGCAGATGGCTATATCTTCTGCGCACCCGAAAACCTGGCGGCGATTTCGGGCGTGATGAAAGAGTTTTACGACCGCTGTTATTATCCGGTTCTTGGTCGCATCGAAGGTCGCCCCTATGCCCAGATGATCTGTGCCGGGTCAGACGGCGAAAACGCCGCGCGCCAGACGGCCCGGATCGCAACCGGTTGGCGGCTGAAAGAGGTCCAGCCCCCTCTGATCATATGCACCCACGCACAAACGCCCGAAGCAATCCTAGCCGAAAAGCGCATCCCCCAAGACGCGCTGCAGACATGCCGCGACTTGGGGCAGGCGATGGCCGCAGGGCTGGCGTTGGGCGTATTCTGAGGTCAGTTCAGCGGCACAACAATGGTTTCGTCTGCCCAGCCATCCACGCTGCAACGGGCCTGTATCTGGACCTGAGATGTACCATCAGGAATTGCCACCCCGCCCAGCGAGCGGGTAAAGGGCTGTTCCGTCTCATGCGGGTGATGCAACACACGCATCCCCAGCTCATTCCCGTCCATATCCAGCACACGCCAGCCATCGGCATAGTGATCCCATCCGGTGTCCGGATGCCGGATCGTCACGTCGAAACGCCAACTGCCACCGCTGGACGAGGCGTTGACCTGCTCGATCGTTGGCGGATCGGCTAGGGTGGGGCTGGCCAGAAAGGTGCAGAGAATCACATATCGCATGTTTCGACCCTAAACTCTTGGCGGTATAGAGCTTCGCTCTAATAGAATCAGCTCCCGGCCGAAGTCTATGGAATTGCCCACTGCAGCAAGGCTTATATTTGGAAGCATATTTTTAATGCAAGCTATGCAAGGTGAAACAGACAGTTATCGGAGCGTGTCTAGAGCACGAATTGAGCGTTCGATTCTCAAGCTACTGAGACCACTTGAACTTGCCAGTTTGTTTACCGTTCATGTCGTGAAAAGTACCCTTTCCACTGGGCTTGAACAAATAAACGACCCCGAATTCCTTGAAGACGACCTGCAGACCGTTCTTGGTCTTTGTCATCGGATTGTTTGCCGGCGAAGTATTAGTGTCTCGCAAGCACAAACCACTGTTGGATTTACAAGATACGATCTGCGGACTGTAAGGCCCTCCGTTCTTTGAGTGCCAGTCGGAAGTTACCGTAAGTCTGGACCCTGCCGCGATATCCTGAGCCAAGGCCGGTGACATCGAAGTCAACAAAGTTATTGCTATGCCTACGAACACTTTTTTCCTGGAACTATCTTTCTTTAAAAAATTTGAAGCATCTTGGCAGATTTGAGTTAACTGTCAAATCTTGTCGGCAAGGATAATGCTACTCGGCTGCTCAGGACTCAGATCGGACAATCGTTGCGTGTTGACCAAAAGCTCGCTTCGACCCACATGAAAACCTGCTGGCAAAAAGTAAGAACCAAGAGCCGGGCGTCAACGCCACGGCGATGGCATGGGGTCACGACTGCGTGTTGCCAACCTGCGCCATCAAGATCGCGCGGGATTGCGAGGCGAATTCGCGTCGGTAAAGCAGGCCTGCAGTGATAACTGTGCCGACGATCAACGCGAGTGGCCCCAGAAACCATGCAAGCAAGGCCAGTGCGAAATAGGTAGAGCGCAGCCCGCGGTTAAAGCTGCGGGCGGCGGTGACACAGATCTCGGCCGATTGCGTGGCGCGGGGATAGGCGATGGGATTTTCGGGCTCATTCGGGACCGCGGCCATCAGTACCGCGCAATAGCCGAACAGACGATGCGCCCAGACATATTTCAGAAAGGCATTGGCCAGCAGCAGGACGACGGCGAGTATCTTGATCTCCCACACCAGGGCTGGAAAGCTGCCGATGGCCAGATCACTGGCGACACCGGCCAGACGCTCGGTATTGCCCAGCAGGGCCAGGCCACCACCGATGGCAATCATCGTGGTCGAGGCAAAGAAGGTACTGCCTTGCCGCATCGTGGCCACGACCTGCGCGTCAAACATCCTTGGCTGGCGTGTGACCATCTCGCGCATCCAGTCGCGGCGATACTCATCCATCATCAAGGCCACTGACCGCTTCTTTGGCGACGGGTTTTCGATCATCCACCCAAGGCACAGCCAGGCCCCCATCATCAGCGTTATGGCGGCAAAATCCAAAGGGGCAAACAGAGCGGCGCGGTCAATCCAGGTCATGGCCGTGACAGTACTTCCGGAAGTCGGAACTTGCCATACTGACAAATTGGTAATATTATTTTACCAAACCAAGGAGCCTGCCATGGAAATGCCAAAGCCAAGCCCTGATGTCCTGCGTCGCAAAGATGCGGTGGTGGCGCGCCTGTCGGGGGTTCTGCCGGACGACGCGATCATTTATGACCCGGCCGAGACACGCGCCTATGAATGCGATGCTTTGACCGCCTATAGATGCCCGCCGATGCTGGCGGTTTTGCCTTCGACAACGCAGCAGGTCTCGGATATCTTGCGCATTTGCCATGACGAAGGCGTACCGGTGGTACCGCGCGGTGCAGGTACGTCGCTGGCCGGGGGCGCGCTGCCAACAGCTGATTGCGTCATACTGGGCGTGGCCCGGATGAACGACGTGCTGGAGGTTGATTATGACAACCGATTCATCAAGGTCCAGACTGGGCGCACCAACCTGAGCGTCACCGGCGCGGTCGAGGAAGAGGATTTCTTTTATGCCCCCGATCCATCGTCGCAACTGGCTTGCGCGATTGCGGGCAATATCGCGATGAATTCCGGCGGGGCGCATTGCCTGAAATACGGGGTGACCACGAACAACCTGCTGGGTGTGACCCTGGTAATGATGGATGGCAGCGTAGTCGAAATCGGTGGCGCTCATCTGGACGCGCCGGGTCTTGACCTGCTGGGGGTGATCTGCGGGTCCGAAGGGCAACTGGGCGTTGTCACCGAAGCGACCTTGCGCATCCTGCGCAAGCCAGAAGGCGCACGGCCCGTCCTGATGGGGTTTGATGACAATGAAATCGCAGGCCAATGCGTTTCGGACATCATCAAGTCCGGTATCTTGCCTGTCGCGATTGAGTTCATGGATCGCCTGTGCATTCAGACCTGCGAAAACTTTGCGCATGCCGGGTATCCGGAATGCGAAGCATTGTTGATTGTCGAGGTCGAAGGCTCGGAGGCCGAGATCGACAGCCAGCTGGCCAAGATTGTCGAGATTGCAAAACGCCACGATCCGGTCGAGCTGCGCGAGAGCCAGTCGGCGGATGAAAGCGCCCGGATCTGGTTGGGCCGCAAATCGGCCTTTGGCGCCATGGGGCAGATGAACGACTATATGTGCCTAGATGGGACCATCCCGGTATCGGCGCTGCCCGCCGTATTGCGCCGGATTGGTGAGCTGAGCGATGAGTTCGGCCTGCCGGTTGGAAATGTATTCCATGCCGGCGACGGGAACATGCACCCTTTGATCCTGTTTGATGCCAACAAACCCGGCGACCTCGAAAAATGTGAGGCGTTCGGTGCGGAAATCCTGAAACTTTGTGTGGATGAGGGCGGTTGCCTGACCGGCGAGCACGGTGTGGGAATCGAAAAGCGCGATCTGATGCATCATCAATATGCCCCTGCCGATCTTGAGGCGCAGATGGCGGTTAAAGATGTGTTCGATCCAGGATGGTTGCTGAACCCGGCTAAAGTGTTCCCGCTGGACGCCTCCGAACCGCGTCGCAACCCGCAAATAGCCGAAAAATAGGCTCTAACAAAGAGATATATGATGAAACCCACGTCCGAAACTGAACTGGCCCAGATGGTTGCCGGACTTACAGGCGCCGTGCGTATCACAGGCGGCGGCACTCGTGGCATTGCGGGTTCCGGCCAAGTGATTGAAACCTGCGGGATGACAGGCATCACACTGTATGAACCCGGCGCCTTAACGCTGGTTGCGCAGGCCGGAACACCGCTAGCCGAGGTTGAGGCCGCATTGGACGCCGAGGGCCAGCAACTGGCCTTTGAGCCGATGGACCATCGCAGCCTGTTGGGCACCCAAGGCGAGCCGACCATCGGCGGTGTGGTTGCCGCCAACATCTCGGGGCCGCGCCGCATTCAGGCAGGCGCATGTCGCGATTTCTTACTGGGGGTGCGATATGTCGATGGCACCGGGCAGGTGATCAAAAATGGCGGGCGGGTGATGAAGAATGTCACTGGCTATGATCTGGTCAAGCTGATCTGTGGGTCCTGGGGAAGGTTGGGCGTGCTGACCGAAGTGTCGCTGAAAGTCCTGCCCAAGCCGGAACACACAGCAACGCTGTCAGTGACCGTATCTAATGCAGAAGCAGCGATAAAAACGCTGTCCGCAGCGCTTAGATCTCCGTTCGAGGTCACTGGCGCAGCTTATGACCCGGAGTGCGAAAAAGCCTTTGTTAGGGTCGAAGGATTTGCGGACTCCGTCGCTTACAGAACCGAGAGGCTGACATCCGAACTGTCTGGGTTCGGCCAGATCGCAAATGTCGATGAACCGGCAACGCTGTGGACGGCGACCCGCGATGTTCACGCGTTCCGGGGCAAGGCTGGCGACGTGTGGCGTCTGTCTGTCACGCCCGGTGACGCCCCGATGATCGCGGCGCGGGCCGAGGCTGAACAGGTGTTCTACGACTGGGGCGGCGGTCTGATCTGGCTGCGCCTTCCTGCGGGGACCGATTTGCGGGCGCGACTTGGCACTTTTTCTGGTCATGCAACCCTTGTGCGCGGCGATGCGGAAACGGTCGAGCGGCTGGGCCGGTTCCAGCCTGAGAGTGTAGCTATACAGGCTCTAATAAAAGGCATTCGGGCGAAATTTGATCCCCGAGGGCTGTTTAACCCGGGGCTGATGGGGTAGGGTAATGCAGACAGATTTCACCGAAAAACAGCTGCAGGATCCGGCGATCCAACGCTCGAACCAGATCCTGCGCAGCTGTGTTCATTGCGGCTTTTGTACCGCCACTTGCCCGACTTATCAGGTGCTGGGGGATGAGCTCGACAGCCCGCGCGGACGGATCTACCTGATCAAGGACATGCTTGAGAATGAGCGTGTCCCGGATGAGAAAACCGTCAAACATATCGACCGCTGCCTGTCCTGTCTGGCCTGCATGACCACCTGTCCGTCGGGCGTTCACTATATGCATCTGGTCGATCACGCGCGCGAGTATATCGAGCAGAATTACAAACGCCCGCTGACCGATCGCCTTCTGCGTTGGGTTCTGGCGCAGATTCTGCCCTATCCGATGCGGTTTCGCTGGGCCCTGATCGGGGCCAAGCTGGGCCGTCCCTTCCGGTTTCTGATGCCGGATGCGCGGCTGCGGGCGATGCTGGAGATGGCACCAAAACATATCCCTCCGGTCAGCCGCAACGATGACCCGCAACGCTTTGCCCCTAAAGGAGCGCCGAAAAAGCGCGTGGCACTGATGACAGGCTGCGCCCAAAAGGCGCTGAACACGGATATCAACGACGCCACGATTCGCCTGCTGACCCGACTGGGCTGCGAAGTCGTTGTGGCCAAAGGCGCGGGATGCTGTGGTGCGCTGACCCATCACATGGGCAAGGTGGCTGACAGCCATAAAGCGGCGGCGGCCAATATACAGGCCTGGACCAGAGAGATCGATGGCCAGGGGCTGGATGCCATCGTCATCAACACCTCAGGTTGTGGTACGACCGTCAAGGATTACGGGCACATGTTCCGAAACGAGGCTTTGGCGGCAGATGCCGCGCGGGTTTCGGCGATTGCCATGGATATCAGCGAATTGCTGGTGCAACTGGACCTGCCCGGAGGCCAGCACAAGGGCATGACCGTCGCCTATCATGCCGCTTGTTCTTTGCAGCATGGGCAAAAGATCAAAAACCATCCCAAAGACCTGTTGAAGAATGCGGGTTTCACCGTGTTAGAGCCTTCAGACAGCCATCTGTGCTGTGGCAGCGCCGGGACCTATAACCTGATGCAGCCCGAAATCTCGGGTTTGTTAAAGCAACGCAAGGTTCGGACGCTTGAGGCTAAGAACCCTGATGTTATCGCTGCAGGCAATATTGGTTGCATGATGCAGATCGGTTCGGCCACGCAGATACCTATTTTGCATACGGTCGAGCTGTTGGATTGGTCCACAGGCGGGCCGTTGCCGCGTGCGATGCAGCAGGGTCATGAGATGGGAACGGCCGTGCCGATCCTGCGTTAGCTGCCTGATGCAGGGCTGCATCAGATAGAACGGGAAACGTGCTATACTGTCGATGCCCTATTTTCGCCGTACCTGACAGCTATGAACATATGCCGAAAGCAACGCCGGAGAACCGCTTGAGAAACTGGATCAAGGCTTTGGCGCTGGCACTCATACCGATGGCTGCAACGGCGCAGGATAGTGGGCTGAAGAGTCTGGACACCACCGATGCCGGGCGGGCCTGGATGGCTGTCGGGCGCTTGAATATTGACGGCGAAGCATTCTGCACCGCGACGCTGATTGCGCAGAACCAGGTGCTGACGGCAGCGCATTGTCTTTATGATAAGGCCACAGGCCAACGCATTGACCTGTCTAAGGTCGAATTTCTTGCCGCCTGGCGTCTGGGTCGGGCATCAGCCTATCGTGCGGCGCGCAGGGCAGTGATTCACCCCGATTACTTTTACGACGACGAAACCCCGACCAACCGGATCGGTAGCGATATTGCGCTGATCGAGCTATGGCAGCCAATCCGCAGTACCTCGGTCATTCCATTTGATACTGGCGATCGGCCCGTTCGCGGACAGGAAGTTGGGGTTGTGTCCTATGCGAAGGACCGCGCCGAGGCGCCATCATTGCAGGAGGTCTGCTCGGTCGTGACCGGCGTTTCCGAGGTTCTTGTCCTGTCCTGTGATGTCGAGTTTGGATCCTCCGGCGCCCCGGTATTTGCGTTCGAGGGCGAAAGACCTCGGATCGTCTCGGTCGTGGCGGCCAAGGCGGAATTCAATGGCGAGCCTGTGGCCATAGGTACCGCGGTCGAGGTTTCGCTGCCTTTGCTGCGGAGTGAACTGTCCGCCGGGCGCGGATTCAGCGGCTCGGAAACCGGCGATTCGGCAAGCCGTCATATTGGCGCCAGGTTCGTCCGGCCATGATCCGATTTTGGGCAAGCCTGTTTTTATGCCTGGCTATGATGACAACGATGTCCCAGGCGCAAAGTGCAAAACGCAAACTCACCGACCGCGATGACCTATATGGCTGGGAGGCCGTCGGCCGCCTGGATATCGGCGCCGAGGGGTTTTGTACGGGTACGTTGATCGCACAGGATCTGGTACTGACCGCGGCCCATTGCGCCTTGGACAAAAGAACCGGTCAACCCTATGGGCCGGGGCAGGTAACCTTTCGGGCAGGGCTAAGCGACGGAACTGCGTTGGCAGATCGCAAGGTGGTGCAGATCGCGGCACATCCGGATTACACACGTTTCGCTCAACTGTCGCCCGATGCCGTGCGCGTTGATGTCGCGTTGATGCGGCTGGATCAACCGATCCCCTATTCCGTGGCCGATCCCTTTGCGTTGCATAACGGGCGCGTGGCGGGGGATGAGGTCAGTCTTGCATCGTATGGTCGGGGCCGATCGAATGCGATTACGCGGGAACGGTCCTGCAAAATCCTGCAGCGCTATCAGGGCCTGATCACATTCAACTGCGACATTACCTTTGGGTCCTCGGGTTCGGCCCTGTTGGCGCGAAACGGTCCGCGCTGGCAAATACTTTCAGTAGTCTCTGCAGTTGGTACGGATGGTCGGCAGAAAGTGGGATTCGGCATGGAATTGCAGGAAATTGTGGCCGATCTGAAGGCGACTCTGCGCCGGGATGCCCCTAAACCAAAGGCGACAATAAAGCGATTGCAGGTGGGATCAGGCAAGTCGGATACCGGTGCGAAATTCATCAGCTCCGGAGGGGGTTGAACTCGGCCAGAACGTTTCCCATGTCAAATGTATCGGGTCGCCGCAAACGGGGCCTGAGACAATCGAACGCCCGTCCGATCGGAGGGCATTACGTTCATCGCTCAAACATGAGGATACGACATATGCGTACATTTGACTTTGCACCGCTGCACCGCGCCACTGTAGGTTTTGACCAGATCGCTGACATGATGGATCGCGTTCTGACCAATGATGTGGCTCAACCCAGCTATCCGCCCTACAACATCGAAAAAACCGATGTCGACACCTATCGTATCTCGGTTGCTGTTGCCGGTTTTTCCGAGGCCGATCTTTCGGTCGAAGTGAAAGAGAATTCGTTGGTCGTCGCCGGTAAGAAAACTGCGGAAGACAAAGATCGCAGCTATCTGCACCGCGGCATCGCCACCCGCGCGTTCGAGCGCCGTTTTGCCCTTGCCGACCACGTTCGTGTTACCGGTGCCAGCCATGAGAACGGCATGCTGAATATCGATCTCAAGCGCGAGGTGCCCGAAGCCCTGAAAGCCCGCCGGATCGAGATTTCGTCCAGCAAGGCCATCGAAAAGGATGTGGTTGACGCCAAAGCCGTAAACTGAGGCAGTCAGTCACCACGCCGCGGTAATCGTTCCTCTCTGGATTACCGCACCATGCGCCCCGCGTTCCTCCAGACGCGGGGCGTTGCCTTTACGGCCATCTGTACAGCGAAGGTTTGGGCGGATCAGACCGACAGGCAGATGTATTTCATCTCCAGATAGTCTTCCATGCCATGATGGCTGCCTTCGCGGCCCAAGCCGGATTGTTTGACGCCGCCAAACGGGCCCAACTCGGTTGAGATGATGCCGGTGTTCACACCAACGATCCCGTATTCCAGCGCTTCGGCCACTTTGTAAACGCGGCTGAGATCCTTGGCATAGAAATACGAGGCCAGACCAAAGATCGTGTCATTGGCCATGGCGATCACGTCGTCTTCATCCTCGAACTTGAACAGCGGTGCCAGCGGGCCAAAGGTTTCGTCCTGCGCCACCAGCATGTCCTGCGTCACACCGGTGACAATGGTCGGCTCAAAGAAGGTGCCGCCCAGATCGTGCGGCAGGCCACCGGTCAGGATTTGGCCGCCTTTGTCGGTTACATCCTTGATGTGTTCCTGCACCTTTGCAACGGCGTCATCATTGATCAGCGGTCCGGTGGTGATGCCTTCGTTCAGGCCGTCGCCGACGTTCAGAGCCTCGACCGCAGCCTTCAACTTGGCAGCAAACGCGTCATAGACACCGGCCTGCACATAGATGCGGTTGGCACAGACACAGGTCTGGCCGTTATTGCGGAACTTGCACATCATCGCGCCTTCGACGGCGGCATCCAGATCGGCATCGTCAAACACGATGAACGGCGCATTGCCGCCCAGTTCCATCGAGCATTTCATCACCTGTTCCGCCGCCTGCCGCAGCAGGATGCGCCCGACTTCGGTTGAGCCGGTAAAGGTCAGCTTGCGCACGCCGGGGTTTTCGCAGAATTCCTTGCCGATTTCGCTGGCGTGCGACGAGGGCACCACGTTGAACACACCGGCGGGGATGCCTGCCTGCTGGGCCAATGCGCCCAGAACCAGCGCCGACAAGGGTGTCTCGGCGGCAGGCCGGGCGACAAAGGCGCATCCGGCTGCAAGCGCCGGTCCGGCCTTTCGAGTGATCATCGCATTGGGGAAGTTCCAGGGCGTGATCGAGGCCGCAACGCCGATGGGCTGTTTCAGCACCATGATGCGTTTGTCGCGCTGATGACCTGGAATAGTCTCGCCATAGATGCGCTTGGCCTCTTCGCCGAAAAACTCGATGAACGAGGCACCATAGCCGATCTCACCCACGGCTTCGGCCAGCGGCTTGCCCTGTTCGGCGGTCAGGATCTTGCCCAGATCCTCGGCGTTTTCCATCATCAGATCGTACCAGCGGCGCAGGATCACCGCACGTTCCTTGCCGGTCAGCTTGGCCCATTCCTTTTGCGCGGCCTCAGCCTGAGCGATGGCACCTGCAACCTGTGCACGGCTCAGATCGGCGACCTCGGCGATCACGTCGCCCCGCGCAGGGTTGGTGACGGAAAACGTCCCATTGTCACCATCGACCCACTGGCCGCCGATATAGGCCTTGGTCACCAGCAGATCGGGGTTTTTCAGAATGGATTTCAGGTCGGTCGTAGTATCCAGCATGGGTCGGACTCCGGCAGAAAAGGGTTTGCGCGCACCCAAACAGGTGGCGTCGCATTTGTCTATGTCCACTCGGCGGGCAGGATCAATCCAGATTTGATCAAATTCATCGTTGCAGAGTGCAGATATCTCGCCTGCGTGGCCTATCTTTTTCGATACGAAATTGTAAAAGTCTCGGTGATTTGAGGGCTCAAGGGGATGTAAATGAACATAACATTCCCTATCTTATTGGGTAAATATAGAAAACAGGGGACAGCAGAGATGTCGAACCAGCAATTCGAAGCGTTGATTGAAGAAACACAGACGAAAGTGCGCGAAAGCCAGTCGCAGATCCAAGGACTGACCTCGCGGATTGAGGCTGCACGGGCCAAGATTGGCACGGCCGAGGCGGATATCGATATCGAGAACGCCACTTTGGAAGATGTGCACGCCCATACCGAAGTCATGAACGCCAATATCGCCGAGCTGATCATGGGTCTGGATGACGTCACCAGCGCATTCTCTAAGGATTTTGACGAGATGCGTTCAAAATCCGGGTGGGAGACGTTTGTTGGCATCTTCTCGAAGGGTAAATCTGAATCGATGCGGCAGGAGCGGATGCGCACAGCCAGTATCGATGACAAGCTGCAGGACCTGATCGCCAAATCCGACGTGATCGTGAAACTGCTGGAAGGGCAGCTGTCGGTGCTGGAAGAGCAGCGCGTGAAGGTTGAAAACAACCTGACCGGCACGCTGGACGACCGTGAGGCCACCGTGGCCGAGCTGGAGGCATTGCGCGCCGAAATTCAGGGCATGGACCCGACGATCATCACGCTGGAGAACAAGATCAGCGTCGAACAGGACGCCGCCGCGCGCACCCAGCTGGAAACTGAGCTGGCCGAGCTGAACAAGCAATACAACGCCAAGGTTCAGGAAGAGCAGGTCAAGCTGGCCAAAAGCCAAACGCTTGAGCGCTATATCGAAAAGGGCAAGACCTGGGTCGATTCCCTGCAGAACCAGGCGGCGACGCAGATGGTGCTGATCAACAAGCTGCAGACAGACACGCAACAGCGCGTGGTGCTGTATGACGCCCTGACCAAATCGCTGAAAACCGCGCAGCAGCAGGACGTGGCCCACCGCATCAACGAGATCGGCGTGCAGACCGACCAAGAGGCGCAAACCGCCATGGCCTCGATCGGCACCGCGACCAACCAGAAAATGGCCGACATGCTTGAGGCGCATGAGGACCACATGGTCTTTGCCCGCGACGTGCTGGAGAAAAAGGCCAAGGCAGATGAACGCTTTGCCCGCCGGTTTGCGTCGATTGTCGAGAAGCATGATAAGAATTTGTATGGGGGTTGATCTTGGAACTGCTGGAGTTTTTTACATTTCTGGTGGCTCCAGAGAACTGGTTTTGGTGGATCGTTCTCGGCAGTTTCTGGCTTGTGTTCTCAGTGATGTACGCCGTTCTAGGCGGACCGTTTGGATGGGTGGCCGTCGTTCTTGTGGTCGCCAGCCTTTCTCATTCGGCTCATCGTTTGTGGAACGGAACCGTTGACTGAACAAATTCAACAAAGACCCAAGGTCGTCGGCTTCAGAATACTCTGGTTCGGTATAGCGATGATTTTTTGGCCTATTTTGGCGGCGTTATTGTCCGGGCTTTTGTTTGCACAGGGCAGCTTTGGAATGTTCATAGCTCGTGTATCCTACCATTTGGCGTTTTTGCTGGGCACTCCCAGTATGCTGGCGGGCGTCGTGGCCGTAATGTGGGCTCTCGTTCTATTAAGAAAACAGAAGCGTCAATCGCAGGCAAACGTGAATGAGTGACCTTAACCTCACCCAAGACCATGTCGGCCTGACCGATACCTTCGCCTCGCGTCGTTACTTTCGCAAATTCGAGGTAATCACCGTCCACCTTCTGCGCGTGGCCGCGACGATGGAGGCGGAGGGCGCGATCTCAAAACAAGAGGTGCGGATCGTGTCGAGCTATCTCTCGGGGCTGCTCTACACCTTCCGTGCGCTGTCCATGAAATACCTGCTGGTCGGGCGCGATACGGGGCGGTTCTTTGGCAGCCTCGCCATGGACAAGCGCGACAGCGGCTTTCCGGTGGCGGCCGAGCTGCTGACCATGGCCAATGACGCGCAGCAGGCGCAGGTGCATCTGGCGAATATGCCGTCCGAGGATGAGCTGAAAACCGACATGGTTCGCACCATCATCAGCGACCGGGAGATCCCGACCAAGCTGCAATTCGCGCTGTCCCAAAGGCTCTATTACGAGGAATTGCTGAAGGGTGAGCTGTTCTGGGCCCGCAACGATCCCGAATGTCACTGGATTGGCAATGAGGGCGAGCGGCGAAAATTCCTGATCCACTGGGCCGTCTATGACAGCCAAATAAACCTGCCGGTCATCTACCTGATGGAGTTGGAGGATTCGGGGCGCACGGCCCTGCCCAAAGATCAACGCCGCTGGCCCGAAGTGCAGGCGCATCTGATGGCGCAATCCTTGGGTGGTCTGAAACTGGTGACCATCGCCAAAGGCTTTGATCAGGATTTCGACGACCTGCATCCCAAACACCTGCGCCGCATTCATGTGGGGCCAATGTATTCCTCGGCCTTTACCGAGCAATCCGGCCCGCTGCGGCAGGTGCTGGAGGATGCGAAATCCCCTGCGGGTCAGGATTGGGCCTTGGCCTGGACCACTGAAGCGCTGCGAAGCGAGGATGTGATTCAGGAACGCTCAGGCTGGTTCGGGACTGTCGACCGCGAGGTGTTTGCGCTGGACCCATTCGGCGGGCAGGGGGCCGAGACGGGGGCGACGCAAACCGAGCGCTCGATCATTCTGCCACAACGCCCGTTCCAGGTACTGGCCGAGCGCAACCCGCCGGGTTTTGCCGACGTGCGCAAGTTCGTCGTCAGCAAGACCGGGCAGGTGTTGAGATATTGAAGACAGTAAAGGCTATTTTGAGATGAGTTTGACGTCAGACCAGATGGAATTGCGCGAAGACGATATCCGCAAGCACTACACTGCGGCCACCGCCTTGCTGAACGGGTTCGAGCACGCGCCGCGGATTGCCAAAGCGGTTGAGGCCGCGGTTGAGAGGTCGCCGGGCGTCTCCACGGGTCGGCGGTTTCGGTCTACCACGCCGGGTCTGGTGACACGGCGCACTGTGCGGGCCGACGGGGTGCATCTGGTGGAACGGATTGAGGCGTCTGATGATGGCGATACGCTGGTTTCTCCGCCGCAGGCCACCACGCAACAGGCTATTCGTCGCGCCGTCGCCATCGCTCTGGCCGTGTCTGAGGCCTATGCCGAACAAACCCCTCTGGCCGATCTAAAACGTGCGAATTTGGCCGGGGATTTGCCCGCCGCGCGCAAGACCGAATTCTCGGAACTGCTGACAGCCGAGGCGCTGATCACCTCGCACAGTTTCGGCAATGCACTGGCCTATTTGATGTCCTCACATCTGGGCGAGACCACAGTTGATGTCGGGGAAATCGAAGAAGTTCTGGCCGACAATGGCCAGCTTGCCCTGCACGGCGCGCTTTGGGAGCTGGACCAAACCCTCGCCAAACACGCGCCCGATGATGCGCATTTGATCGCGGCCACCAGCGCCTATGCCGAGCAACTGATGGACAAGGCTGCCCTACGCGCCCAATCCGCCGGCCATCTGGCCCCATTCCAGAACGCCGCCTGGCATATAGAGGCTGATGATCTGACGATCCGAGGGTTTGAGCCAGCGTCCAAAGCCAAATCCACCACCCTGACCATGACGTTCAAGAAACCGAACGAGGTGGTCGGCAACCATATCGCCAAGTATCAGGCGATGAAGCTGGCCAAGATGGTGATGGCCTATGATTTCGACCGCCGCCTGAACCCATTTGCCGAGCTTGGCGGGTTCATCTTTACCTTCATGGGCGACGGTAAACCGGGCACCGGCAAGACCACCCTGATCCAGATGATGGCCGGGCTGATCAATGACTATTGCCACAACGCGGGTTATCCGTTCCGCTATCAGAACCTGAGCACCGACAATATCGACAGCTATCAGGGCAAATCCGGCCAGAACGCCAAAGCGTTTATCAACACGATCCTCGACCCTTCGGTCATCGGGTTCGGCACCATCGACGACATCGACCAACTGGCGGGCAAACGCGGCGACCGGCAGTCCTCGGCCGGGCAGTTGGAAATCACCGCAGTGCTGATGGAAAGCTTTGCGGGCGCCAACACCGTCGTGCGCGGCAACTGTACCTTTGGCATGTTCTCGAACTACCCCGAGAATGTGGACGACGCCCTGCGCCAGAGGGCGGGCGCACGGTTTCTGGTGGACGGGCCGCAAACACGCGAGGATTACATCGACATCCTGCACCTGCTGATGGGCCGCAACCATGACATCCCGCTGGGCGAGCACGAAGCCTATGCCGCGCAAGAGATCAAGAAGGCCGTCGCTGCCAGTTTCGAAAGCCACTCCCGGCCGCATGAAGAGGCTCTCTTGCAGGTCTATGACCGGGTTTCAGGGCAGATCGGGCAGTTGGACACGATTGCCAAGATGGGCACCTACCTGAAGGCGATCCAACAGGCGGATGAACGGTTCACCGGCCGCGCGATCAAGAACATCACCGATGCGGTCAAGGTCCGCGCGATGGATTTCGAACTGCCCGACGAATGGATGGAGAACCCCGACCTGTTCCTGTTCCGCGACTACGTCACCAAGAAGGCCATGATCGAGGACCTGCGCCAGCCGATCACGGTGGAAATGGTGATGCAAGAGATCAATCGCTACGCCGACAGCGAGTTCCGCTATGCCGACAAGAGCGACGAGGTCGCCATCGACAACGCGGTGCGTGAGATGGGCCGGATGGAAGAGGCCAAGCGGCGGTATCTGGAGGGGAAGTGACCTATCTGATCGCCATAGGTCTACCGCTACTGGTGAGTACTGCGGTTGCTATACTAATAGGTTTACGAGCCTATCACACGGCTCGTGCGACCAAAGAGAATGGAAAGGAATGGCTTCTTCCATTGTTGGCCTACGGTGCGGCTTGCGCACCTCTAACAATTCTTGCCAGCTATGCTTTAACGGATGTTTTTGTCGACCGCTTTGCTGTGGACGCTGGCAACGCAAATCCCGCAGATGTTATGGTCTATTTTCAGCAACAGTTCTGGTTGATAGCAATACCCGTTGGATTCGCGATCATTTTTGCCTTCGCAAGAGGATTGCGCGCATGAGTTTTGAGTTAGAGAAAATCGTGGTTCTGGTTGAGCGTGATATCGCGGCGAAGCCGCGACGCGCCCGACCCGCTCCCCAGGGCGGGCGCGTTCCGCACCCACCCTCGGGCCGGGAGCATCGCTACCGTTGCGCGGGAAGGCAAACGTCATGATCCGCCTCATCGAAAAAGGCCTGATGTTCGGCAACCTCGTCCACATCTCCAGCCCGGCTCTGGTCGAGCGGTATAACCGCGCGTTGCAGCATCTGGCGGGCAGGACCACGGCGTTGACGGATTTCCATGTCGATATCTCGGGCTACTCGCCTGAGGTGGGGATTGAGCTGGAGGATGAGCTCTACCTCAACCCCAACGGGGTCAACCGGCAGTTCATCCTGCTGACGACCGAACAGAAACGTGCGCCTCTGCTGAACGTCAAATTCTCGACCTCGCGCGATATCCTGCGCGAATTTATCGAGATGAACGAGGCGCAACTGTTTGCCCTGACCGCCACCGATGCGGTGGCCGGAGAACTGGTGAACTCGGTCTTCAAACTCAGCAATCCCCGCGATCTGTTCAACCTGCGCAAGATCGAGATTGAGGCCGACACCGCAGGCGGCACCCTGCGCAAGGCCGAGCAACTGGCAGGTATGGTCGAACGCTTCAAGACCGAAGAGGATGCATGGTTCGACGATGTCCTGATCGCCAAAATGATCGAAACCTCGAAGGAAACCGGTGACGTCACCCGCAACCCGGTCCGTCTGCGCCATACGGCGTTTGAGCAGCAAAATTTCTGGACGGCGCATTTCGGCGGGCTCTATCTGTTCCCGGATCTGGATCATCCGGCGGCTATCTGCATGGGCGAAAAGCCCGACGATCTGAACATCAAATACACGTTTGACCCGTCGCAGCGGAACCAGATCGCCAAGTTCCTGGACTATAACGACCTGGTCGAACCCATCGTCAAGGCGCGCGGCGTGGATGCTGCTGCGATCCTGCAGCAAAAGATGGACTTCCTGACCGTCGACGCGGCCGCTGATGCCGGGGTCGATCTGACTGGCCTGAACCGCAGTGATATGCGTCGGCTGGCGCGCACCCACGCGGATCGGTTGCCAGAGGCCTATCATGGGCTGGCGCAGCTATTGCGTTGGGCGACGGATGGCGGGCGGTGGCCCCGGATCACCTCGGATCATTCGGCGTATTTCTATACGCTGCGGGCCGCCGATACGCCGAACCGTGATCTGGTGAACATGCTGCTGGCCGAATTGGCCCCACTGGACCCGCGCCAGATGTTCATCTGCCACAAAGAGCTGTTCTATAGCACCTACAAATCCTGGTCCGAGGCCAAGAAGGCCTATGTTGCTGATTTCCTCGCGCGTGAGTATCAGGTGGACAAGGCGGGTGCCCGCGCTGCCCTGTTCGGACATGAGCCGGATATGAGCGGTCGAGACAGGATCAACGAGACCGTTATCGCCCGCGTTGGTCCCTGGGGCGCGTTAGGAAAGGATTGAAATGTTCGGAGCGATGCGCCTGTTTCTGGTCCTGCTAGTCATCCAGACCGTGGCCTATTTTGCCCTGTCGCTGTATTCACGCAGTGTGCGTCGCCGCAGGCTAGAGCATTGGTGGGACGAAAAGGGCAAAACCGGAGACAAGGCAGCCTTTGTCGCACGGGGGCTGCACGTCTATGACAATTCGTTCCGGCGCAAATTGATCCTGGGTGTCTATGTTGTGCCTTGGGTAGCGATCGGGTCGCTGATCTACATTGTGAACTACATGTGAGAGGTAAAGCATGGCCTATTTGAAATGGGCATTCATTCTGATTTTCTGGGGAACGGTCGCCGTAGTCCTTCAGTATTCTCTGCCGCAACGGGATGTGGTTCGGATCGTCAACACCTATGAAGAACGGCAGGACCTGAACGACTGGACCCGGATCTTCTGGTCCGAGCCCGATGATCAGTCGGCCAGTCTGTCGAACCGGGATGTACAGTTCATTCAGGCCGTACGTGCCAATGGCAAACCGATTGTGTATCGCAACGAAGATACCAGCTGGGGTTGGCCGCCCTATTTCAAATTCGACACTGCCAATTTGTATACCGAAGCCAATGACGCGATCTCGGACAAAAACGACCCGGACTGGGTTGCCGTGACGCATTATGGCTGGCGGAATGAGTTCATGTCGATCTTTCCAAACGCTGTCTTTATCAAACATGTCGATGGTCCGGATGCGCGTCTGATCCCTTGGTTCAACATCGTCTTCCTGACGGTCTTCTTTGCGATTGTCTGGGCAATCTGGGTGCGCTGGCGCAGGTTCCGCCAGGCGCGGATCGATCCGATGATCGAGAGTGTCGAGGATGGGTTGTATGCAACCAGCGACGCCATCGGCGAGCATCGCAACCGATTCCGCAAATGGTTGGACAGTTGGAAAGCAAAGTGACGTGAATTCCCGGCGGGTCTTGGGGCTGTGCGCCTACCGCCGGGATAGCCCTTCATCGAACGATGAACTCGGCGTGTAATGCTCCGGCCGCTTTGATCGTTTTCAGGATGTCGATCATGTCGCGGGGTGAAACACCCAAAGCGTTAAGCCCTGCGACGACTTCGGACAAGGTCGTGGCCTCGGGAATTTCCGCCAGACCGGTGCCTTCCTCTTCTTCGATACCGGCTACGGTACGCGGAACCACGACGGTTTCGCCTCGGGCGAACGGGTTCGGCTGAACCGCGATAGGGGCCTCTTCGACCGTCAGTGTCAGATTGCCCTGAGAGACTGCCACGCGTGAGATCCGCACTTCCTGACCCATGACAATCGTGCCCGAACGCTGATCGACTACTACTCGCGCCTTTGTTTCTGGCTCTACTAGGATATTTTCAATGCGCCCAAGCGCATGCGCGGTCGAGATCGCCTGTGTCGCTGCAATATTCAGTTCGACCGTCCCGGAATCGCGCATGATCGCTACGGCCCGGTTGAATTCGGTATTGATTGCCTGCTCGATCCGACCGGCGGTTGTGAAATCCGGTTCACGCAGAGCCAGGCGCATTTGGGTCAGATCGGAAAGCTCAAAGTCGATTTCGCGTTCGACCCGAGCTCCGGATGGGATCACACCGGATGTCGGCACCCCTTGGGTGACCGAAGCCGCATCGCCTTCGGCAACGGCGCCACCTGCAAGAACTGACCCCTGTGCCACCGCATAGATCTGACCATCTGCCGCATTCAGCGGTGTCATAATAAGCGTCCCGCCCAGCAAGCTTTTGGAATCGCCGATGGCCGAAACGGTGACATCAATCTGGCCACCGACCCGCGAAAAGGGGGGTAGGCTGGCTGTCACAAGAACAGCGGCGACGTTCTTGGGGCGAAAATCTTCACCATTCACGTTCACACCAAGCCGTTCCAGAATGTTGGACAT
This sequence comes from Ruegeria sp. YTSA226, assembly GCF_059609905.1. Taxonomy (NCBI): domain Bacteria; kingdom Pseudomonadati; phylum Pseudomonadota; class Alphaproteobacteria; order Rhodobacterales; family Roseobacteraceae; genus Ruegeria; species Ruegeria sp. YTSA226. The sequence continues at coordinate 29,594 of NZ_JBXWMQ010000015.1, forward strand.
GATCTCTTCGGTGAACGGAGAATTCCTGAGCCCATCGCCGGTTCCATTCAATCCGACCACAAGACCATAACCAACCAGATCATTGCCGCGCACCCCGTCGAAATCGACAAGGTCCTTCAGCCGGATTGCCCCGGCAAAAGACAGGCTCGGAAGCAGAATCAGGAGAAGGGCAAGTATTCTCATCTCAGGAAATTCACCAACGATAGGTTCGCGTTGCGAACGGTGACAGAATACAGGCTTTCCAATTGAAATTGGACAGTCTGCAGTTGCACTGCGGTTTGATACGGGTCCGCGGCGATCAGAGAGTTTCGGCTGTATTCCAGGCTTGTACGCGCCGCCGCATTACGCGTGGCGGCTTGTTCAATCCTGGCCTCGGCGGCGCCAACATCCGCCCGCAGGTTCACTGTGCCATCCTGCGTATTGGCAAGCTCGACCCCCAGCTGGGTGAATAGGGACGTCCGCAGATCATTGGGCAGTCCCAGATTATCGTCCGAAACCAGAGCGGCGACGGCGATGTCCCTTAACGCCGCTTTGAGTGTTGGATCGGTCGCAGTGATCGGAATGGAGACACTTTCGTTTTCCGAAATGCTCATCGGTGCCAGAGTTGTGTCTGCGCCCTGATAGATAACCGCATCGAAACCCGCAGGATCATTGAACCAGTCTTCCGCAGCTTGTGTGATGTCCGTGAGTGTTGTCAGCCCCGTCAACTCAGCCTCTAACGCTGTCAACAAGGTATCCGCAGATGACAGAGGCGATACATCAGTATCCACGCCGGAAAACAGGTTTCGGCCACCCGCACGGGTATTCAAAGCAGACATGACCGTATCCAGCTCATTTCTGGCCTGAACAGAGGCATGTTCATGGGTGACCGCCTGATTGGATGTCCCATATGCCAGCAAGGACGACGTCAGGCGCCCCACCGCGTCATCGATTGTTGTCAGGCTAAGCTGCATGGCGTCGGTGAACAGGCCAGCTTCGGCTGTGGCCACCTGAAAGGCATCCAGGCGTGACAGGTTTCGATCCATATCCAGAAGATAGGAATAATCCCCGTCCAGATGGCCGGAGACATCCTGCACTTTGCCTGAAGACATCTCATAAGACAGGGATTCGATCTGATTTTTGATATCAGTCGCCCGCGATTTCAGGGTCAATCCGCGCGCGAGGTCGCCCATAGAGGTTACATTCATCATCACAGCCTCAACAACGTATCCATAAGTTCATCGACGACCGAAACCAGTCTGGCATTTGCCGCATAGGCTTGTTCGATTTGCATTAGCCGCTGCAATTCCTGATCGGTATCGACGCCCTGTTCGGCCTCAATGGCCATCATTTCCAGATTGGCGCTGTTTGCAAACACCCGCCGCCCATCGGCCACATGTGCGTCCGACCCAATCCGTGACAACAGCGCCTCTGAGATGTCTGCGGCAGGCATGTTTCCGGCCCCGAAAACAGCGCCGGAAACAGGGCGTTCGTCGTTCAGAATTGAGCTGAAGGCGCGCAGCTGGCTGGCATCTCCGGCGCTGCCGGGTGTGGCCGCACCCAGCCCGGCGCGAAGTTTCCAGCTCTCTCCTCCGGCGTCCGGGTCGACGATTGCGTTCAAGCTGATGCGCGAGGCCAATCCCGTCACCGATGCCGGATCAAACCGGTTGCCGTCATCGGTGAACACGCCCGGATCCGTGGCCAGCGCGGTCGGATCCAGCCCCGGCGTTTCGAACCTTTCGATAAGATCGCGCGCAACAGCATCCAGATCGACCTGAGCCTCAACCGCGATTTCATCCCGAATCTGGAATTGGGCCATCAAGGCACCGCCGCGAATTTGGGCAAAATCGCCACTGGTGCGGACAGTGTTTCCGTTCATCTCAAGCCCGGACAACAACCCGTTTGCCAGGGTCATATGGGGCTTGGTGTCGCCGGTTGTCGAAAAGGAGAACTCGGCCGCAGTGTTTTCCAGCAATATCAAGCCGCCATCAGAATAAAGCGAGACCTGATCATTGTCCCTTTGAATCACATTTACAGGAACCAGTTCGTTGACCTGATCAATCAGGACCTGTCGTTGATCCAGTATCCCACCAATATCGGCGCCGGAATACTTAATGGCCGGGATCTTGGCATTCAGCTCTTCAATATCCTTGAGGGTCTGATTCAGGGTGTCGACCTGTTTGCCGATGGACCGGTCCGCGTCGGATCGCATCTGACGCAACCCTTCAGAGGCTGCGTTCAGACCGCGTGCCAGATCCTGAGCCGTGCGCGCTACCTGGTCCAGTCGTTCACTGGAATCCGGCAGGCTTGCCGCTGTTAGCAGGCTGCTGTCAAAATCAGCCAGCCGAACCGAAAGCGATGCGGGATCATCGGCGGACCCTACCAAAGATTCCAACCTTGTGTGAAAGTCTGAAATGGTGGTGTGGAAGGCCAGATCGGCATCCGTGGCCCGGCGGTTGGACGTGAGGACGGGATCCTGATGACGAATGACACCTACGGTACGCACGCCGTGACCGGAAATCGTGTTGGTTGCCAGTTCCAGTGACCTGCGCGCGTAGCCGGGCGTCAATGCGTTTGCGATATTTTCGGACACAACCGCCGCACCGCGACTGGCGGCGGTCAGGCCGCCCAACGCGTTGTTCAATGCTGTGGACATATTCATTCTGCAGGTCCCTTTCCTGAATCAAAACCCTGATCAGCGTTTGATATTGGTTGTTTCCTGAAGCATCTCATCCACCGTTTGGATAACCTTTGCGCTGGAAGAGTAAGCCCGCTGTGTCTGGATCATTGAGGTCAGCTCGGTCGCCACATCGGTAGTGGATTCTTCGCGCGCAAAAGAAACCAGGTCGCCGGTTGGCCCGTCCCCCGCATTCCACAGAAAGAACGTCCCGCTTTCCCGGGATGGTGCATAGGTCTGGCTGTCCAGCGCGGTCAGTCCATTTGGGTTCGGAACATCCGCCAATGGGATTTGGTACATGCGTCGGCTGACACCGGTATCGTAGAACGAATAAACATACCCGTTTTCGTCAACCTGAACGCTGGTCATGGTGCCGACCGCCGAACCGTCGCGCGTGATCGAAACTGGTGCAAATGTATCGGACAGTTGCGTGATTCCGTCGGCATCTCCGATTTCCCCTATATTGATCTCCATTGGGCCGCCGGCCACGTTCACCACAACGCTGCCGGTTGCTGGGTCATATGCACCGCCGGTGACCGCAGTTACGCTGGCCAGCGTGCCACCCGCAGTTCGGCTATCGGTGAAGGTCAGGGTGTATTCACCGATAATGGTGCCGCCCGAGGCTGAATCGCGCATGATCATCGTCCATTCGTTACTGCTGCCGGTGGCCGGCACTGTAGGGACAAGTTCGATATCAACGCTTTCGGATTTTCCCAGATTGTCGAAATATTCAACGGACAAGGGCTGCATGTCGCCAGGGGAACCCGCATCCGTAGCGGTCGCGGGCAGGTTCATGCGCAGATTCATCTGCGTCGTGGGCGCGCCCGACAGTTGATTAACACTGAGCTGAATGGGTTCAAGCGCAGCTGGCGTGTCACGTGGAACCGCAGGGATGGTTCCATCCGCATTCGCACGCCAACCCAGCAGAACAAGCCCTGACTCGGTGACCAGATATCCTTCTTCATTGGTGCGGAACGACCCTGTCGTGGTCAGCAACATCTCATTCGAACCGGCCGCGATCTGAGAACTTGGTCGTACCGGCATCATGCCGCGCCCACGCACCGCAAGGTCGGTGGAGTTGTTGGTTGTCACCAGCGAACCGCGCTGGTCGATCAGGCGTTGGCTGGTGGTGCGAACGCCCCCAGCGGAATAGCTGCCGCCCTGGCCGGAGGTGACCATAGAATGGAAATCAGTTTCAACCCGTTTATACCCGAAGGTTGACGAATTCGCGATATTGTCCGAGATCGTCGCCAGCCGGTTTGCGTTGGCCTTCAATGCGGCCACGCCAGCGTTCAGCGAAGAGGAAATTGTCATTGGCACGCCCTTCTGTTGCGTCAAATCTTGATGCAACAGCTAACGCGCTGGGCCTTAACAGCGCGCTAACAGGTAAAATGCCGTCTATCCTTTTATTCTCAGGTGCCGCGCAGAAAGATGATCTCGATCCTGTTGTTGCGTGCGGCCATCGGGTTTTCATCCGACAATTTTCGGTCGGCATGGCCGGTTACACGGTCCAACCTGAGCGGCGCAACACCCTTGTCTTGCAGCATTTGGCGAACTTGCTGAGCGCGCGAGGTAGACAAATCCCAGGCCGGGTTTTTGGCCAGAACCACCGGCGAGGAACCGACATGCCCTCCGACCGCCATGTCATTTGTCACCAGATCAGAGGATCGGGCCACCAACAATGTCAGAGCACGCAGCATATTGGTTGGTTGGTTCGTCCCTGATTCGAACAGAGGTTGATCCTTGGTGGCGAAGAGTTCGACCACCAGACCCTCATCCGTCACGCGGGTGACGATATGTTTGAGGACCTTGTCGGACACCATGCTTTCGCCGGTTCGCCCCATAAGCTCTGATTCCAGTGAGGAAAAGTCTTCGACCGTTTCTTTTCCGCCGCCGTCCGAGCTGACGCCAACCGATCCACGCGCTTGTCGCGCGGGCGTCGGGCTGCGTTTGCTGGCGCCGGTCCCGTCCATGACCAGAGTTTCCTCTGAGAACATGTTATTGCCACCAAAGGCCCCATCGCCGCCACCCGAAACCGGGTTTATGGGAATGGTCGGCGAGAAATAATCCGCAAGCCCTTTGCGTTGTTGTTCCGTTGTTGCATTCAGCAGCCACATCAACATGAAGAACGCCATCATGGCCGTGACAAAGTCGGCATATGCGACTTTCCACGCGCCACCATGGTGACCATCGCCACCTGACACACGTTTCTTCTTGATGATGATTGGCGCCACATTGGATTGCGCACCCATCTCCACCACCTTTTTATCACCCAGTTACAGGGGTAGCCGGGCAGGTCTTAAGGTGGGCTTAACACTTAAAACTGTCTTGAATTCCTCACTGCGGTAATGCTGCCCCGGCACGGCGCAGAATCAGTTGCAGGTGGTTGAAACTGTTGCTGATTCCGTCCGGCTCGGCCTTGCCGAAAAAGGCATCAAGCTCGTCATGAACCCGGACTGCCTGATCCAATAACGGGTCTGCCCCCTCGGCATAAAGCCCGGCTTTGATCATAACCTCGGATTGCTCGTAACTACCAACCAGCCTGCGGGTTTCCGAGATCATCCGGTTTTCCGCCTCGGAGGCAGCTCCCGGCAGGCTGCGTGAAACTGACCGGCTAAGGTCAATGGCGGGGAAACGGCCGCGCTCGGCGATTTCGCGGCTCAGGACGATATGCCCGTCCAGAACGCCACGCAGAATGTCCGCTATCGGTTCATCCATGTCCGAGCCCGCAACCAGAACGCTGAAAACTGCTGTGATATCACCCTGATCAACCGTGCCCGGCCCGGTTCGTTCGCAAAGAGCAGCGATCAAGGGCGTGACCGAAGGTGGGAACCCGCGCAAAGAGGGGGCCTCACCCATCGCAACAGCGATTTCGCGGTGCGCCTCGGCAAAGCGGGTGACCGAATCAGCCAGAAACAGGACGTTCAGCCCCTGATCCCGCAGGAATTCCGCGACTGAAAGTGCCGACCATGCACAGCGCCTTCGGGCCAGCGCCGACTGATCCGAAGTTGCCGCCACAACCACGGATCGTGCCAACCCCTTGGCTCCAAGCGCATGTTCAACGAACTCATTGACCTCACGACCCCGTTCGCCGACCAGAGCGACCACAACCGCGTCTGCCTGCATCGACCGCGCCAGCGTGGCCAACAGGGTCGACTTGCCGACCCCTGACCCGGCGAACAGGCCGATACGCTGCCCCTGCACCACAGGTAACATGGTGTTCATAATGCTCAGCCCGGTTTCCATCCGTGCGCCCAGCGGTTTGCGGACAACGGCAGGTGGTGGATTTTGCAGGATATCTCTTTCCTGAGTGCCCGACAGCAACGGCTTGCCGTCCAGCGGTTTGCCGAAGGGATCAATGACCCGACCCAGCCAGTGCAGTCCGGGGGAAAATGCCGGTGTCTGATTTAGAATCACCCGATCACCCAAGCAAACCCCATCGGGTGCAGCGGTGGGTAACATGTGGATCAGATCCGATTCGACATGCAGAACTTCACCTGCCAGATCCGGGCCGCTGCGCCGCCGCAGGGTCAGGTTGTCGCCGATGCGGGCAACGTACTCCAACCCCTTTATTTCTATGGCGCCGCGCCCAACACTGGCCACGCGGCCCATATGGCTCATGGCAGACAGACGGTCGAATTCGCATTTCAGAAGCATCGGGTCGAGATCGGTCATCGTGGGTTCTCCAACGGGTTTCTGAAAACGGTTTCTAAAGGAATCGGGGTTAAGCCTTGATTGAAATTGATCGAGGGAGAAGCCCCGATGTTCTCTGACCTGAACGTCTTTAAGACAGCGTACGCAATGGCAACCCATGCCGGGCAACGGCAGTCTGTCATTGCGCGAAACATGGCAAATGCGGATACGCCGGGCTATCAGCCCCGCGATATCGAGGCCTTTCAGAAAGCTTTCGAAAATTCCGGGCATGAGGTTGCGATGACCGCCACGCGGGCCGGGCATCTGAACGGCGCCGCCGCTGTCCAACCCTGGGCCGAGTTCGATGCCGCGCCCTCGGGCGATCCCAACGGAAATGGTGTTTCTCTTGAGGAAGAAATGCTCAAAGCGGTCGAGGTCAAGCGTCAACATGACCGCGCGTTGGCGATCTATAAATCCTCGATTGGCATCCTGCGTACCAGCCTTGGTCGCGGGTGAGGAGGGCTGAGAGATGAGCGATTTTTCCCATTCCCTTTCCGCCTCGGCCAGCGCTCTGCGCGCGCAGGCAGCCCGTTTGCGGCACGTCTCCGAAAACATCTCGAATGCGGATACGCCGGGATATCGGCGCAAAACCGTGCCGTTTGAAGCGGTCAGCAAAGATGGTGCGCAAATGGTCGAGACCGGGCGCGTTAAGCTTGATCGTCGCGACCTGTCGCGCATCTATGACCCCGGCCATGCGTTGGCCGATGAGACCGGCCATTATCGCGGGTCCAATGTAGATTTGATGATCGAAATCGCTGACGCGCGTGAAGCGCAGCGCAGCTACGAAGCCAATCTCAAGATGTTCGACCAGACACGACAAATGTCGTCGAGCCTTATGGAACTTCTCAGAAAATAAAGGACACCAGAATGGATATCCGATCCCTGACCGCCGCGCAGAGCTATGCCGTAGCGCGGCCCGCTACGCAGCCCGACCCCGACCTTGCCGGAATGGCACAGGGGTTGCGCTCAACCTTTCAGGACTTTGCCGCAACATTGAAACAGTCCGAGCAGATGTCCGGCGCGGCGATGACCGGCCAAGCCGATCCGCACGCGCTGGTTCAGGCGTTGGCGCAGACCGAACTGGCCGTCGAAACCGCCGTCATCGTGCGCAACAAAGTGGTCGAGGCCTATCAGGAAATCCTGCGGATGCCGGTCTGATAGATGCTCAGCGAAGGTCTCTATTATGACATTGTCCGCCAGGCGCTTTGGGTCGCGGTGATCACATCCGTCCCGATCCTGGCGGTGGCACTGGTCTCGGGTCTGGTTGTGGGTCTGTTCCAGGCGCTGACCTCGGTTCAGGAAATGACGCTGACCTTTGTGCCTAAGCTGATCGCCATTGTGATCGTTTTCTGGATTTCGATGGGGTTCATGACCCAGACGCTGGTGACGTTCTTCACCTCAACCCTCATCCCACTGATCGCCGGAGGCCGCTGATGGATACCTCATATACCACCTTGTCCCGCCAATCGGGGCTGATGAATGAAATGCGGCTGGTGGCGAACAATATCGCCAACGCCAATACCACGGGGTACCGCCAGCAGGGCTTGGTGTTTTCCGAGTTCGTGAAAGCCTCGCCGGGCAATCCGTCCTTGTCCATGGTGCGGGCAGAGGCGCGCAATACCTCGTTGCAACAAGGCGTTCTGACCGAAACCGGCGGGCAATTTGATTTCGCCATCGAAGGCGACGGGTTTTTCATGATCGAAACCCCCAGCGGCAACCGGCTGACACGGGCGGGTGCGTTTTCACCCAGTGCCGAGGGTGATCTGGTTACCATGGATGGGTACCGGGTTCTGGACAGCAACGGCGCCCCTGTTTTCATTCCGCCGGATGCCGCGTCGATTGATGTCGGCAGCGACGGCACGCTCAGTATTGAAGGGCAGGTTCTGGGACAGATCGGCGTCTACCGCGTTGCTGATCCCACGAGCCTGGTGCGCGAAGGCAGCACGCAATTTCGGTCAGATGCAGCGATTGAACCCGTGGAGGAGCCGGTCATTGTGCACCGATTCCTCGAAGGATCGAACGTGAACGCGATCGAACAGGTCACCCGGATGATCGAAATCCAGCGCGCCTATGAGTTGGGGCAGAGTTTTCTTGAAACCGAAGACGAACGTGTGCGTGGGGCGCTTAAGGCGCTGATGCGCTGATTTGATAACGGAGGAATTGATATGCGGGCACTGAAAATCGCAGCGACAGGCATGACCGCGCAGCAGATGCGGGTCGAGACGATCTCGAACAATCTGGCGAATATGAATACCACAGGCTACAACGCGCGCCGCGCTGAGTTTGCAGACCTGCACTATCAACAAATGGCGCGCGCGGGGACGGTGAACGCCAATGACGGCACCGTCTTGCCCACAGGTATCCAACTGGGTCTGGGGGTACGCCCGGCTGCGGTCACCGTGCAGCTGGCACAGGGTGCGTTGGCGGCCACTGGCAGCGATTTGGATGTCGCAATCGAAGGGCGCGGCTATCTTGAGGTGACGTTGCCCAGCGGTCAGTCTGGCTTTACCCGTGACGGCAGCCTGAAACGCTCGGCCGAAGGGTTGATCGTCACTTCAGATGGCTTCGCTGTCGCGCCAGAGATCACAATCCCAGACGATGCAAGGTCGATCTCGATCAATGCATCGGGTGAGGTCTACGCCTATTTCGATGATACCGCCGAAGGACAGTTGCTCGGTGAATTCACCCTGGCCAGTTTTTCCAATGCCAAGGGGCTGGAGGCGATCGGCAGCAACCTGTTCAAAGAAACCGAAGCCTCGGGCGCGCCTGTTATCGGCACTCCGGGCGAGGGTGGGATGGGCACATTGCGCCAGGGATATCTCGAGGACAGCTCGGTAGATGCCGTGCGCGAAGTCACCGAACTGATCGAAGCCCAGCGAGGGTATGAGATGAACGCCAAGGTCATCTCGGCCGTCGATCAGATGATGGGCGCAACAACGCAGGTGCGGTGATGCGCGCCCTATTCATAGCACTGGTGACGATCAGCCCGCTTTGTGCCTTGGCTGAGATCGTGGTGCCGATCCGGACCATACGCGCCAAAGAGGTGATCTCGGCCGCCGATCTTGAGATCAAAGATCAGGTTGTCCTCGGAGCGGTTACAAACCCCGATGATTTGATCGGTCAGGAAGCACGCGTCGCGCTTTACCCCGGACGCCCGGTGCGCGCTGCCGATGTTGGACCGCCCGCATTGGTGGACCGCAATGATCTGGTGGTTCTGGTCTTTGACCGCCAGCCCCTTTCGATCACAGCCGAAGGCCGTGCCCTTGGGCGTGGGGCTGTCGGTGATCGTATTCGCGTCATGAATCTGTCGTCCCGCACTACCGTCGTTGGCTTTATCCGACCAGACGGTCAAATCGAGGTAAAATGATGTCCGGAAAACTAAAATTGTTGATGATGGCAAGCCTGGCTCTGACCGCCTGCGGTCGCATAGATCATTTGGGAAAACCGCCAAGTTTCACACCCGCGGACGAATCTGCTGAACATGTCGCCATGCTGTGGCCGGGTTTACCGTTGCACACGCAGCCGCAACGCAATGTGGATCGGTCATCGCTGTGGAGCGGGGGGCAGCAATCGCTTTTGGGTGATCAGCGCGCGATCAAAAAGGGCGATATCCTGACAGTTGTGATCGAGCTGGACGAGAAAGCCGAGATTTCCAACGATACGAACCGCTCGCGCAGCGGGTCCGAAAGCCTTGAGGTTCCAGAGCTGTTCGGCCTGCCGCAGCGCGCATTGGAACGGCTGCCCGATGGGGCGACGCTGGACGAAGCTGTCGGGATCGACTCATCCTCGGTCAGTAAAGGCAAGGGCTCGGTCAAGCGTAAGGAAAAGCTGACCCTGCGGGTTGCGGCGACCGTCATCGACGCCTTACCGAATGGCGTGCTGGCCATATCCGGCTCGCAAGAGCTGCGCGTTAATTTCGAGCTGCGAGAGCTTTTGGTCACGGGATATGTGAGGCCACAGGACATCTCGCGGAAGAATGAAATCACCTATGACAAGATCGCCTCGGCGCGCGTGTCTTATGGTGGCCGAGGCCAGATCACGGATGTGCAGCAGCCTCGTTACGGCCAGCAGGTCCTCGATACACTTTTGCCGTTCTGAGGTCGTATAACAATGAAAAAGCTACTTCCTATATTGTTTCTGCTTGTTGGCCTAGGCGGTGGAATTGGTGCGGGAATTGCCATGTCTCCTTCTGGAAAAACCAAAGATGGTGACATGGATAAATCCGCTGCCGCCGAACCCAAGAAAGCCAAGGAGAAGGCCACTAAGACCAAGTCGGACAAAAAGGATACGTCCAGCAAGTATGAATATCTGAAGATGACGAAACAGTTTGTGATCCCGGTCGTGAAGTCCGACCGGATTGCCGCGTTGGTCACAATGTCGCTGAGCCTGAAAACCAAACCCGGCGTTGCTGAAACGATTTATGAGTTTGAGCCAAAGTTGAGAGATGGGTTTCTGCAGGTTCTTTTCGATCACGCAAATACCGGTGGTTTCAACGGCAACTTTACGGAATCCGACAATCTGGATTTGGTCCGAAAGGCTTTGCTGCAGGTCGCCAAGAAGGATTTGGGTGATGACGTGCTGCAAGTCCTGATCATGAGTGTTAACCGTCAGGATACTTGAAGCCTGTTTCGGCCCGCTTATTGCCGCGATCGCTTTTTCATAAGCATGTCTCGGCGGGCCTTTTGTTGTTCTTCAATCAGCTTTCCTAGGGCCTGTTTGCGTCCGAACGCTTTCCGCAAGGCTTGCATCTTGGTTAGCTTTTGCGCTCGGACGCGCGCAAGGTCTGTATTGAGTTTTCGTCGGGTTGCCTCTTCCCATCCACGCCACAGAACATCAGTGCCGGTGACCTGATATCCATCAGCTTGGCCGCTGTTTTGACGGGTCTGCTGAAGCTGTGCGTCCAATCGGCTCAGTTTTTGCAAAATCTCGGCCTCGGCTTCGATATATGGGCGCAAGGTCTGTTGCTCTTTTTGGAAGGCCGCGTCGGATAAACGCTTCAGATCGGCAAGTCCGGTAAACCGCATCAAATTCTGTCCTTCGCACGCTTGCGCATGGCTTCGGCAAAGCGAATGGCCGCAGCGACAGGGCGATAGTGTTCGGGGGCGATCTCATTCCCGATTTCGACGGTCGCATGAAGGACCCGCGCGGTGGGGGGATCCGAGTGGATCGGAACCCCGGCCTCGGCGGCCGAGGCGCGGATGGCGGCGGCAATCTGGTCGACACCTTTCGCCACGCAGATCGGTGCTGACCCGGCTGTCCGCTGCCATTTAAGAGCCACCGCATAATGGGTCGGGTTCACGATGACTACATCCGCAGTTGGGACATCCGCCATCATCTGATTTGCCGCAATTTCCTGCGCGCGCTGGCGGCGCTGTTGTTTGACATGCGGGTCGCCTTCGGCGTCTTTGGTCTCGTCCTGAATTTCTTTGCGGGACATCCGGTTTTTGCGCATATGTTCGGAGTATTGCCACATATAGTCGACGACTCCGATGGCCAGTGCGATGGTGACGACGATGAAGAGGAACCGGAATAAAAGGTTCATCATCAAGACGATCGACGATTGCGGTGGCGCGGCGCTGGTAGTCAAAATCTCGGGCAGGTTGACGCGCAGAAACAAAAACAGGCAGATGCCGTAGATCAGAAGCTTTGCAAAGCTTTTGGCAAATTCGAACAGACCGCCGCGCCCGAATTTGTTCTTGGCGTTGGAGAGGATCGAAATTCGAGACAGCTTGGGCTGCAGCTTGCAAGGGGCAAGGATCAGAGCCTTTTGGGTGATCAGGCTTAGCAAAACCGCAGTGGCGGGAAGAACAAATATCGTTGCCATCGAGATTGCGGCCTTGCCCAGCATCCCACCCACTAGGCCGTCGGCCGGGCCAGCCGTCAACATGGTGCTGATCTTATCGGATTGGTCGATCAGGACGACAAACAAGGTGCCCAGATGCTGAACGCCCATTTGGCCTGCAAAAAGCAAACCGATCAGCAGCCCGACATACGCCGCGACAACAGACAGGTCGTTTGACTTGGCGACCTCACCCTTTTCCTGTGCTTTCAGAAGTTTTTGCGGCGTCGGGTCGTATGACTTGTCGCTGTCGTCGTCCTGTCCGCTCATCTCGGATCTTTCAGCGGGTTCTGCATGAAATCAAACAGGGCATCGGACCAGACCGACAAGATCAGAGGCGCACCGGCGAACAGCAGGAACAGCCCCGCAAATGTGATGGCCGGGGCGCCGACAAATGCCACCATCAGCTGTGGCATGGCGCGGTTGATGACACCAAGCGCAAGGTTGTAGATCAAAGAGGCAATCACAAAAGGTATCGCCAGTGCGATTGCCAGGCTGAAACTGTACGAGACCCGTTCCACGCCCCATTGCGACAAATCCGGCGCTGCAGGTGTGGTTCCGGTGGGAAACAGATCGTAGCTGTGGACCAGGAACTCTGCCAAGCGGATGTGCAGGCCAAGCAATACGGCAAGGGTCAACCCGGCCAATGTCAGCAGATAGCCCATGGCCGGAACCGGATCAGCCGCTGCCCCGCCCAGAATTTGCGAGAGTGACGTTGCCTGTGCGGCGATGGACCCTGCCGTCTGCAGGGTCAGAACAAAGATGCGCAGCGCCATCCCGAGCGCCATTCCGACAAGAGTTTCGGTGGTGATCAGCTGGACCATGGACAGGAATTCGGGATCGAATTCCTTTGTCGGCACTGCCGGTGCCACGATCAACGTAAAGGCAACGGCAGTGCCAAGTTTGACACGGGTGGGGATGCTGCGTTCCCCGAATGCGGGCATCAAGGATACCATTGCCGAAACGCGTAGGAAAACACCAAAGAAATGCCAGGCCCCAGAGCCCAGGTGCGACAAGAGTTCGGGTGGGAGGGCGATCATGCGGGTACCGTGCCTACAAGAGCGGGCCGCGCCTCGAGCCCGATTTCCTCAAATGACAGGACCGGATTGGACACGCCGCGCGCATGCATGATCGTACGCAGCAGCCTGCGGCGCCGGGTCGAGGTCACGACGGCGGGAAAGATGCCATGGTCAGCAGAATGTGAGACACTGTCCACCACGCCGTCTGCAAGCTTGTTGAACAGGTCCGGCGGCAGGGCGACATCCAGCCCTGCATTGGGTGCATCGACCTGATAGGTGGCAAATGTGTCTTCCCATTCCGGTGCAAGCTGGATCAGCGGGATCGACCCGTCTTCGCGTTTCATGTCGGCCACAAGCTGGAACCCAAGCCGCTGTCGCACCAGTTCGCAAATCCCTTCGGGTAGCGTGGTGGTCAGGCGCGCCTCGGCGATGCTTTCGAGGATATGCGCCAGATTGCGGATCGAAACCCGTTCGTCCAGCAACAGGCGCAGGACTGCGTGAAGTGTGTCGATTGGAACCTTGTCGGGGATCAACTCGTCCAGCAGTTTCCTGTTTGCCTCGGCCCGGACCGGGTCGCTGAGCCGGGCCATTTCTGATAGCAGCCTGCGTAGCGCCTTCAGCGTCAACAGACGCGAGAAGTTCTGTTTGATGATTTCCAGCAGATGTGTTGCCAGTATTTCCGGAGGCGAGACAATCGTAGCGCCGTTCATTGCTGCGGCCTCTTGATCCTTGGGCAGGATCCAACGTGCAGGCGCACCATAGACAGGTTCGGTGACATCCCTCCCCTCGGGCAAAAGATCGTGCCCGTCCTGAACCAGCGCCAGAATCAGATCGGGGTTCAGGGCACCACGGGCCTGTTCCACCCCATGTACCTTGATGACATATGTCCCCATCGGTAGCTCGGCCCGATCGGTCAGACGGATATCGGGCAGGATCAATCCAAAGGTCGAGGCGACATAGGTCCGCATATTCGCAATGCGTGCATCCAGTCCGGTGCCCTGGTTCAGGACCATGCTGACCAGATCCGGTGCGAATTCCAGGTGAACATCATCGAGGTCGAGAATATCGCCAATCGCCTGCGACACCGCTGTGTCCGCCTCATCCGTCGCAGTTTGAACCTGGGTCTCTTGCTTTTGCTGTTTTCGGTGCACTGCATAGGCGGCGTAGCCCAAAACGCAGGCCCCTAGAATAAAGGGCAGAAACGGCAGACCCGGAACCAGGGCGAACAGCACCATCAGACCGGCAACAGTGCCCAGCGCGGCCGGGTGGCGCCCCAGTTGCGATAAGATGGCGGTGTCAGTTGCGCCCTGCGTGCCGCCACGTGCCAATAGCAAAGCGGAAGCAATCGAGATGATCACGGCCGGTATCTGCGAGACCAAACCATCGCCCACCGTCAGGATGGCGTAGGTTTCGAACGCCGATGACACCGGCATCCCGTGAACGATCACGCCCATGACAAGCCCCATCACCAGATTCAGCAGGGTGATCAAAAGCCCGGCAACCGCGTCTCCTTTGACGAATTTCGACGCCCCGTCGAGCGAGCCGAAAAAGGTGGTTTCCTGTTGTTCCCGTTCGCGCCGTTCCTTGGCCTCTTGATGATCGATGGCGCCAGCGGACATGTCACTGTCGATGGCCAGCTGTTTCCCGGGCATCCCATCCAGGGCAAATCGCGCACCAACTTCGGCCATGCGGGCCGCGCCTTTGTTGATGACCATAAAGTTCACGATCAATAGGACGCCGAACACGACAAGGCCCAGGAATATGCTGCCGCCCATGACGAAGCTTGCGAATCCCTCGATCACATCGCCGGCGGCATTGGGGCCGGTATGCCCCTGACCGATAATCAGCTTGGTCGATGAGACGTTCAACGACAGCCGGAGCATCAAAGACCCCAGAAGGATGGTCGGGAAGGAAGAGAAATCCAGCGGCCGTTCGATGAACAGGGTCAGCGTGAAAATCAGGATCGCCAGGGCGAAGGACGTGGCCAGTCCGACATCCAGAACCCAGGACGGCATGGGCAGGATCATCATCACGATGACGGTCATCAACGCAAGCGCCAGCAAAACAGTCGGAGAAAACAGGGAGCGGACGTCAAGTCTGGGCACGTAATTCTCCTAGTTGAAGGCGATGAAGGCTGTTTGGGTGTCCGCGGCTGGCATCAAGGAGCCCATCGCACCCGTCGGAAACTGGGTGATTTGCACCGGGAACAGCGGTGCGGCGGGTTGTGTGAAGGGATCACGCGACATGCGGGCAGTTTGCACCGCCGTGCCCGGGTCAAGCTGAGCATGAACAATCTGGTAGCGGCTGGAATAGGTCTTGGCCAAAGCCGGGGTTCGCGAGTGATAGGCCCCCACCGCTGCCGGCCACGACCCAAGTTCGGAATATAGCTGTTTCAGAAACCGGGCCGCGTAGCTGGCGTTAGTCTCGGGGTCGAACATGGCATCGATCGACTGAAAGGCCTGCCCGTGCCAGCGATAGTTGATTTGAAAGCACCCGATATCGAAGCTGCGTTTTCCGGCTTGGAAAATATCCGCGACATAAGCTTTAGCCTCCTGCTCAGATCGGAACCAATGGCCGCGCCCTTCGACATTGATTGCCCATGGCCAAGGCTCAAGTCGGCCTTTGATCGCGCGGCCAGTTTCAACCCGCGTTATGGCGCGCAAAACATCAAGCGGTATGTCTTGGGCGAGGGCCGCGCGGCGGGCGGCCTGATCACATGTCTGAGACATCCGGGCCTCCGCGCCCGCAAAGCTCTGACGCGCTGCCAGAAGCAACGCAACACATGCTATGACAATGAATAGGCGATTTGGCATTCTGCCGGTCCGGGATTGTGATCAATCCGGGCCACGCTAGCCTTGCCTTGGTTTACAGAGGGTTATCAGTCAATCAGATTCGATCAATCCGCCGGCCAAAAACAACGCTCGTATTGGTGCGCAGAACACCGGGGATTCGTGCCAGATCATCAACGAGAATATCCAGATCCTCGATCCTTGGCGCGTCAGCGGTCAACAGCAGGTCAAAGTCACCGTTGATCGAAAGACAGAGTTTAACCTCGGGATAGGCCTCGAGCCGCTTGATGATACGGGTGGTTTCCTTCTGTTGGACCTCGAGCAGAACGACAACCTGGACGCGGGGGGCATCTTCGGGGCTGTTCAGGATCACGGAATAGCCGGCAATGATGCCGCGTTCTTCCATCCGGCTGATGCGTTCATGCACGGTTGTCCGGGCAACGCCCAGTTTTGCCGCGATTTTTGTGGTCGACTCGCGGGCATTATGTTGCAGGACTGAGATGATGCGGCGGTCAAGCTGATCCATTGGCGCTCCGGTGCGGGTCTGGTTTTTCCGGTTTAGGGCAAAACGACAGCAGGGCTCAAGGCTCACGCGGGATACGGGGGTGCAGGTCGTCTATTATGACGGGGTGAGCATGCGGTGGCGGGCCGGACATGTGCGGGTGATCACGCGGCAGGTCAGGATGGTCGTGGATCACCGAATGCAGATCAGAACGCGGCCAAAGGGTGACCGCACCTATAATACCAAGAAAGGACATCGCCGCCATAAAGCTCAGGGCGGTTGTGGCCCCAAACAGGGTCATCAGCCCGCCTGCCAGAGGATACAGTACCAGCCAACAGCAATGAGACAGCGTGAATTGGGCCGCAAAGACGGCGGGGCGGTCTTCGGGATGGGCCGAGCGGGTCAGCAGGCGGCCAGACGGCGTCAGCGTGGTGGAATAGCCAAAGCCAGCTAGGGCCCACATAACGATCAACAGACCCAAAGACAGCGGGGTTGTCGCAAATATCGCGGCGGCCCCGGCCATGGTGGTGCAGCACAGAAGGGCGCCGGCCAACATGACCTTTCGATCCTCGATCCGGTCCAGCATCCGGGGCAGGATAAAAGCGGCAAGCATAGAGCCGCCACCAAAACCGGCCAGCGCAGCGGCAACGGCGCTTTCCGACAGCCCCAGATCTGATCGCACGATGACCACAGTGTTGACGATCACCATTGAGCTGAGTGCCGCCGCGCTCCAACTCAGGGCAAGAAGGCCCCGCAGCCGGGGTGTGTTCGAATAGATGCGTATGCCACGTGTTGTCCGTTCGTATATCCCGCGCGGTTTGCTTGGTTTGGGTGATGGCAAAGCCACCGACACCACCAGCAGCGCCGAAGCGACAAATCCCAGGGCGGTGCCCCAGAAAAGGCTGTTGAAGCTGACCAACAATAACAGGGCTGCGGCGAATACGGGGCTTAGCAGGCTCTCCAGTTCATATGCCATCCGCGATAGGGACAGGGCGCGGGTGTATTCGCGCTCATCTGTCAGTACATCGGGGATTGTAGCCTGAAATGCAGGGGTAAATCCGGCCGAGGCGGATTGCAGCACGAAAATCAGGACATAGACCTGCCAGACCTCGGTCACAAAAGGCAGACACAGCGCGACAGCCGCACGGATCAGGTCAAGCACTACCAGCATCTTGCGCCGGTCCAGCCGCTCGGCAAACGCGGCCGCCAATGGCGCAACCGTGACATAGGCCACCATTTTGATGGTCATCGCGGTGCCCAACACCAGCCCGGCCGCATCCCCTGCCAGTTCAAAGGCCAACAGACCCAGCGCGACCGTGGCCAGCCCAGTGCCCGTCAGGGCTACGATCTGCGCGGCCAACAGGTGGCGATAGGTCCGATTTCTAAGAACGCTCAACATTGATTGATATCTGCCGCAGTCTAAAGACTCTGTCACCCCAAACCTTCATTTAGGTCTTGACCAACTGCGACAGCGGCAACCGGCTGGCGTACAGGGATGGCGTTGAGTTTAGGGAATAAAGCGCCTATCTCGGTGGCGATACCGCGCAAAGGAATACTCGGGTGGCTAACTATTTGTACAAAAACGACCTGCCGGACGGGTTGGATATGGGGCCGGTGGTGGCCATTGACTGTGAAACCATGGGTCTAAACCCGCATCGCGACCGCCTCTGCGTGATCCAGATGTCGGGCGGCGATGGCAATTCGCATATCGTTCAGGTCGAAAAGGGCCAGACCGAGGCACCGAACTTGTGTGCCATGCTGGAAAACCCGGATGTGCTGAAACTGTTCCATTTTGGCCGTTTCGACATTGCCGCGATGTATCACGCCTTTGGTGCGTTAGCCGCGCCAGTCTATTGCACCAAGATCGCCAGCCGTCTGGTGCGCACCTATACCGACCGGCACGGGCTGAAAAACCTGTGCAACGAGTTGATCGGCGTCGATATCTCGAAACAGCAGCAGATGAGCGATTGGGGCGCCGAAACGTTGAGCGAGGCGCAGCTGGACTATGCCGCCTCGGATGTTCTGTATCTGCACCGCCTGCGGGAGGAGTTGAACAAGCGCCTGGCGCGAGAGAGCCGGACCGAGATGGCGCAGGCCTGTTTTGACTTCTTGCCGATGCGTGCGAAACTCGATCTAGCCGGATGGCCAGAAACGGATATTTTTGCGCACTCATGACTGATACCGAAGCATTTCTGAGAACCGCCCGTCAGGTGGTGACAGACGAGGCCCGCGCGCTGGAGGTACTGGCCGACGGTCTGGATGAACATTTTGCCCAAGCGGTTCAGCTGATTTTGCAGGCCTCGGGCCGCATCATCATAAGCGGCATCGGCAAGTCGGGTCATATCGGGCACAAGATCGCGGCCACGCTGGCCAGCACCGGTACACCGGCCTATTTCGTGCACCCGGCCGAGGCCAGCCATGGCGATCTGGGCATGGTTTCAAAAGGCGATGTGGTTCTGGCCATCTCGAATTCGGGCGAAGCGCCAGAGCTTGCCAACCTGCTGGCTTTTACCCGCCGCTTTGGCATTCCACTGATTGGCCTGTCCAGCAAGCCGGAAAGCACGCTGATGAAACAGGCAGACGTGCATCTTTTGATCCCGTCACTGGGCGAGGCCTGCGGCTATGGCATGGTGCCTTCGATCTCCACGACGTTGACTTTGGCCATGGGCGACGCGCTGGCGATAGCGTTGATGAAGTATCGCAACTTCAAACCCGAAGATTTCCGCGCCTTTCATCCCGGTGGCAAACTAGGTGCACAGCTGAGCACGGTGCAGGATCTGATGCACAAGGGCGATGCGTTGCCGCTGGTTTCGGTCGGAACACCCATGAGCGATGCGCTGATCGAGATCAGCCGCAAGGGCTTTGGCGTTGCCGGGGTTACCGATCCGCAAGGTCAGGTGGTGGGCATCATCACCGATGGCGACCTGCGGCGTCATATGGAGGGCTTGCTGGGCAAAACGGCCGAGCAGGTGATGACGCAGAACCCAACAACCATCCCGCCCGGCGCGTTGGCCGAAGAGGCGGTGGCCATCATGAATGACCGCAAGATCACCTCTTTGTTTGTGGTCGAAGAGGGCAGTGATCGCCAGGCCCTGGGCGTGCTACATATCCACGATTGCCTGCGCGTTGGTTTGGGGTAGAGGGGCGTTCGATGGACGGACATTCCCGGATGGTGCAATTTCTGAAGGTGTTGCTGCCTTTGGCAGCCATTGTGCTGCTGTCGACGGTTTTCCTGCTGTCACGCAGCATCGAAACCAGCGTGTCCGTTCCGTTTACCCAAAAAGACATAGATGAACGTCTGGCCGACCAAGTGGTGACCCAACCCCATTATCTTGGAACAACCAGAAAAGGCGAGGAAGTTCAAATTCAGGCGGCCCAAGCGACCCAGGGGCGCGAAGGGTCATTGCCCACGACTGCCGAATTTAGAGGGCGGTTGGGATTGTTGAATGGCGGCGTCATAACGATGGATTCAAATTCCGGTATGATCCGCCCGGACAAGAATTCCGCAACGTTTGTTGGGGACGTCCTGATAACGACGACAGACGGAATTCAGGTCAGAACTGATCTTCTGAATACCTCTCTGGATGAAATCCGCGGCGACACTCCGGGTCAGGTCGATGGCACCGGCATCATCGGAGATTTTTCCGCGGGACGCATGACATTTGGAACCGAAAAAAAGGATGGGCCGGTCCATATTCTTTTTACAGATGGTGTTAAGCTGGTATACGAGCCTGAAAAAACAGAAAGATAAGCCGTGATTGATTTGCGATTTGCTGTTGTTAGTTTTGCGCTGATGGTCGGTGCCTTTTCGGCGTCGGCACAGGAAACGCAGGTCGCCTTCGGGTCAGCCAAGGCGGATCCAAGCCAGCCGGTCGAGGTCACCTCGGAATCCCTAAACGTCAATCAAGAAGACGGCACGGCCGAGTTTATCGGTAACGTCCTGATCGTGCAGGGTGAGATGCGCCTGACCGCCGAGCGGGTCTTGGTCATCTACAACGCCGACAGGTCCGGAATCGAGCGGATGGAGGCGACAAATGATGTGGTTCTTGTCAGCCCGCCTGATGCAGCCGAAGGCGACTGGGCCGAATACACAATCGACTCGGGCGAAATCGTGATGCGCGGAAATGTGCTTTTGACGCAAGGCCCCAGCGTTATCAGCGGCGATCAGATGAATGCCAATCTGACGACCGGAACGGCAAAGATGACTGGCCGCGTCAAAACCATTCTGAATCCGGATAGCAACTGATGGAGCGTCCGAATTTGTCTGTGGCCGAAGGCGGTTCCGGCCTCAGGATCGAGAAACTGCGGAAATCATACCGTAAGAAGACCGTGATACGCGAAGTCTCGATGACGTTGGGCCGGTCCGAGGTGGTTGCCTTGTTGGGTCCGAACGGATCAGGCAAGACCACAACGTTCTATTCGGTCGCCGGGCTTGTCTTTCCCGAAGCTGGCACTGTGACCATTGACGGCCAAAACGTGACGACCCTGCCGATGTATAGGCGCGCGCGGCTTGGGATCGGATATCTGCCGCAAGAAATGTCGATTTTCCGCGGGATGAGTGTCGAAGACAACATTGCCGCCGTTCTGGACATCACCGTGAAGCACAGCCATCGCAGGAAAGAGCGGCTGGAAGAGCTGTTGTCCGATTTTTCGATCGAACATCTGCGCCGCGCCCCGGCATTGGCATTGTCGGGTGGCGAGCGTCGCCGTGTCGAAATTGCCCGTTGTCTTGCGGCTGATCCGAAATATCTGTTGCTGGACGAGCCGTTTGCAGGCGTGGACCCGATCAGCGTCGGCGATATCCGCCATCTGGTAGCGGACCTGAAAAAGCGCGGCATCGGCGTGCTGATCACTGACCATAACGTGCGCGAAACACTGGAAATCGTGGACCGGGCCTATATCCTGCATGATGGTCAGGTGCTGATGTCGGGCACGCCGGATGAAGTCGTCGAGAACGAAAATGTCCGCCGGGTTTATTTGGGCGAAAACTTCCGTATTTCATAGGCTTGCGCGGAATTGCGCCCAGCGCATGGCCGAAATCACGTATATACACGCCTGTTTTGATTGACTCTGCCGCCGTCTCTTGCCTCAATTGGGTTATGGCATTTCTTCAGTTCCAGTCGGGATCGCGGTGCACCTTTGCTAAGGGGTACGTTTCTCAGCAACTGCGGAATATGCCGATATCCCCCACCCGATAAAAACACGTGCGCTGCGTAACGCAGCGTCAAAATGGGTGTGAATTGTGAAGGAGATCACATGCGTTACCAAATTAGCGGAAAACAGATCGACATCGGCGAGGCACTGCAGACCCATGTGCAGACCGAGCTAGGGGAGGTTGTTGGAAAATATGCCCAGCGCCCGACCGACGCCAATGTCGTCTTTTCCCGTTCTGCGCATGAGTATGTTTGCGAAGCCACCGTGCATCTTTCGACCGGCCTGACTGCGCAGGCCAAGGCCCACGCTATCGAAATCTACGCAGCATTCGAGGCCTGCTGTGACAAGATGGAAACGCAGTTGCGCCGGTATAAGCGCCGCCTCAAGGACCATCACAAGGACCGATCCGAGCCGGTTGAACTCTTTGGTGCTTCCTCTTATATCCTCGCCTCTGACGAATCAGAGTCGGCTGATGAACCTGAAACGCTGCAGCCGATGATCGTGGCTGAGATGGAAACCAAGATCCCATCGTTGAGTGTTGGTGAAGCCGTTATGCAGATGGAACTAGCCGGCGCCCCGGTGCTGGTGTTCCGGAATGAAAACAAGGACGGATTGAATGTCGTGTATCGCCGTGAGGACGGCAACATTGGCTGGATTGATCCGTAACAGGCAAGAATAGCAAGGCAAGCCCCTGTGCAAGCAGGGGCAAGGCCATGGAGCGTGATCATGGAGCTTTCGAGCATACTGAAGCCCGAGGCAGTACGTGTATTGTCCGCCGCTTCCAGCAAGAAGCGGTTGTTTCAGGAAATCGGCGATGTTGCCGAGGGGGCCCTTGGTCTTGAAGCGCAGGTTGTTGTGGATGGCCTGCTCGAGCGGGAGAGCCTTGGCCCAACAGGCGTTGGTCATGGAGTCGCCCTGCCACATGCGCGGCTGGGTGATCTGGCCGAAGTGGCTGGCGTTTTCGTAATGCTGGAAAAGCCGATTGATTTCGGTGCGGTAGACCGCCAGCCGGTTGATGTCGCTTTTGCGTTGTTTGCCCCAGAAGAGGCGGGCGTGGACCACCTAAAGGCGCTTGCGCTGGTGTCCAGAACGCTGCGCAATACGTCGGTTTGCGCAAAGCTGCGCGCCAATCCTGATCCGGTCAAGCTCTATGCAATTTTGACCGAGGCGCAGTCGGTCCAGGCGGCTTAACTGCCCCAAAGGCAAAAATAGCCCCCGGTTTTCGGGGGCTTTTGCGTTTTAACCACCGGTTCCCATTTCCAGGGTCCACCAGATCTTCCCGCCGTTCTCCTGGTGCCAGGCAAAGCCCATCTGGGTGGCTTTGGCATCCATGATGACATTTCGCGGTCCGGGTTCCTGCATCCAGGCGGCCAGCGTTTCGGTCTCGGTCTCATAGGTTTCCGAGATCGCCTCGCCGAGGAAGGTGCCGTAATAGCCGACGCGCGTCGCCCGATCCAACGGCGAAGATCCGTCCGAGCCAAAGTGCCAGGGCCGATTCTGTCGCGCCATATCCTTGGAATGGGTGGCGGCCGCGGCATTGAGCTGAGCATTCAGTTGTACCGGCTGAAGGCCCGATGCCTGGCGGAGGGCGTTAACCGAATCCAACATCCGGAATTGCAGCTTTTCTGGATTGCCACGGATCTTGTACACCGTTGGCAGGGGGCGCCCATCTGCCCCATAGGTTGGTGATCCACCCGGCGTACAGGCGGCCAGTGCAATAAAGCTAGCAAACAGTAATGAAATGATACGCGTCATGATCGACCTGATTATTGTGTTGCCATACGGCATAGCGTGACAGAAGGCTGTGGGCAAACGCACAATGGCTTTGTTCTGCGTGATTCTGCCGGTTTCAATTGCGACTGAAGCATTCTGGCAATAAAATGCACAGGATTTTTAGATTTTCTGTGAAAAGGACCTGCGATCATGGTCAAGAAAAGCATTACTCATACAACCCGACGCGGATTCGTCGCGGGTGTCTCGGCTCTGGTCGCCTCGCCTGCGATTGCCCAATACACCCCCGGAGACCCGCTGCGCCCCGCACCCGAGGACGAACCCGCGGTGCGCCGTAACATCTCTGGCTTCAGGGCGCTGGACTGGCAGCCCTATTTTTCCAACACGAAAAACGGCGCTATCCTTGTCGATACAGTGTCGCGGGCGCTGCATTACTGGTCTGACGATCAATCGGTGTACAAACTATACCCGTCGTCGGTTCCCCTGACCGAAGAGCTGACGCGCCGCGGCCGGACCAGTGTGATCCGCAAGGTCGAGGGCCCAAGCTGGTCGCCAACACCTTCGATGAAGAAAAGAAATCCGGAATGGCCAGACTATATCCCGCCGGGTCCGGATAACCCTCTGGGAACACATGCTTTATATCTAAGCTGGAAATATTACCGAATTCACGGAACCCATGATACGCGCAAAATTGGGCGCCGATCTTCGAATGGGTGCATCGGTCTTTTCAACAACGATATTGCCGAACTGTTCTCAATGGCCAAGGTTGGCACGCAAGTGTTGCTAATTTGACGACATTTCCGCGCAGGTACCCGCTTGTGGCGCAACTTCCATTTGCATTCCAGTTGGATAGCTGATTAGAAAAAAACACGAGGTAAGTCTTGAGTGCATGGTTTCACTATACGGAACCGTGCGTATCCTGGAGGTTAATATGAAGAAACTCGTTCTCGCCGCTGCACTGACTGCTGCTGCTTCGACCGCTTATGCAGGCAACCTGGAAGAGCCGGTTGTTGAAGCACCTGTTGTTGTTGAAGAAACTCAGGGTTCGTCAAACGGCATCATCCTGCCGCTGATCCTGTTGGTTGTTGTTGCCGCAGCTGTTGCAGCAAGCTAATTCGACAAGCGATATCTAAAGAAAAGGCGGTGGAGCTTTCCACCGCCTTTTTTTGTGCCTAGTCGACTGGGTGGCTTAGTCCAGCCAACCCTTCAAATTATCCTCGATCACCTTGCCCAGGGCCGCTATGTGCGATTCGTCATCGTTCAGGCATGGGATATAGGTAAAGCTTTCGCCGCCCGCGTCCTCAAAACTCTCTTTGATCTCTTCGTTGATCTCTTCCAGCGTTTCGATGCAATCGGAGGAAAACGCTGGTGCGATAACGGCGATCCTTTTCTTACCCTGTTTTGCCAACTCGGCCACATGGTCGACCGTATATGGCTTGAGCCATTCTTCCGGGCCGAATCGTGACTGGAAGGTCGATACAAGCTGGTCGTCAGACCAGCCCAACCTTTCTTTCAGCAACCGAGTCGTTTTTGCGCATTGGCAGTGATAGGGGTCGCCTTGTTGCAGGTAGCGTTCCGGCATGCCGTGGTAGGAACAGACCAGTATGTCCGGTTTGTCCACCATCGCGGCATAGGCCTTTTCAACCGAGCCCGCCAATGCGTCGATATAGGCGGGTTCGTCAAAATAGGCGGGCACGGTACGGCTGGCGGGTTGCCACGTCTCATCCATCAGAGCGCGGAAAAACTGGTCATTGGCCGTGGCGGTCGTGGCCCCTGCGTATTGTGGGTACAGTGGAAAGAACAGAACCCGGTCGCAGCCTGCCGCGACCATTTCCCGGACCTTTGATTTTGTCGATGGGTTGCCGTAGCGCATGCAGAATTCCACCATGACCTTGTCGCCATAGCGTGCCTGCATCGCGTCACGCAATTTGGCGGTCTGGTCCTTGGTAATCGTCATCAGCGGGCTTTCGCCCTTGTCGTGGTTCCAGATCGACTTGTACGCCTCACCCGAGCTGAAGGGCCGTTTGGTCAGGATGATCCCCTGCAGGATTGGCTGCCATTTCCACTTGGGATAGTCGATCACGCGCTGGTCCGACAGAAACTCGTTCAAATAACGGCGCATGGGCCAATAGCTGTAATCGTCGGGGGTGCCGAGATTGGCCAGCAGGATGCCGACGCGGCCCGTTTTGACTTTGGGGTGATCCGCCGGGGCATGATCGGGGCGTGTGGCGTCAAACATGTTTCACTTCCTGAGATGTCTTTGCTTCGGGCTGAGATAACCGGAATTCCGCATTCGTCAATCGGACAGTTTGCCTTCGCTTGCGCCCAGAGCATCCGCAAGCCGCATCTGGGCCGAGCCCGGACGCAGCGGTTTTGGCTGGCTTTCATCGGGAGACCAGCCGGTTAGGCAGACCAGTTCGAATGTCGCCTTGAGGCGTTTTTGATCAGTGCTGAAATGGTTGGCATAGATGTGTTGCGCCCGGGCAAAGACCTGCCGGTTTGTGGGGTGTTTCATGCGGTTTTGCAGGCTGTTGGTTTCACCCATTGCCCGAAGGTCATGCATCAGGTGGGTCAGATCGCGATATTCCGCCGTCAATCGCGCGGTATCAGCAACCGGCAGGGCCAGTCCGGCGCGTTGCAGTAACCCGCCCAGATCGCGCAGCTCGGCCATCGGCGCGATGCGGGGGCTGAGGCCGCCCGTGACCTCAACCTCGGCCTGCCCAAGTGCGGCGCGCAGTTCCCGCAGGGTTTCACCGCCCAGACAGATCACCAGCAACAGCCCATCAGGTTGCAGCGCGCGGTGACACTGGATCAACTGCCCAACCGGATCATTAGCCCAGTGCAGAGCCATGGCATGGATCACCAGATCATGGGCACCGGGAGTCAGGTCCAGCACCTCGTTATCCGGGATGATCCGCGCCATTGGCAACACATCCTGCCAGACTTGCGCAAAAGGGGTCACGATCGCCGGGTCCGTAAAGCTTTTATTAACCAAGGCGAGCCGATCCTGAACCTCGTCAACTGCGGCGCGGTGCAAGAACAAGGCATCTTCCCGTGCGCGGGACCGACGCCGTGCAAGGATTGCGCGGTCGAACAGTGAGGGTGCGTTGGAATCAGGCAGTTTCATAGGGCGCAACTATCGCATGTGGCAGCGGATTCAAACCGCTGTCCAGATGATCTATCCCCCGCGCTGTCTGGGATGCGGTGATTTGACCGAGTCGGATTTCGGCCTCTGTGGCTCCTGTTGGCGTGAAACGCCCTTTATCGGTGGCGCTGTATGTGAAAGCTGCGGCGTGCCCTTGCCGGGTGAGGCCGATGGCCACCGAATCGAATGTGATGACTGTATGAAAACGCCGCGCCCCTGGCGCGATGGGCGGTCTGCGCTTTTGTATGATGGCAAGGCGCGATCCCTGATTCTGGCTCTGAAACATGGGGACCGGCCCGAGCTTGCACGCCCTGCGGCGCGCTGGATGGCCCTGGCGGGTCGGGATTTGTTTCGCGAGGACATGCTGATCGCGCCGGTACCGCTGCATTGGTCCCGGTTGCTGAAACGCAGGTACAACCAATCCGCCCTGTTGGCGCAGCATCTGGGGCGGCAAACCGGGTTGGAGGCCTGTCCGGACCTTTTGGTCCGACGGACAAGAACGCCGGTTTTGGATGGAAAAACAGCCGCACAGCGCATGGAAACGCTGGAGAATGCGATTGCAGCGCATCCCAGGCGGCTTCGGCAGATGCAGGGGCGCGATATTCTGCTGGTCGATGATGTCATGACATCAGGCGCAACATTGACCTCATGTGCACGTGTCTGTCGTGCATCCGGGGCAAATCATATTTTTGTGTTGACCCTAGCGCGCGTTGCCAAGGATACCTAACTCGCCCAGGATTGTGCGAAACCCAAAGGTACGGAATATGAAATCGGTAGAAATATATACCTCGCCGCTCTGTGGCTTCTGTCACGCTGCAAAACGGCTGTTGAATCAGAAGGGCGTCGAGTTTCAGGAAGTCGATGTGCTGAGGAACCCAAAACGCAAACCTGAAATGATCCAGCGCGCCGGTGGCAAGCGCACCGTACCCCAGATCTTTATCGGATCGCAGCATGTGGGTGGATGCGACGACCTTTATGAGCTGGAACGTCAGGGCAAGCTGGACGGTTTGCTGGCGGCCTGATGAAGAGCGCCCTGCTTCAGATCACCTCGTCGGATGATCCGGCTGAAAACCTGAAAATGGTGCGCGCCCTGATGTCCGAAGCGGCAGGACAGGGTGCGCGGTTCGTTCTGACGCCCGAGGTGACGAATTGCGTGTCCACCTCGTCCACACGGCAGCGGGAAATCCTGCAATACGAAGAAGATGACCTGACACTTGCGGGGCTGCGCGAACAAGCCGCAAGCCTGGGGATCTGGTTTTTGATCGGCTCGTTGGCGATCAAAACACATGATGCGGAGGGTCGGTTTGCCAATCGGTCCTTCATGATTGATCCTCAGGGGCAGATCGTGGCGTGGTATGACAAGATCCACATGTTCGACGTGCAGGTGTCCGAGGCCGAGACGTTTCGCGAGTCCAAAAACTACCGTCCCGGCACACGAGCGGTCATAGCAGAGACAGATTTCGGCAAAGTGGGTCTGAGTATATGTTATGATATCCGCTTCCCCCAACTGTACGCATCTCTGGCGCAGGCTGGAGCGCGCATTCTGACGGTTCCAGCTGCTTTTTCACCGGTCACGGGTGAGGCCCATTGGAAGTCGCTGTTGCGGGCGCGGGCGATTGAAAACGGATGCTGGGTGTTGGCCCCGGCGCAGACCGGTGAACACCCTAAAACCAGGGGAAAGACCCGCAAAACCTACGGTCACAGCATGGTCGTTGCCCCATGGGGAGAGGTCGTCATCGACGCAGGGACCGATCAGGGCATTCACTTTTTCAATTTGGATGATAGTTCTGTTACAGAAGCACGAAGCCGCGTGCCTTCGCTGACACATGTCCGTCCCTTTGACGGCCCCTGATCCAGAATCTGGACTATGACAAACGATACCAATGCCCTCGCGGTCACGCTGTTCAGCGAGATCCTGACCGCAGACCAGTTATTGCGTAACCGGCTCAGCCGGGTGCTGCCCAGGGGCATGGAAATTTCGCATTTCTCGGTTTTGAACCATCTTGTCTTTGTCGGCAACGAACGCAGCCCGGCACAGCTAGCCGATACGTTTCACGTGACCCGAGGTGCCATGACCAATACCTTGGCCAAGCTGGAATGGGCCGGATATATCCACATCCGCCCCGACTGGGACGACGCCCGCCGCAAGATGGTCGCCATCAGCCCCGCTGGGCGGAGTGCTCGGGATCAGGCGATCTCGTCCATTGCGCCGCTGATCAACCGCGTGGTCGGAGAGCTGGGGCTGGAGCGGGTCCGCAGCACGCTGCCCGTGCTGCGGGATTTGCGATTGCAGTTGGAGGGGGAGTAGGTTCACCCCGGCTTCACGCTCGCCGTCACATAATTCACGCTCAAATCCCGGTTCGAGATCGACCAGCTCCATAGTATCGGGTTGAACACGAAACCCTTGCGGTCCACCGGGTCCAACCCGGCTTGACGCAACAGGTCGAACAACTCGTCAGGGGTGATGAACTTGTTCCACTCATGCGTGCCGCGCGGCAGCCAGCGCATGATCACCTCGGCACCAAAGATGGCCATCGCATAGGATTTCGGATTGCGGTTGATGGTCGAACAAATCTCAAGTCCGCCTGGTTTCAACAAATCCCGCGTGGCTGTCAGAAAGCTGAGCGGGTCGGCCACATGTTCGACCACCTCCATGTTCAGAATCACATCAAACTGCTCACCTGCGGCGGCCATAGCCTCGGCAGTGGTGTGGCGATAGTCGATCCCAAGCCCCGATTGCTCGGCATGGATGCGGGCGACGGGCAGGTTGCCCTCGGCGGCATCGGCGCCCACGACCTCGGCGCCAAGGCGAGCCATGGGTTCGCTCAGCAAGCCTCCTCCACATCCGATATCCAGCAGGCGCAGGCCCTCGAACGGGCGCGGGGCTTTCAGATCACGGTCAAATTCGCCTGCGATTTGCTGTGTGATATAATCCAGACGACAGGGGTTCAGCATATGCAGGGGCTTGAATTTCCCATGCGGGTCCCACCATTCGGCGGCCATCGCCTCGAATTTTGCGATCTCGGACGGGTCTACCGTGTTCGGATGCGCTTGCATTCCTGTCTCCGTATGCTCTTTTACGTTTAAGGACTATATAGGGCCATAATGGACAAGTACCCGGACCAAAAGCGCGCAGTGCAATATCTTTACCCGCCGATCGACCCGTTCGATCAGCGCATGGTCGATGTGGGCGATGGTCACCTTATCTATATGGAACAATGCGGCAATCCGGATGGCCTGCCGGTGGTCGTGTTGCACGGAGGCCCAGGTGGCGGATGCAGCCCCGCAATGCGGCGCTATTTCGATTCGGACGTCTTTCGGGTGATTCTGTTTGATCAGAGAGGCTGTGGACGCTCGCGCCCGCACGCGTCGGTCACAGACAACACAACCTGGCATCTGGTGGCCGATATCGAACGGCTGCGCACCCTGTTGAACATCAGTGACTGGGCCGTTTTCGGTGGAAGCTGGGGCGCAACCCTGGCGTTGATCTATGCGCAGGCGCATCCCGACCGGGTGAATAGGCTGATATTGCGCGGCGTGTTTCTGGCAACGCAGGCCGAGCTGGACTGGTTCTATGGTGGTGGCGCGGGCAAGTTCTGGCCCGAGCAATGGTCCAAGTTCACCGCTCTGCTCTCCGAGACTGAGCTTTCCGACACGATTGGGGCCTATAACAAACGTCTGTTCTCAGGGGATCGGGCGACTGAGGTTCTGTACGGACGGGCCTGGTCCGCCTGGGAAAATGCGCTGGCGTCAATCCATTCGAACGGATCCACCGGAGAAAGCCCGGGTGAGTATGCGCGCGCCTTTGCCCGGCTTGAGAATCACTATTTCATCAATCGGGCTTTCCTTGATCAGGACGGGCAGATTCTGGAGCAGATGGATCGGATCGCTCATATTCCCGGCCATATCGTTCAGGGCCGCTATGACATGATCTGCCCACCGCATTCTGCCTGGAACCTGGCCGAGCGCTGGCCGAATGTCGAATTGAAGATGGTCCGTCAGGCAGGCCATGCCCTGTCTGAACCCGGCATCAGTGCCGAACTGGTCCGCATTATGAACCGCGTGGCCGAGGGGGTAGCATGACCCGCATTGACCGCCGCGCGTTGTTTGCATCAGGTGCCGCTGCGGCGCTGTTGGCGGCAACAGGCGCCTCACTGGCGAATACGCCCAAGCCGGGCGGAACCCTGCGGCTTGCGGTGCCGCGTGACGACAGTCTTGAACAGGTTGCACGGGGGGCGGTGTTTGACACGCTGACCGAAATCGCACCTGACGGTACCTTGCGAGGTGAGCTGGCAACAGGATGGCAGACCGATACGGATGCCCGGATCTGGACGTTTGATCTGCGCGATGATGCGGTGTTCCACGACGGCGTAGCATTGGATATCGCTGATGTGATGGCGGTTTTGGCCGAAGTCGGGCGCGCCGAAGCGCTGGCCCCTAACCGGCTGCACCTTGAACTGGCTAAACCTAATCCCGGCCTGCCTTTCCTGCTGGCCGAAAGTCAATTTGTCATCCCGCGGGCTGGTCAGAGCGTCAAACCGCTGCAGATCGCCAATGGCACCGGATGCTACCGTGTCGAACGGGCTGAGGATGATCGCCACTTTCTGGGCCGCAAAGTCGTTGACCATTATAAGAGCACTCAGGCCGGCTGGGCGGATGCTTTTGAGATTATCGTCATTCCTGATGCCCGCGTCCGGGCCGAAGCATTGCGGGATGGCTATGTGGATATTGCTGCCCTGCCATCATCCGAAGGCTTGAATGGACTGCGCGGTCAGCGCCTTCACCCCAGCGAATCGGATATTGCGCTGGCTGCTGCTGCTCATGTTGGTATGCCCCAGCAGATCGGCGGCGCGCGCGCGCTGGACGACGGACGCATCGCTGAACGGTGGTGGTTGGCGTAAATTCCGGTCAGGGTTCCTGCCGGGGGTTGCAGACTCGGGAAACCCTGCGTATATGCAGTTGCAACAGCGGCGTGTCAGACTTCTGGTCTGGGGCTCCACCGGGAATTTCGACGGGCCGCGCGCCCGTTTTTTTGTGCCCGACTGACAGGGTAGAGTAGCTGATGACAAACGAACTGATAGCCAAAGCTGCCATTGATCGGAGACTGGCCGAGATCATCACCCCAGTGATCGAAGATCTGGGGTATGAGCTGGTCCGTATCCGCCTGATGAGCGGCAAGCAGACCACCTTGCAGATCATGGCCGACAAGCCCGATGGTGGCATCGAAGTGGATGATTGCGCAGAGATATCGAACGCAGTCAGTGCCACACTGGATGTCGAAGATCCGATCCTTGACGCCTATGCGCTGGAAGTGTCCAGCCCCGGCATCGACCGGCCTCTGACACGTCTCAAGGATTTTGAGATGTTCGAGGGCTATGAGGCAAAGATTGAAACCGCCGAACTGATCGACGGCCGCCGCCGCTTCAAAGGGGAGCTGGCCGGGATCGAAGGCGATGAGGTTTTGATCAATATCTCCGAGGGAGATGAGACAATCACCATCGGCTTGCAGTTTGACTGGCTAAGCGATGCCAAGCTGGTCCTGACCGATGATCTGATCAAAGAGATGCTGCGCCAGCGCAAGGACGCCGGTGCCCTGAACGAAAACGCTTTCGACGAGATTGAGACCGAAGGGTCCGAAGAGGAGACGAACTGATGGCAATCACCTCAGCCAACCAGCTGGAGCTGCTGCAGACCGCCGAGGCCGTGGCCCGCGAAAAGATGATCGACCCCGGTCTGGTTGTCGAAGCGATGGAAGAATCGCTCGCCCGTGCCGCCAAAAGCCGCTACGGCGCCGAGATGGATATCCGCGTCAGCATCGACCGCAAGACCGGCAAGGCGACCTTTACCCGTGTCCGCACCGTGGTTGAAGATGAGGAGCTTGAGAACTATCAGGCCGAGATGACCGTCGAGCAGGCCAAGCAATACATGGAAGCGCCGGAAGTCGGTAGCGTCTATGTCGAAGAAGTGCCTCCGGTCGAAATGGGCCGGATCGCGGCGCAATCCGCCAAGCAGGTGATTCTGCAGAAGGTCCGCGAAGCCGAGCGCGATCGCCAGTACGAAGACTTCAAGGATCGCGCAGGTACCATCATCAACGGTGCGGTCAAGCGCGAAGAGTTTGGCAATGTCATCGTCGATCTGGGCGGTGCCGAGGCTGTTCTGCGCCGCAACGACAAGATTGGCCGCGAAAGCTATCGCCCCAATGACCGTGTGCGTGCCTATATCAAGGAAGTTCGCCGCGAGGTTCGTGGCCACCAGATCTTCCTGTCGCGCACCGCGCCTGAATTCATGGCTGAACTGTTCAAGATGGAAGTGCCGGAAATCTATGACGGCATCATCGAGGTCAAAGCTGTTGCTCGCGATCCCGGATCGCGCGCCAAGATCGCTGTCATTTCCTATGACGGCTCGATCGACCCTGTCGGTGCCTGCGTTGGTATGCGCGGCAGCCGTGTGCAGGCCGTCGTGAATGAGCTGCAGGGCGAAAAGATCGACATCATTCCATGGAATGAAGATCAGCCCACCTTCCTGGTGAACGCGCTGCAGCCTGCCGAGGTGTCCAAGGTTGTTCTGGATGAAGAAGCGGGCAAGATCGAAGTTGTGGTTCCCGAAGAACAGCTGAGCCTTGCCATTGGCCGTCGCGGTCAGAATGTGCGCCTGGCCAGCCAGCTGACCAATCTGGACATTGATATCATGACCGAGGCCGAAGAATCGGCGCGCCGTCAGAAAGAATTCGAAGCCCGCACCAGCCTGTTCATGGAAAGCTTGGATCTGGACGAGTTCTTTGCGCAGCTGCTGGTCTCGGAAGGGTTTACCAACTTGGAAGAAGTCGCTTATGTCGAGCTCGACGAGCTGTTGGTCATTGACGGCGTCGACGATGGCACCGCGCAGGAACTGCAGACCCGTGCGCGTGAACACCTGGAAGCACAGGCCAAAGCGGCGCTGGATGCAGCGCGTGAGCTGGGTGTCGAGGACAGCCTTATTGAATTCGAAGGTCTGACACCCCAGATGGTAGAAGCGCTGGCCAAGGACGACGTGAAAACGTTGGAAGACTTTGCCACCTGCGCTGACTGGGAACTGGCTGGTGGTTGGACCACAGTTGATGGTGAGCGTATCAAGGATGACGGTGTTCTGGAGCCTTTTGGCATAACGCTGGAAGAGGCGCAGGATCTGGTCATGACCGCACGCATCATGCTGGGCTGGGTTGATCCTGCCGAATTGGAGCAAGCTGAAGAAGACGGCGTAGCGGCCGACGAGGAAGCCGAGGCCTGATCGCAGGCTTCGGGTGGCGCACATGGGTCGCGGTGGCGTCCATAAGGATCGGTCTGACGGACCCGAACGCAAGTGCATTGCCACTGGCGAGGTTCAGCCTAGATATGGGCTGATCCGCTTTGTGGTCGGGCCAGACGGTCAGGTCTTTCCTGATGTCGCGGCAAAACTGCCGGGGCGCGGTGTTTATGTCTCGGCCGACCGTAGCGCGTTGGATAAAGCCATCGGCAAGAAATTGTTCGCGCGGGGGTTCAAGGCGCAGGTCACTGTGTCAAAGGATCTGGCCGATGAGGTTGAAAAGCAGATTGCGCGGCGCGTGATCGAGCTTTTGAGCCTCGCGCGCAAGTCCGGTGATGCGGTTGCTGGCTATGAAAAGGTCAAGGCAATGCTGGACCGGGAAGAGGCCCAGATATTGCTTCAGGCGTCCGATGGATCGGGGCGCGGCAAGTCGAAACTCAGCACGCCGCACTTTGGGAAATACATCGGCTGGTTGACCGCAGACGAACTTGGGGCGGCATTTGGGCGCCAAACCGTGATTCATGCGGCCTTGGCCTCTGGCGGACTCGCCAAACGTGTTGTAGAGGAAGCGCAGCGCCTGCATGGCTTGCGCGAAACGGATGACGGCGGCAAGGGCCGCGCGGAAGGGTAAGAAGCTTTATGAGCGATAGTGACGGCAAAAAGACATTGGGTCTTCGTGGCGGGGCGCGCCCCGGAAATGTGAAACAAAGTTTCAGCCACGGACGTACCAAGAATGTCGTGGTGGAAACCAAACGCAAGCGCGTGGTGGTCCCCAAGCCGGGTGCGGCCAAAACCGGTGGTGGAGCTACGCCATCAGGTGATCCGTCGCGTCGTCCAGCCGGGATTTCCGACGTGGAAATGGCGCGCCGGATGAAGGCGCTGCAGGCTGCCAAGGCGCGTGAGGTCGAAGAGGCCGCCGAGCGTCAGGCCGCTGAAAAAGCGCGCGAGGAAGAGCGTGCCCGTCGCCGTGCGGAACTAGAGGCCAAAGAGCGCGAACAGCGCGAGGCCGAAGAACGCGCGCGCGCCAAGGCCGAAGAGGAAGAACGCAAGCGCAAAGAGGCTGAAGATGCCGCTAAGCGTGTCGTGGCGACCCCGACTCCAGAAGAGCCAAAAGCCGCCCGCAGCCCGGCCAGCAAGCCTGCGCCTGCAGCAACGCCACGCAAGCAGGATCGCGAGCGTGAACAGCGCGGCGCGCGCACCAAGGGCCGTGACGATAACCGCCGTTCAGGCAAGCTGACTCTGGGTCAGGCGACGGGTGGCGAAGGCAACCGTCAGCGTTCGATGGCAGCCATGAAGCGTAAGCAAGAGCGCGCGCGTCAGAAAGCCATGGGCGGCGCTGTCGAGCGGGAAAAGGTTATCCGTGACGTACAGCTGCCCGAGGCGATTGTCGTGTCCGAGCTGGCCAATCGTATGGCCGAGCGTGTCGCGGACGTTGTCAAATCGCTGATGAACATGGGCATGATGGTCACGCAGAACCAGACCATTGACGCTGATACTGCGGAACTGATCATCGAAGAATTTGGCCACAAGGTCACGCGCGTCTCGGCCTCTGACGTCGAGGATGTCATCAAAGAGATCGAAGACAGCGAAGGCGATCTGCAGTCGCGTCCGCCGGTTATTACCATCATGGGTCACGTTGACCACGGTAAGACCTCGTTGCTGGACGCGATCCGCGACGCTCGCGTTGTGGCGGGTGAGGCCGGGGGTATTACCCAGCATATTGGCGCTTATCAGGTGAAAACCGATGGCGGCACAACGCTGTCTTTTCTGGATACACCGGGCCACGCGGCCTTTACCTCGATGCGTTCGCGCGGGGCACAGGTCACGGATATCGTGGTTCTGGTTGTTGCTGCGGATGACGCGGTGATGCCGCAGACGATCGAGGCGATCAACCACGCCAAAGCGGCGGGTGTCCCGATGATCGTTGCGATCAACAAGGTCGACAAGCCGGATGCGAACCCGGACAAGGTTCGCACCGATCTGCTGCAGCACGAAGTCATCGTTGAGAAAATGTCGGGTGAGGTTCAGGACGTCGAAGTGTCTGCCATCACCGGTCAGGGTCTGGACGAGCTGCTGGAAGCCATCGCGCTGCAATCCGAAATTCTTGAGCTGAAAGCCAACCCGAACCGCGCCGCCCAAGGCGCTGTGATCGAGGCTCAGCTGGATGTGGGTCGCGGACCTGTTGCCACCGTTCTGGTTCAGACCGGTACATTGCGTCAGGGCGATATCTTTGTTGTGGGTGAGCAATACGGTAAAGTCCGTGCGCTGATCAACGACAAGGGCGAACGCGTCAAAGAGGCAGGACCCTCGGTTCCGGTTGAGGTTCTGGGTCTGAATGGCACGCCCGAGGCCGGGGACGTTCTGAACGTGACCGAGACTGAAGCGCAGGCGCGTGAAATCGCCGCCTACCGTGAACAGGCCGCCAAGGACAAACGCGCCGCCGCCGGTGCCGCAACCACCCTTGAACAGCTGATGCAAAAGGCCAAGGAAGACGAAAACGTCACCGAACTGCCAATTCTGATGAAAGCGGACGTGCAAGGTTCTGCCGAAGCCATCGTTCAGGCGATGGAGAAGATCGGCAACGACGAAGTACGCGTGCGGGTGCTGCATTCAGGCGTCGGCGCGATCACCGAAACGGATGTCGGCTTGGCGGAAGCGTCCGGCGCCCCGATCCTGGGCTTCAACGTGCGTGCCAATGCCTCGGCGCGGAACACGGCGAACCAAAAGGGCGTGGAAATCCGCTACTACTCGGTGATCTACGATCTGGTCGACGACGTGAAAGCCGCCGCTTCCGGTCTGCTGAGCGCCGAGATCCGCGAAAAGTTCATCGGTTATGCCGAGATCCGCGAAGTCTTCAAGGTTACAGGCGTTGGCAAGGTTGCTGGCTGTCTGGTTACAGAAGGCGTGGCGCGTCGTTCCGCAGGTGTCCGCCTGCTGCGCGACAACGTGGTGATCCACGAAGGCACGCTGAAAACGCTGAAGCGCTTCAAGGACGAAGTGGCCGAGGTTCAGTCGGGTCAGGAATGCGGTATGGCATTCGAGAACTACGACGATATCCGCGCCGGCGACGTCATCGAAATCTTCGAGCGCGAAGAGGTCACCCGGACACTGGATTGATCCGGACAGAACTGAAATTCGGAAAACAGCGGCTCTAACGGGCCGCTGTTTTTCTTTTGGAGAGCTGACGTGAGCCTTTGACTTTATGCGCGGGTTTTTCTGAGGTTAATCATCAAGTCGCACCGGTTAGCCTTGGTTCAAGAGGCAAAGTAAATCTAGGTTGGTGTCGGCTATGCGGACTTAGCGGCCAATATGGTTCACCGACGCAGTGCCCGTAGCCAGGCTCAGGCTCGCGACCCCGTGCTGTGTATATCTCTCTGCAAGTGAAGTACTTGTACGCCAAAAATAGGAAAGTGGACGTTCCGATTTGAACTATTGGAAAAGCAAGTAGTGTCCGCGACCGCTTATGCATGTTTCGTGAGATTGGTTTGACGTCAAAATCTGAGCTGGATGCAGCACAGATCGTTGACCAAGAGTCGCCCTCCCAGATCACGGTCAGTCATGAGACAAGAGTTGGCAAAGTGCGAGTTGCGATCAGACATAATCAACAGAACAGCTTGAGCTTGCGCGACTGGCACACCGATCCATCGGTTGCGAGTGTTTTGGGCATTCTGCATCGCACACAGGCAAGATGGAGGGCATGTCAGGCATCCGCGATTATCAAATCGCTCGCCTTTTCCCCGATCATGATTGCCGGTGCGTTGGTGTTGCCACTGACGATCTCGGGCATGATCGAACAATCGGCCACGCGCAGATTTTCTAGTCCGTGAACCCTTAGTTTAGGATCGACAACAGATGCCTCAGAGCTTCCCATCGCACAGGTGCCGGTTGGGTGGTAGATTGAGGTCGAATTCGACCTGGCCCAATCCAGCGTAGCGTCATAGTCGTTGCAATTCAGATCTTCTGTTGGTCGAAACTCTTCCGAAATCTTCGAGGCCAAAGGGTTTTTCTTGGCAATTCGCCGCGCGATATTCACGCCATCGACTATGGTCCTGCAATCTGTTTCTGTGGACAAGTAGTTCGGTATGATCTTGACGTGTTTGGACGGATCGGGGCCGTTCAGGCGCAACTCCCCCCTGCTTTCCGGGCGCAGCTGGCAGACCGACATTGTAAAGGCCGAGAACGGGTGTACGCCCTCGCCCGGGCTGTCAGCGGACCAGGGTTGGACATGAAACTGTATATCGGGTGTCTCTACATCCGGGCGCGTTTTCATAAAGCCGGTGGCAAGGCTGGCCGCCATTGTCATAGGCCCGGCACGGAACAGTGCATATTTCAGAGCGATGCGCGCCTGATTGAAGAGGCTGCGGACTTCATCATTCAGTGTTGGTTCATTGCACTTGAACACCAGGCGCGCCTGTAAATGATCCTGCAAGCCCTTACCAACGCCAGACAGGGCGTGAAGCGGTTCGATTCCGTTTTCTTTGAGGTGGTCCGGGTCTCCAATCCCCGACAACATCAGGATCTGGGGTGAATTGATCGCGCCGCCAGACAGGATAATCTCGCGTCGAACCTTCAGAGTTCGCTCGACCCCCGACCTGTCCCGGTAAACCAGCCCGGTCGCCTTTTTCCCGTCCAAAACCAAGCGTGTCACAAATGCGTTGGTGATGATGTTCAGATTCTGACGACTTCGAATGGGTTTGAGGTAAGCCACAGCCGCGCTGCAGCGACGGCCGTTGCGGGTGGTCAACTGGAAATACCCCACGCCCTCTTGTTCAGCACCGTTGTAGTCGGGATTGAATGGGTAGCCTGCAACCTGTGCTGCGGCAACCCAGGCGTCGCAGATGGGGCGTTGAATGCGCATGTTCGAAACAGACAAAGGCCCGCCAATGCCGTGAAACTCATCTTCACCGCGTTCTTGATCTTCGCAACGTTTAAACAGGGGCAAGACATCGTCCCACCCCCATCCCTCATTGCCCATTTGCCGCCAGCGATCGTAGTCTTCTTTCTGGCCGCGGACATAAAGCAGCCCGTTCAGCGAGGATGAGCCGCCCAGCACCTTGCCTCGTGGCCAGTCTATGGATCGTCCATTAAGCCCCGGATCGGGTTCAGTGCGATAGCACCAGTCAACCGACGGGTTGTGCATTGTTTTGAAATATCCGACCGGAATGTGAATCCACGGGTTGGTGTCGCGACCGCCAGCCTCCAGCAATGCGACGGTCGTATTGGGATCAGCACTCAAACGGTTGGCAATGACACAGCCCGAAGATCCTGCTCCGACTACCGCATAATCGACTTCCATAACTGTCTCCTCCCGACGCGACTGAAAAAAACTCTATGCAAGATGCGAGAAATATACTAGCCTTTTTTGATACAAAACGTCTCATTAATTGCGATCAGGGAGGTAGGCAATGGAGATCGGTAAGAAACTAAGCGGCATTTCCCGGCGAGATTTTTTTCGTGTGGCCGGGCGGTATGGCATGAGTTCGACACTGCTGGCGGCAGGTGGGTTCGGTGGCGCGATGAGCCTGGCGAATCTGGCGCAGGCAGCCGAATCAACCTATGAAAAGCGCTTCTCGAAAGAGCCAAAGCACACGCTTAAATTCGGCGCATCGGGCTTTAACACCCGCAATCTGCTGATCGAACGCGCCGGCGCGATCGAGTTTGCACGCGATCTGGAAGAGCGCACGGACGGTGAAATTCGGATCGAGTTCATTGGCGACAACCAGATCTGCGGGCAGCTGAGCTGTGTTGAAAAAACTCAGCAGGGCATTGTTGATATTTACGCGGCCTCAACCCAGAACTCGGCTGGAGGCGCGCCGTATCTCAACGTGCTGGACTATGCTTACATGTTCCCCAGCCGGGCAGCGCAGTATCACTTCTTCTACAGCCCGGCGAGCCAGCGCATTCTGCGTGATCCGCTGGAGAAACGGCACGGCCTGAAGTTCCTGTTTACCCACTGTGAATTGCGCGGCCTGCAAATGGGTTCGACCTTTGCCGACAAGCCGACCGTCACCAAACTGGAAGAGCTGTTCGGCACAAAGAACCGTGTGACGGGTACACAGCTGGGACGCATTGCGATGCAGCTGTTGAACCTGAATCCGGTACCGGTTGCATGGGAAGAAACTCTGGATGCGTTGAAGACTGGTCTAATCGACGGGGCTGAAACGTGGGCATCGGCCGTCGCATATGCCAATATGGCTCCAGTGGTGTCGCAGTCAGTTAACCTGAAATTCTTCTGCGGCACTGAACATACCTCAATGTCGGCCAAAGTGTTCGACAGTCTGGGCGGGGAGCTGCAGGATGCTGTGATGGAGTCTTCCTACTTTACGCAGGCTTTGATTCAAGGTGCCAATGAAGCGGCTTTGCTGAACACTGTCGGTTTCTCGGAACCGCAGCTGCCTGATACTATCTTCGCCGAAAATGGAGTACGTCCGGCATTCCTGCCAGATGATCAGATCAAACTGGCCGAAGAGATGTGCGCCCCGAACTACAACCCCGAACCTTGGGCGCAGTGGCGTGAGCGTTTGAACAAATGGGCCGGTGGCATCGATACCTATCAGGAAATCTACGACATCGCGCGAGAGATTCCGGCAGACACCCTGCCGGAAAACGTAGAACCGCGCCGTTGGTGGAAAGGCAAAGCCTGATACAAAAGACGAACCGGTCCCAAGCGGGCCGGTTCTAATACACACCGACTGGGAGGACGGGGTACATGTCGTTTTGGGCAGACACAGGCGCGATCTTCAGTGCCTTTCTCAGCCAGGATTCGTTCGAGATTCAATCGGCGCTGGAATCGGACGCCGCATGGGTGATGGGCGCGGTTATTTCAGCCATGGGCGGATTCGTGATCATGCTGATCTATCGGACAGTGCCGTTTATCGAGCGCCATCTGGAGCGGTCGGTGATGGTATATTCTTACCTCGCCATTGCGTTGATCATTTTCTGGGGCGTGATCGACCGATTCGTGTTCAACGATCAAGAACCGTGGTCCACCACTATCCCTCCCTTGTTGTTTATGGTGATGGCGTGGTTCGGGGCCACGTACAATGTTCGCCTGCGGACGCATCTGAGTTTCAATGAGTTCCGCACCGCAATGCCCCGAGGCGGGCAGTTGGCCTGTTTGATCCTTGATGCGGTGTTGTGGTTCATCTTTGCCGTGATCGTCATCGTGACGACCACGCGACTGGTTGCGTTATCGGCGTCAAATTTTCAGATCGTTCTCGGCACGGACAATATCATGCAGTGGTGGTTTTTGCTGGCCGCGCCTCTTTCGTTCTTTTTGATGATCGGGCGTGTGTTTCAGAACCTCGCCGACGATCTGCAAAACTGGAAAACAGGTGAGCCGCTGATCAAGCAGGCCGTGATCGGAGCAGACTGATGACAGACGGAACTTTGGTTACACTGATCTCACTTGGGGTTACCTTTCTGTTCATGCTGGGCGTGCCGGTGTTTTTGGTCATCGGCTATTGGGTGATCGGCTGCTCATTCGTCCTTGGCTTGACGCTGGACAATATGGGGGCCGAACTGTTGAACGTGTTCAACAAAGGCTTTGCCCTGCTCGCGATGCCGCTCTTTATCCTGACCGGAGACCTGATCAACAAGTCTGGTATTGCCCGAAGGCTCAGCGATTTCGCCTATGCCTGTCTGGGCTGGATACGTGGTGGGTTGGCGATGGCATCGCTTGGTGCCTGCGGGTTATTCGCGGCGATTTCGGGATCAAACTCGGCGACGACAGCCACAATTGGTTCGATGCTGCACCCCGAGATGGTCAAAGGTGGCTATGACGAACGGTTCAGCGCGGCGACCGCTGCGGCAGGGGGTACTGTAGGGATCATTATCCCGCCTTCCATTATCTTCATCGTCTATGGCTTCTTGATGAACCTTCCTATTTCCGAGTTGTTCGTGGCGGGCATTCTTCCGGGCGCGCTCATGGTCTTTGGTATGCAATTCGCGTGCTGGATCATTTGCCGCATGAACGGGTGGGGCCATCTGATCCCTTTGCAGCTCAACCGGATACTGAAAACGGCATTTGGCGCCTGGCTTGGATTTTTCGCCATTGGGCTGGTGCTGTGGGGCATCTACACAGGCAAGTTTTCCCCGACAGAAGCCGCGGGCGTGACGGTTGGCTTCTGTGTGATCGCTGGTTTGGTCAGCTATCCGATCAACCGGATTATGGGGGCCAGAAACGACATATCGCCAACCGAGAAGAGTTACGCCGAAATGTTTGTGGTCGAAGGCTTTACGATCCCCGAGATCCCCTCGATCGTCATCCGCTCGGCCCAGATCACTGGCATCCTCGCACCGCTGATCGCGATATCAGTGGTGATGCAACAGATCTTGTCATTGCTCGGCGCGCAGCAGACAATCGGGGACTTCGTGACTTCAATGGGTGGATACTATGCGGTTCTGTTCACATCGATGGTGATCGTTTTCTTTTCTGGAATGGTTTTGGAAAGCCTACCTGTAACCATAATTCTCGCCCCAATTCTTGCGCCAATCGCGGCCTCGGTTGGGATTGATCCAATCCATTTCTCGGTGATCTTCCTTGTGGGGGCGTCCATTGGATTCATCACACCACCTTATGGGCTGAACCTCTATGTGGCTTCAGGAGTAACAGGAGTACCCTATTTCCGGTTGCTTCGGTATACGGTACCCTATCTGGTGGCGCTTCTTTCGGTTTGGATTTTAGTGTCGCTTGTGCCCGATCTGGCCTTGATACTGCTTCCAAATAGCTAGACTGTTGCAGGATGGCCGAGACGGAAACACAAGAAAAAGAAACTCA
The DNA here is from genome assembly GCF_059609905.1 of Ruegeria sp. YTSA226. Taxonomy (NCBI): domain Bacteria; kingdom Pseudomonadati; phylum Pseudomonadota; class Alphaproteobacteria; order Rhodobacterales; family Roseobacteraceae; genus Ruegeria; species Ruegeria sp. YTSA226. Next base: position 72,182 of record NZ_JBXWMQ010000015.1, read on the forward strand.
AATACCAACCAACCTCCGCCTCCTGCTGATCCTCGAGGAGGTGGCGCGGCGTGGCGTTTCCGTAAAACCTTCGGATCTGATTGAGGCATTAGGTCTGGCCAAGCCAACAATTCACCGTCTGCTGCAAACCGCAGAAGCCGAAGGGTTTCTGCAGCGGGATCTCGATGGCAGATCATATGGCCCGGGACACCGGTTGCGACTGCTATCGGTCAACACCATGTCGTCCGAGCATTTGCGCACTGCGCGACTGGCGATCTTGCGCAGTGTGGCTGAAACTGTTGGCGAGACATGTAATCTCGCCATTCCAGACCGCGAGGGCATGATCTATCTCGACCGGGTGGAAACGAAGTGGCCCCTGCGAATTCAACTGCCGGTCGGGACACAGGTGCCCTTCCATTGCACGGCCAGCGGCAAGATGTACCTGTCCACACTACGGCAAAGAAAGCTGGATGGGTTTCTTTCGGCAGGACATCTACAACCACAAACCGAACGCTCGCTGACCGATCCCAAGGCATTGCGATCGGAGATCCGACGTATCTCTGAGAATAGTTATTCCACCGATGACGAGGAATTCATGACCGGAATGACTGCCCTAGCCGTACCCGTTCAGGATGGACAAGGCCGATTGGTAGGCACGCTTTCGGTTCACGCGCCGACACAACGTCATGACGTCAACAGTCTGATGTCGTTTCTGGGCATACTTCAGAAGGGAGCAAAGCAGCTTTCGGCTCTTTTGAGCCAGTGACTAATGCTTCAGATGACAGTCAAAGCGTGATTTTTTTCACCAACTGCGAATTCGATCATCGATCGGTTTGGAGAATTCTGCACCAGAATGGATGAGAGCGCGATAAAAGTTCCGTGTACTCCGTTCGTTCAACTTTGCAGAGTCGACATTAGCGCACCGCTGCCATTCCTAGCTAGCGCAGCATCTGTCACTCTAGGCTCAAACCGGACACTTGCGGTACCGCCACAAATGCAGGGATATGGCGACTGGCTCAGTGCATGACGCAAAGGTCAGAATATTCTTTCGCCCAACGCCTATGACTACCGAGGAGCCGGCAGGAACGTGCTTGCGTGCATGATGATGTCGAAATGCTGCATCCCTTTCTGCAGATCAAAACTGACAGAATGCCCGCCTTTACGCAGCAATTCCGCATAGTCCCGGCTTTGACGAATGAATTCGGGTGTGTCGCGCTCGGCGACGGTTACATGGTAACGCGGACCGGGGGCGGGCAGGTGCAGAATGGGTGAGAGATCGTGTATTTCGACCGGGGTCAGTTGCAGCGGGTCATTCACCGGCGTCAGGCTGATCGGTTCAAGATCATAGACGCCGCTAATCAGAATCACCTCTCGTACCCGCAAGCCGGCGCGGGCTAGCGCATCGGCTGAAGTCGCCATCATCATGGCCGCCAGATGTGCCCCGGCGCTGTGCCCCGACAAGGTGATCTGCGCCGGATCGAACCCAAGGGCCGTCGCCTGTGATCCCAGCCAAAGCAGGGCATCGCGGCACTCTTTGATCATCTGATCCAGTCGGGCCTCAGGTGCGAGCGTATAGTTCAGCGTTGCAAAGGCTTGCCCGTTTTCCACCAGTGTAGGGGCCATCATCGCCGACTCACGCTGACTGAGCGCCTGCCAGTAACCTCCGTGAATAAAGACATGCAGCGGAGCGTTGGCCGTCGACGCAGGAAAGAAGTCGAGCACCTGTTCAGATGTTTCGCCGAAGGGCAGGTTTTCCCGGCATTCCATCCGGGCGCGGTTCTGCGCACTCAGCGCGGCGTAGCTTTCAAGATAGGGTGTCAGATCGCCGCCAACCATCGAACTGGGAGAATACTCCTGCTCCAGCTCTGTCTGAGTGAAACCACGATACAGCATCGCCTACTCCTGCCCGCTATACATCAATTCGGTGCGCACATCGTAGAGATCGTGAAAGAATCGCAAGTCCAGCGCTTTGCGCAGGAACGACACACCGCTAGACCCGCCTGTACCTGGCTGGTTGCCAATAACTCGCTCGACCGCGGTGACATGGTCAAACCGCCAGCGCTGGAACAGGGATTCAACGTCCATCAGCTTTTCGGCCAGCGCATAGAGGTCCCAATACTGATCGGTATTGTGAAACACCTGAGCCCAGATTTTCACCACGCGCGGGTCGCCGGAATAAGGTTGTGCAAAGTCACGGTTCAGCAGGTCATCAGGCACGTCAAACCCTTGCCGGGCCAGCATGTGCAGCACTTCGTCGTAAAGCGAAGGCTTGGTCAGTGCGGCATCCAATAATTCCATGACTTCGGGATCATGCTGGTGAACCTTCAGGTTCGAGGCATCCTTGTTGCCCAGAATGAATTCAATCTGACGATAGCCATAGCTTTGAAATCCCGAGGAGCTGCCAAGTGCTTGCCGAAAGGTCATGTAATCGGCGGGGGTCATGGTCAGAAGCGTTTCCCACGCGGAAATCAACTGCCGCTGGATTGCTTTGACCCGGTCGAGATTCTTCATTGCCGGGCCAAATTCGTCCTCTTGCAGAAAGCGGCGCACTTCGACCAGCTGGTGATGCATCAGCTTCAGCCACAGCTCGCTGACCTGATGGATGATGATGAACAGCATCTCATCTGGTTGCGCGGGATCCTGAAACGTCTTTTGCAGATTCAGTAGGGTTTTGAGCTGCAGGAAGTCGCCATAGCTCTTGCGGTGGGTTTCGGCGAAATCCGTGACCAGAGTGTCCTCGATCCCGCGTTCAAGATACCGGTTGTCCTTGTCGCTCATCTGCGCCTCCAAACACCTGAGTTCCCTCCTGTTTAGGGGGTGAAGCCGTTTAACGCCAGAGGGTTAGGTCCAATCCAGAACAACCTTGCCGGATCGACCTGATTTCATCTCGCCAAAGCCCTTGGCAAATTCATCAACCTTGAAACGGTGCGTGATCACTCGGCTGACATCCAAACCGTTCTGTAACATGGCAATCATCTTATACCAGGTCTCGAACATCTCGCGCCCATAGACACCTTTGATGGTGATGGCCTTGAATACGATGCGGGACCAGTCCACGGGGGATTTTCCAGGTGGGATGCCCAGCAGAGCGATCTTGCCGCCCATCACCAGTGCCTCGACCATCTGGTCCAGTGCAATTTGTGAACCTGACATCTCTAGCCCGACGTCAAAACCCTGCTGCATGCCCAGTTCGACGATCACGTCCTGCAAATCTTCCTTGGTCACATCGACAGGGCGCAATGTTGGCACAACATGCGCAGCCAGCGTCAAGCGGTCCGGATTGATATCGGTGATCACCACATGCCGCGCGCCTGCATGGCGGGCCACGGCGGCGGCCATGATGCCGATGGGGCCTGCACCGGTGATCAGCACATCCTCACCCAGCAGATCAAAGCTGAGTGCAGTGTGCACAGCATTCCCCAACGGGTCGAGAATGGCTCCGATTTCGTCGGGAATGTCATCGGGCAGGGGCACCACGTTGAAGGCAGGCAGTTTCAGGTATTGCGCAAAGGCACCCTGTTCATTGACGCCGATTCCGCGCGTGCCGGGATCCAGATGGAACTTGCCAGCGCGGCTTTGGCGGCTGTCGGTTGTGATCAGGTGCCCCTCGCCGGAGCAGCGCTGGCCGATCTCAAGCCCGGTCACGTTGCGCCCGATCTCAACGATTTCACCGGCAAATTCATGGCCGGTGATCATCGGGGTGGGCACCGTGGCGGCGGCCCAGTCGTCCCAGTTCCAGATGTGGATATCGGTGCCGCAGATGCCGGTCTTGTTGATGCGGATCAGCACTTCATCAGGGTCGATTTCGGGGACCGGGGCCTGCACCATCCACAAGCCCTCCTCGGGCTTGGATTTTTCCAGCGCTTTCATCGTATTGGGTCGCATCAGATGATCCCCAGCTCTTTGCCGACCTTGCTAAAGGCGGCCAGCGCACGGTCCAGCTCATCCTTTGTCAGCGCCGCATTCATCTGCGTTCTGATCCGTGCCTTACCGCGCGGGACGACGGGGAAGAAAAAGCCCGAAACATAAACGCCTTCGTCAAACAGCTTTGCGGCCACGTCCTGTGCCAGTTGTGCTTCGCCCAGCATAACCGGGATGATCGGGTGTTCGCCGGGTAGAAGGTCAAAACCCAACTTTTCCAACCCCGCGCGCCAATATTTGGCGTTGCTGAACAGTTGCGCGCGCAGCATGTCGCCCTCTTCGACCAGACGGATGGCTTCGATCCCGGCAGCAACGATTGAAGGCGGCAGCGAATTTGAGAACAGATAGGGCCGCGCCCGCTGCCGCAGCAGGTCGATCACCGGCTGCGGCCCGGCGATATAACCGCCGATTGCCCCCCCAAGTGCCTTGCCCAAGGTTCCCGTCAGAATATCCACAGCGACACCGAAATGATCCGGTGTACCGGCCCCGTTCGGACCCATGAATCCGGTGGCATGGCAGTCATCGACCATGACAATGGCGTCATATTTGTCCGCCAGTTCGCGGATTTTCGGCAAGTTAGCCAGATAGCCATCCATCGAAAACACACCGTCTGTCGCGATCATGATGTGACGCGCGCCGTCCTCGCGTGCCTGCTTCAGCCAGGCCTCCAGATCGTTCATGTCGTTGTTCAGATAACGATAACGTTTGGCCTTGCACAACCGTACCCCGTCGATGATTGAGGCATGGTTCAGACCGTCCGAGATTATGGCATCTTCAGGCCCTAACAAAGGCTCAAACAGCCCTCCATTGGCATCAAAACAGGCTGCAAACAGGATCGCATCGTCCTTATTCAGGAATTGTGCCAGCTTCTGTTCCAGCTCACGGTGAATGTCCTGTGTGCCACAAATAAACCGGACCGAGGCCATGCCGAACCCTTTGGGTTCCATCGCGTCTTTGGCGGCGGCGATCAGTGCCGGATGATCGGCCAGACCCAGATAATTGTTGGCGCACAGATTGATGACCTGCCTGTCGCCCACAGTAATCTCGCCGCCCTGGGGCGAGGTGATCATTCGTTCACGCTTGTACAGACCCTCCGCTTCGATCTGCACGAGGGTGTCGGTGACATGGGACAGGAATGCATCTGACATGGCGATCTCCGTTCAACTGAGTCGCATGTCTAACATAACGGATGAAATTCCCAAATAGGGGAATTACAGTATGAAGGAAAAATTTCCGTAAAGGCGGAAATGCGCCGGTGTCAGGCGTTTTTGACGATCAGGAACACCCTTGCTGGCTTCTTGGCAGTAATTGAGTGCAGAACGTCGGCCGCGTATCGCGCGGTGTCGCCCTGGTTCAGTTCGCTGACGGCACTGCCCGAGGTGACGCGCACCGCACCTTCAAGTACCGTCAACTGTTCATGCGCGCCGCGGGCGTGTGGTTGGCTGTTCAGCGCGCCATCACTGTCAAAGCGGATATCGTAGACCTCGTGGCCACCGGCCTCTTCGGGCGGGGAGAGGATGCGGATGCGGCAATTCTGGCCCATATTGTCGATGCTGGGCACTTCGTCGCTGCGCAGGGTTTCGATCTGATTGGCGTTATTGGCCTCTTCCAGCAGGCCAGCGAAGTCCACCTGCAGGGCGCGGGTCAGGTTCCACAGGGTCGAGATCGTCGGGCTGCTTTCACCGCGTTCGATCTGGCTGACCATGGATCGGGACACGCCGCTGAGATTGGCCACAGCTTCCAGCGACAGGCCTTTGGCGCGGCGGGCCTCTTTCAGGCGGGCGGGCAGGCGCGTCAGGATATCGTCTGAATTTTCCGTCATGACGGAATCTCATGCGCGTTTGGTGGCCTCATGTCAATTCCGCTTGTGACGGTACGTCCTATGGGACAGTTCCAATGGCTGGATGCATAGTGCCCGCAAATCCACGAGGAGAAGAGACATGAAAGATATCGTCATTCTTGATGGTGCGCGCACCGCGATTGGCACATTTGGTGGCGCCTTGGCTTCAACTGCGCCGATTGATCTGGCGACCGTTGTGACTGAAGCGGCGATGGAGCGATCTGGAGTTGCGCCCGAGCAAATCGGCAATGTGGTGTTTGGTCATGTCATTAATACCGAACCACGCGACATGTACCTGTCGCGCGCCGCGGCCAAGCAGGCCGGTATCCCCGTTGAAACGCCCGCGATGAACGTAAACCGTCTGTGCGGGTCCGGTGCGCAGGCGATTGTGTCGGCGGTACAGTCCCTGATGCTGGGCGACGCCGAATTCGCTGTAGCTGGTGGCGCCGAAAGCATGTCGCGGAGTCCGTATATCGTGCCACAGGCGCGCTGGGGAGCGAAGATGGGCGATGTCACCTCGATGGATATGATGCTGGGCGCGTTGAACTGCCCGTTTGGCACTGGCCATATGGGCATTACGGCGGAAAACGTTGCTGATGAGCACCAGATCACCCGTGAGCAGATGGATGAATTCGCGATGGCCAGCCAAACCCGTGCGGCGGCTGCGCTGGAGGCGGGGTATTTCCAAAGCCAGATCACGCCGGTTCAGGTCAAGGTCAAGCGCGACATGGTCGATTTCATGGTCGACGAGCATCCCAAACAGACATCCGCCGAGGCGCTGGCCGGGCTGCGTCCTGCCTTCCGCAAGGATGGCCGGGTGACGGCAGGCAACGCGTCGGGCATCAACGATGGTGCGGCGGCGATGGTACTGGCCACGGCGGAGGCGGCCGAGAAGGCCGGCTTGAAACCCAAGGCACGCATTCTGGGCTATGGCCACGCAGGCGTACGCCCCGAGGTGATGGGCATTGGTCCGGTTCCTGCGGTGCAAAACCTGATGGCGCGGACGGGCCTGACGCTGGGTGATTTCGATGTGATCGAAAGCAACGAAGCCTTTGCCGCGCAAGCGTTGGCCGTGAACAAAGAGCTGGGCTTGGATGCCGCCAAGGTAAACCCGAATGGCGGGGCGATTGCGCTGGGCCATCCGGTGGGTGCAACCGGTGCGATTATAACGCTGAAAGCCCTGTATGAGCTGGAGCGCACGGGCGGGTCCAAGGGTTTGGTCACCATGTGCATCGGTGGCGGTCAGGGCATTGCCATTGCCTTTGAGCTGCTCTGAAACCGAACCAAGCAGGGGGGCTGTCTGGCCCCCATAGCACCTGTGGCGCAATTCCCCCCGAAGGTATTTTTGGCCAGATGAAGCGGGCGGGATTGGGTTTAGCTGAAGCTTGTCAGCAATAGGACGAGGGCCGCGCCGGTAGCGGCACCAATGGTGGCGGGCAAGGCAACGGACCATAGGCGCGACGGTGTCGGCTCATCTTTTTGGGTTTGGGAAATCAATGCGTTTTCCACCAGTGCTGGAAGCCGCGGACCAAACCGGGCCAGAACCATTGCCGTTTTGCCAAGATCGCGAAGTGCGGCGCGGGGGCCGATGGATTGTTTGATGTAGTCTTCGACCACGGGCCGGGCGACTTCCCAGATGTTCATTTGCGGGTCGAGTGAACGCGCGACGCCTTCGACCACGACCATTGTACGCTGAAGCAGGATCAGCTCGGTACGGGTTTCCATGCCGAAGCGTTCAGTGACTTCGAACAGATAGCTGAGCAACCGTCCCATTGAGATATGGGTGGCGTTCATACCAAAGATCGGCTCTCCAACCGCGCGCAGGGCACGGGCGAATTCATCGACATCCTGGTTGGCGGGGACATATCCGGCCTCGAAATGCACCTCGGCCACGCGTTTGTAATCGCGGCGGATAAAGCCAAAGAGAATCTCGGCATAGACCCGGCGGGTGTATTCGTCGATATGGCCCATGATGCCATAGTCATAGGCAATGATATCGCTATTTGCCGCGACCTTCAGGTTACCCTGGTGCATGTCAGCGTGGAAATAGCCGTCGCGCAGAGCATGCAGCAGGAACAGGCGCAGCACGCGTTCGGCCAGATCGCGGCGGTCATGACCGGCTGCATCCAGTGCGCCATTGTCGCCCAGCGGGATGCCATCTGCCCAGCTGAGTGTCATTACCCGACGCGCCGACAGGGACCAGACCACGGGGGGCAACCAGAAACCGGCATCGTCCTTGGTGTTAGCGGCATATTCCGAGGCAGCCGAGCTTTCCAGACGCAAGTCCAGCTCGCCACGCACGACGCCGTCGAAATGTTCGATCACTTCCATCGGGCGCAGGCGGCGCGCGCCGGGGGCGAAGAGTTGCACGATTCGGGCAGCGAAATAGAACGCATCAACATCCTTGCGGAAGGCACGTTCGATCCCCGGCCGCAAAACCTTGACGGCGACATCCTCGCCTGTGCTGACCAACTTGGCCTTATGGACCTGGGCGATTGAGGCGGCCGCAATCGGTTCGCTGAACTCATCGAATATCTCGACGACGGGTTGACCAAGCTCTTTCTCGACCTCGGCCATGGCCTCGGCCTTGGAGAACGGGGGCAGTTTGTCCTGCAGCACGCGTAGCTGTTCTGCCAGTTCGTCTCCAACCACGTCGGGCCGCGTGGACAGAACCTGACCGAACTTGATATAGGCAGGTCCCAGGGCGGTGAGGGCACGGGTGGCTGGGGGCATCGACGGATCGCCTTTGTAACCCAGCCATTGAAAGGGTTTGCCCAGGGTGTGGGCCAGAACGCGCAGGGCGCGTGGTGCTTCGAACGCGTCCAGAACGACATTCATGGCACCTGTCCGTTCCAGCGTCGCGCCGGTCCGGATCAAGCGGATGATATTGTGAGGGCCGCGCATCAGATTTTCCAGCCGGAATGCAGCGCGGCAATGCCCATGGTCAGGTTACGGTATTTCGCGTTGTCGAACCCGGCGGTGCGGACCATGTTCAGGAAAGTATCCTGATCCGGGAAATTACGGATCGATTCGACCAGATACTGATAGCTGTCATAATCATTGGCGATCAGCTTCCCCATGCGCGGGATGACATTGAAACTGTAGAGGTCATAGAGTTTCTGCAGCCCGTCATTGGGCAACTGGCTGAACTCCAAAACCATCAAGCGGCCGCCGGGTTTCAATACGCGGTAGGCCTCGTTCAATGCCTCTTGCGGACGGGTCACGTTTCGGATGCCGAAGGAGATCGTGTAGACGTCAAAGGTGTTATCCTCGAACGGCAGGGCCATCGCATCGCCTACCACCCAATTCAGACTGTCCGACATCTGATCCGCCTCGGCCCGCTGTCGGCCTTCGATCAGCATCGGCTCGGTCAGGTCCAGAACGGTGGCATGGCCACGGCCTGCGCGTTTCAGGAACCGGAACGAGATATCGCCGGTACCGCCCGCCACATCCAGCAGGCGCTGACCGGGGCGTGGGGCCAGCCAGTCCATCATTGCGTCTTTCCAGATCCGGTGAATGCCCATCGACATGACATCGTTCATCACATCGTATTTTGAGGCGACCGAGTTGAACACGCCCTGCACGCGCCCGGCCTTGTCGGCCTCGCGCACGGTTTCGAACCCGAAATGAGTGGTCTTGTCGCTGTTGTCGGACATTTGCCTTGCCGTTTGTCGAATTTCGCCTCTGTTATAGGGCGATAAGAACCGGGCACAATGCGGCCCTTTGGAATAGGAGCCAGGAAATGCCCGAATTGCCCGAGGTCGAGACAGTAAGACGCGGCCTGTCCCCGGCGATGGAAGGTATCGTGATCGAACAGGCGGATGTAAATCGCCCCGATTTGCGCTGGCCGTTTCCTGACCGGATGGCCGAACGGTTGACCGGCCAGCGGGTCGATCGGTTGCGGCGGCGGTCCAAGTACATTCTAGCTGATCTTAGCAGTGGCGAAACGTTACTGATTCATCTGGGCATGTCCGGGCGGATAACGGTCTCGGGTGATCCACTGGGCCAATTTGCGCATACCCATCCCATGCCCGAGAAACATGACCATGTGGTGTTTCACATGGCCAATGGTGCTCGGATCACCTTCAATGACCCACGTCGGTTTGGTGCGATGGACCTGCTACCTACGGCAACCGCCGAGCATCATAAGCTGTTATCGGTCCTGGGACCGGAGCCTTTGGGCAATGATTTTCATGAACAGCATCTGATCGAAGCGTTCAAAGGCAAGAACACACCGGTCAAATCAGCGCTGTTGGATCAGGGAATCGTTGCAGGACTGGGCAATATCTACGTCTGCGAAGCGTTGTATCGGGGTCGAGTGTCGCCACGTCGCAAAGCGGGACAGATTTCTTCTACCCGCGTTGCCGCGTTGGTTCCGATCATCCGTCAAGTGCTGCAGGAGGCGATCGAGGCAGGTGGATCGTCACTGCGGGATTTCCGGCAAGCCGATGGAGAACTTGGATATTTTCAGCACAGCTTTGATGTCTACGGGCGCGAGGGTGCGCCCTGCAGGACAGGGGGTTGCGGGGCAGAAATCAAGAGAATCACCCAGTCCGGTCGCTCATCCTTCTATTGTGTGCAATGCCAAAGATAGCTTGATCCAAGTTTTTCGCGTGGTAAGGAATCGTACCTGAACGGAACAACCGGAAGCTCTAACTCATGGCTTTTGAGACGATCATCGTCGAAATCGAAGACCACGTCGCCCTCATCAAACTCAACCGCCCCGATGCGATGAATGCGCTGAACACTCAGTTGCTGGGTGAATTGTGCACCGCGTTGGAAGAGGCGGATGGAAACGACAAGGTACGCTGCGTCGTCATCACAGGCTCGGACAAGGCCTTTGCCGCAGGTGCGGACATCAAGGAAATGTCCGAGATGAGCTTTGTTGACGTCTTCACTGTCAACCTGTTTGCCGAGGCCAACGATCGTATCTCGGCCATCCGCAAACCTATCATTGCAGCAGTTGCGGGTTATGCGCTGGGCGGTGGCTGTGAATTGGCGATGCTGTGCGATTTCATCATTGCCGCCGATACTGCCAAGTTTGGCCAGCCTGAAATCAATCTGGGCGTTATTGCAGGGCTGGGCGGCAGCCAACGTCTGACCCGGTTCGTTGGCAAGTCAAAATCGATGGACATGAATCTGACCGGTCGCTTCATGGACGCGGAAGAGGCTGAACGTTCTGGTCTTGTCAGCCGGATTGTACCGGCCAAGAAGTTGATCGAAGAAGCCATTGGCGTGGCCCAGAAAATTGCCGAGAAATCGCAACTGTCGACCATGGCGGCAAAAGAGGCGGTCAACCGCAGCTATGAAGTGCCGTTGAGCGAAGGTATGTTGTTCGAGCGCCGGGTGTTCCATTCGATGTTCGCCACCGAGGACCAGAAAGAAGGCATGGCAGCCTTTCTGGAAAAACGCTCGGCTCAGTTCCGGGACAAGTAAACCGGCCACGAAATATGTATCGAACAGGCGGGCTGAGCCCGCCTTTTTCTTGCCCGCGGCTCAGCAGTGAAGAATCGGCTTGGCAAAGCCTCAAAACTTGTCTATGCACCGCCGCTATACATGCGCGTGCGGCCCGCTTGGCCCGACTCACACTCGTGATTTCTGATCCGGTGCGGATATCCGCGGCGCGCATTCTACATAACCGTACCGAACAAAGGTCAGAGACACATGGCAAATTCGCCCCAGGCAAAAAAACGCGCTCGTCAGAACGAAAAGCGTTTCGCCGTAAACAAAGCACGCCGTTCGCGCATCCGCACCTATCTGCGCAAAGTAGAAGAAGCAATCGCATCCGGTGACAAGGACGCAGCAACTGCTGCTCTGCGCGCAGCTCAGCCCGAACTGATGCGCGGCGTCACAAAGGGCGTCTTCCACAAGAACACAGCCTCCCGCAAAATGTCCCGTCTGTCGGCCCGCGTTAAATCGCTGGGCTGAGTCTTTATGTGACCTAGGGTCACGTAAGCATGGCTGAACTATTCCGAAGGGCGTCGCATATCGCGGCGCCCTTTTGCTGTTGCCAGAATACCGCGTCTTCACGTTGCCGAGAGATTCTTTCGCACAAAGACCCGAGTCAATATCAGAGTTTCGTTGCCGCAGACGTCGGCCTCTTGTTACCACTGATACAGCGATTCACTCGCTTGGGGGGACAGGCTGTTCCTACGATTGTACTGACGGGCATCAGAGCGGTCGAGGAACGAATGTTGGCATCCGGATAAACCGGTTTGCTGATCTGCTGAGGGTCTTGGGGTAACCGAGGATCCGAGCCCTGTCTAAAGATAAGATTGCGAAGCGCAGGCCGCTTTTCGGGATATTCAGGTGCTGGATGTCACGAGTTTGGATTGTGCTGACTTTCAGGGACAAACCCGCCAAACTTCTGCGGTTTGGCGCAGGGTATCCTTTTGCGAGTGACATCGTGATCCGGGCGACCGGGGCTTAGTAATAAGGCCGACAGGCCAATAAAGAATGGGATGCGTGAGGCGCTTAATGACACAAGAGAAATGGGGACTACTGCGTAACAAACTGCTCAAGGCGATCGGAAAGAACAACTATACCACCTGGATCGAGCCTCTTGAATTCCAAGAGCTGCAGGACGGTGTAGCGGTGTTCTCGGTTCCGACGAACTTTATGGGCAATTATGTGAGCCAGAATTTTGCGGATCTTATCCTGTATGAGATGAACACCGCTGGAGAATCTGTACAGCGCCTCGCGTTCCGAGTGGCAGCGAACTCTCCGGTACGTCCTTCGAACGACGTGGCAACTGCGCCTGCCCGCCTTCAGGAAGCGCAAACGCAGACTTTATCCGCGACCGCGAATGATGCGTTGGAATCCCTGCAGGCGGCGCCGTTGGATTCTCGTTTCACGTTTGACAGCTTTGTGGTCGGCAAGCCCAACGAGCTGGCCCATGCCGCCGCGCGTCGTGTGTCCGAAGGTGGCCCCGTGACTTTTAACCCGCTGGTTCTGTATGGCGGTGTCGGCTTGGGTAAAACCCACCTGATGCATGCCATCGCCTGGGAACTAAAGACTAAACATCCCGAATTGAATGTTCTGTACCTGTCGGCGGAACAATTCATGTACCGCTTTGTGCAGGCGCTGCGGGAACGCCGGATGATGGACTTCAAACACCTGTTCCGTTCGGTCGATGTGTTGATGGTTGATGACGTCCAGTTTATCGCTGGAAAGGATTCGACTCAGGAAGAGTTCTTTCACACCTTCAACGCGCTGGTAGACCAGAACAAACAGATCATCATCTCGGCCGACCGCGCCCCGGGCGAGATCAAGGACCTGGAGGACCGTGTGAAATCACGCCTGCAATGTGGTCTGGTCGTCGATCTGCATCCCACCGATTACGAACTGCGTCTGGGCATCCTGCAAACCAAGGTTCAGCAATACAGCCGCACCTATCCTGACGTGACTATCGTAGATGGGGTGCTGGAATTCTTGGCCCATCGCATCTCGACCAATGTGCGTGTTTTGGAAGGGGCCTTGACCCGGCTGTTTGCCTTTGCCTCGCTTGTCGGGCGAGAGATCGACATGGAGCTGACGCAGGATTGCCTGGCGGACGTGCTGCGCGCGTCAGAACGCAAGATTACCGTCGAAGAGATTCAGCGCAAAGTGTCAGAATATTACAATATCCGCCTTAGCGACATTATAGGCCCCAAGCGTTTGCGCTCCTATGCGCGCCCGCGTCAGGTGGCGATGTATCTGTGCAAACAGCTGACCAGCCGCTCTTTGCCCGAGATTGGCCGTCGGTTTGGCGGACGCGATCACACCACGGTCATGCATGGCGTCAAACGCATCGAAGAACTGAAGACAACCGATGGCCAAATCGCCGAAGACGTGGAAATGCTGCGTCGCGCGCTGGAAGCCTGAGTATCTTCTAGGCATTAAACAGGCGCCCCGGATCTTGATGGCCGGGGCGTTTTTTTTGTGCGCAATAGTCCACGGTTGGCTATGAACTGTGACCGCAGGGTCACGCGCCTCTTGACCCTGCGGGCAAACCGACTCAGAAATCCATAAAAAATCCTTGTGCCTCGGGGCGGAGGCGCTAACGTGCCAGTCCCGCCCATTTTCGGCACGCAAGTCAGAGGAATTAAGGGTATGAAGATCAGCATCGAACGCGGCACCCTTCTCAAGGCCGTTTCCCAGGCCCAATCCGTCGTCGAACGACGCAACACGATCCCTATACTTGCTAATGTTCTGATCGAGGCCGAAGGCGATCAGGCCATGTTCCGCGCCACCGATCTGGATATCGAAGTGGTCGACAAGGCCCCTGCGCAGGTGGAAAAGGCCGGCGCCACCACGGTTGCCGCCACAACCCTGCACGAGATCGTGCGCAAGCTGCCCGATGGCGCGCTGGTCACCCTGACCGCCGACAGTGCGGCAGGTCGCCTGACGGTTGAAGCCGGGCGATCGAACTTCTCTCTGGCGACTCTGCCGAAAGAAGATTTCCCGGTTATGGCCTCATCGGAATACCAGTCGAACTTTACGGCTTCGGCAGCATTGCTGCGCCGTTTGTTCGACAAATCGAAATTCGCCATCTCAACCGAAGAGACGCGGTACTATCTGAATGGCGTCTATATGCATGTTTCAGATGGCTCCGAAGGCGGCAAGGTGCTGCGCTGTGTGGCCACCGATGGTCACCGTCTGGCGCGCATTGACGCAGACCTTCCGGATGGGGCTGCGGATATGCCCGGCGTGATCGTGCCACGCAAAACCGTGGGTGAGATGCGCAAGCTGTTGGATGATGACGAGATGGATATCGCCGTTTCCGTCAGCGAAACCAAGGTGCGTTTCGCAACGCCGGATATCACGCTGACCTCGAAGGTGATCGACGGCACATTCCCCGACTACACACGGGTCATCCCGCAGGGCAACACGCGGCAACTGGAAGTGGATGCGGCTGAGTTTGCGCAGGCCGTCGACCGGGTTGCGACGGTCTCGTCTGAACGTTCGCGCGCGGTCAAGCTGCAGCTGGATACGGATAAACTGGTTCTTTCGGTCAATGCCCCGGACAGCGGTGCCGCCGAAGAAGAGCTGGCCGTCGCTTATTCAGATGAACGGCTCGAGATCGGTTTCAACGCAAAATACCTGCTGGAGATTGCCTCTCAGGTGGATCGCGAAAACGCGGTGTTCCTGTTCAACTCCGCTGGTGATCCGACCCTGATGCGCGAAGGCAATGACCTGAGCGCGGTCTATGTGGTCATGCCGATGCGTGTCTGATCGGCTTTGGGGGCTGATCGCTGAGGAAAGAGAGGGGTCATGACCTTGGCCCTGACCGAACTGACGGTCTCGCATTTTCGCTCTCACAAACTGGCGCGCCTGTCGCTGGATGGCCGCCCGGTTGCCATTCACGGACCCAACGGCGCGGGTAAGACCAATATCCTTGAAGCTGTTTCGATGTTTTCACCCGGCCGTGGCATGCGGCGGGCCAGTGCTGCCGAGATGACGCGTCGCCCCGAGGCGCTGGGCTGGAAGCTATCCGGTCTGCTGCAAGCACAGGGACAGCATTACGAGATCGAGACATGGTCCGAAGGCGGCACGGCGCGGCAGGTTCGGATTGATGGCAAATCCGCCAGTCAGATTGATCTGGGTAAACTGGCGCGGGTTGTCTGGTTGATTCCTTCGATGGATCGGCTGTGGATCGAGGGGGCTGAGGGGCGGCGGCGATTTCTCGATCGCATCGCGCTCAGCTTTGATCCTGCCCACGCCGAAGCCTCACTGATTTATGAAAAATCCATGCGCGAACGCAACCGGCTACTGAAAGAACAGGTGCGCGATGCCCATTGGTACGCGGCGCTTGAGGGGCAGATGGCCGAAACCGGGCATCGCATCCATGTGGCGCGCATGGCCGCTCTGGATCATCTGCGCACAGCACAGGATCAGGCCGAAACGGGTTTTCCATCGGCTGATCTTGAGCTGGTTCAAACCGAAGGTGCCATGCCGGAAACGGCGGATGATCTGCGAGAGGGGCTGAATGAAAGCCGCTTTCGCGATCTGGCGGCGGGGCGCACACTGGTCGGGCCACACCGGTCTGACCTGTACGGCGTCTTTGCCGCCAAGGGCGTTCCGGCCAAGGATTGCTCGACCGGTGAGCAAAAGGCGCTGCTGGTCTCGCTGATCCTGTCCAACGCGCGCGCTTTGGCCGGGATGATCGGGGCACCGCCGATTGTGTTGCTGGATGAGGTTGCCGCCCATCTGGATGCCGGGCGCCGCGCCGCGCTTTATGAAGAGATTAGCGCGTTGGGGGCTCAGGCCTGGATGACGGGCACCGGGCCTGAACTGTTTGCAGAATTGGGGGACCGCGCCCAGACCTTGGTTGTCACCGAAGGTGATGAGGGCTCGATCGTCGATTAGGCCGGTTCGCTGACCTTACGTTCCCACAAGAAGCCGCGCATTACTTCGTCGACTGGGGTCTGTGCCATGTGGTTGACGTAATTCGACATGGTTTTCTGCGCCAGGCCCAGCACCACGTCCAACACGGCGCGGTGCGAATAACCAGCGTCAAAGAAGGCTTGCAGCTGCGCCTCGGTGGGATTGCCACGGGTCTGCATCATCTGCAGCGTAAATGTCCGCAGCGCCTCGAGCTTGGCATTGGGCAGCGCGGTTTCGTTGCGCAGCGCTTCGGTGATGTCATCCGACACCTTCATCATCTTGGCGATGCCGGTATGGGCGGGCACGCAATAGTGGCACTCGTTCTCGACATTGATGGTCTGCCAGACGACGGTTTTTTCGTCATTGTCGAAATCGGTCTGCATGAAGAGGCCATGTAGAACCTGGTAGCCTTCCAGATGCTGTGGGCTTTCGGCCATCACCTTATGCAGGCCGGGCAAGCGGCCAAACGCGGCCTGAGATTTTTCCAACAGAGGTTTGGACCCTTCGGGGGCGGTGGTCAGGTCGTGGGATGGGAAATCGGCCATGTGGATGCTCCATTTTTTGATGTCTGAGTCGGAAATAGTCTTTCTTGAGCGATCACTCAAGTATATATTTGAGTGACCGTTCAAGAATTGGTGATGTCGATGCCCCGCAAACCTGCCTATGACCGAGACGCGCTGATCGCGCAGGCCCGCGACATATTCTGGCGCCATGGCTGGGCCGGGACGTCGTTGAAGGATCTGGAGCGCGAGCTGAAGTTGAAGCCAGGCAGTTTCTATGCGGCCTTTGGGTCAAAAGACGCGCTTTATGCGATGGCGCTGGAACGTTACACGCAGGACGGTGTAGCGCGGCTGACAGCGCTGGCAGAAGACATCGGGCCGCTGGCCGCGTTAAAGACGCAGCCGCAGATTGTGATCGATTCCAGCCAAACGCCGGTGCAGGCCTGTATGCTCGCCAAGACCTTTGCCGAATTGCAGGCAAGGGATCACCAGCTAGCGCAGAAAGCCAGCCGGCATATGGCTGAGATGAAGCAATGTTTTGCAACGCTGTTTAGGCAGGCGCAACAGGCCCGAGAGATCGGTCCTGACCACGATCCAGAGCGGCTTGCGGCGCGCTATCAATCCGACCTGTTGGGCCTGCGATTGTCCGCTGAACGCAGAGACGTCGACGCCAAGGAAATCGCCGCAGATATCGCCGCAGACCTCGATCAGCTTTGATCGGCTGAAAATCCAAACTCTGGCACAAAATATTGGGGGATCGCGTGACATTCCCCACCAGAGAACGTATAAGTTACCAAAATAATATAGGTACTAACGGCATGTCCGAAGACGCACAGGCACCGCAAGAATACGGCGCGGATTCAATCAAGGTTCTCAAAGGCTTAGAGGCAGTTCGAAAGCGCCCAGGCATGTATATCGGCGACACCGATGATGGCTCGGGTCTGCACCATATGGTGTATGAGGTTGTCGACAACGGAATTGACGAAGCTCTGGCCGGTCATGCCGACCATGTGACAGTGAAAATTCACGCCGATTCCAGCGTCTCAGTCAGCGACAACGGTCGCGGAATTCCGGTGGATATCCATCACGAAGAAGGCGTGTCCGCCGCCGAGGTCATCATGACCCAGCTGCATGCGGGCGGTAAGTTCGACAGCAACTCGTACAAAGTGTCTGGTGGTCTGCACGGCGTGGGCGTTTCGGTTGTGAATGCGCTGTCCAACTGGTTGGAACTGCGCGTCTGGCGCAACGGAAAAGAACATGTCGCCCGGTTCGAAGGGGGCGAAACCGTCGAGCATCTGAAAGTGGTCGGCGAATGTGGCGACCGTACGGGGACCGAGGTGCGCTTTCTGGCCTCGACCGATACGTTCTCGAACCTCGAATACTCGTTCGAGACGCTGGAAAAGCGCCTGCGCGAGCTTGCCTTCCTGAATTCGGGTGTGCGGATCATCCTGGTCGACGAACGCCCCGCAGAACGGCTGGAAACTGAGCTGTTTTATGAGGGCGGCGTGAAGGAATTCGTCAAATACCTCGATCGATCAAAGTCGTCTGCCATGCCCGAGCCGATCTATATCAAGGGTGAGCGGGACGATATCGGTGTCGAAATCGCGATGTGGTGGAATGACAGCTATCACGAGTCAGTTCTTCCCTTTACTAACAACATCCCTCAGCGCGATGGCGGTACTCATATTGCGGGTTTCCGGGGTGCGCTGACCCGCACGATCAACAACTATGCCCAATCCAGCGGCATTGCAAAAAGGGAAAAGGTCAGCTTTACGGGCGATGACGCGCGCGAGGGCCTGACCTGCGTGTTGTCGGTCAAAGTACCGGATCCAAAGTTTTCCTCACAGACCAAAGACAAGCTGGTCAGTTCCGAGGTCCGCCCGGCGGTCGAAGGGATGGTGAACGAGAAGCTGGCTGAATGGTTTGAGGAAAACCCAAATGAAGCCAAAATCATCGTGGGCAAAATCATCGAGGCTGCTCTGGCCCGTGAAGCCGCACGAAAAGCCCGTGAACTGACCCGCCGCAAAACGGCGATGGATGTGAACTATCTGGCCGGCAAGCTGAAGGATTGTTCCGAGAAGGACCCGTCAAAGACCGAAGTTTTCCTGGTCGAGGGGGACTCGGCTGGTGGCTCGGCTCAGACGGGGCGGGATCGTTTGACACAGGCCGTGTTGCCGCTGCGTGGGAAAATCCTGAACGTGGAGCGTGCACGGTTCGACCGGATGCTGTCGAGCCAGGAAATCGGCAATCTGGTAATGGCGCTGGGCACGGGCATTGGCCGCGATGAGTTCAATATCGAAAAGCTGCGCTACCACAAGATCGTTATCATGACGGATGCGGATGTGGATGGTGCACATATCCGGACGCTGTTGTTGACCTTCTTCTTCCGGCAGATGCCAGAGCTGATCGAGGGCGGATACCTGTATATCGCGCAGCCGCCGCTTTATAAGGTCGCGCGCGGTAAGTCCGAGGTGTATCTGAAAGATCAGGCGGCATTGGATGACTACCTGATCAATCAGGGCGTCGAGGGTGCGGTGCTGAAACTGGGTTCGGGCGAGGAATTGTCCGGCCAGGACTTGGCGCGCGTGGTTGACGAAGCGCGCCAGCTGAAACGCGTTCTGGATGCATTCCCGACGCACTATCCGCGCCACATTCTGGAACAGGCCGCCGTGGCCGGTGCCTTTGTCCCCGGTGCGGTTGATGCCGATCTGCAAGGCGTGGCCGACAAGGTCGCAGCCCGTCTTGACCTGATCGCATTGGAATACGAACGTGGCTGGCAGGGTCGGATCACGCAGGATCACGGCATCCGCCTGGCTCGTATTCTGCGCGGCGTTGAAGAGGTGCGTACGCTGGACGGCCCGATGCTGCGCTCGGGCGAAGCGCGCAAGACCGGCAGCTTTACCCAAAGCCTGCAGGAAATCTATAACACATCCGCAACCCTGATCCGCCGCGACCGGTCGCAGGCCATCCACGGTCCGCTGGATCTGTTGCGTGCCATTCTGGAAGAGGGTGAAAAGGGCCTGTCCCTGCAGCGCTATAAGGGACTGGGCGAGATGAACCCAGATCAGCTGTGGGAAACCACGTTGGACCCGGATGCACGGACGCTGTTGCAGGTGCGGGTGAATGATATGCTCGAAGCTGATGACCTGTTTACTAAATTGATGGGCGATGTCGTGGAACCGCGCCGTGAATTTATACAGAAAAATGCTCTGAGCGTCGAAAATCTGGACTTCTGAATTTTTGTAGGGACGCGCACAAACCTGCACGAACCCCATAAGTTTGCATGATTTGCGCATTAGTTTGCGCGATTTCAACTCAGAAGTGCATAATGCCGACGCCATTTCTTCTATTGGGTGAGCCTTGAGTTCTAAACTTAAAGCAAGGATAGAGTTGCAGGTGTGTGCTTCCGGTGGGCTTTGCGCATTGGTGAGCGCAACAGACCACTAGGTTTATCCTACAGGTCTGTGGTCTCCTGACTTTAGAACCTGTTCCATCATGCGCATGAGAGCTTCGTGAAGACCTGATTTGAAATCGTCATCTGAGGCGTACTTCTTGTAAAGGTCGATTTCTCGCCGACGTTCGTTGCGCATTGCTTTTTCAAATAGTGCTTCACTGGCGATGCGTCGGTTTTGTTCGTCAGGGTTGGATACAACCTTGTTCTGAAATGCAGGGTCGCTCATTGCGTGGTTGAGGATGTTGATCAGCTTGATTCTTTGCTCCTCCGGTGTCGCATCCCAACCATTGAAATAGCGTTCGTTGAAGGCGGCTACGATCATGTCTAAAGGGTCTTTTTCTGGGTCATCGTGACCACCTCGGGGATTTGGATTTGGCGGAACAATCTCACTGCCAGAGTCATCCAGGCCGATAGTATGACCAATCTTCACCCGTTCCAGACCGTAGGTAGTTAGATCGACACTCTCCATGAGACCATCAATTTCATCCTGATCTTTGTCTTTGACCTTCATTTCAGGGATGAGGAACTTCAGGAACCAGTGCAACATCTCCCAGTCCGCATTTTCAAACGGGATGATGCAGGCCACCTGGGCGTAGATTTTCACGAACTGTTTGGCCTTGATCTTGATGTCGATCTTCTCGTCATCTTCAAGTTCATCAAACCGGCCAGCCGCAGTATCAAGGATCGGCGATAACTGATCCGCCTCGACACCCTCAAAGAATAATTCATTGAACTGAACGACTTCGTCCCACTCATAGATGCCCGTGTCATCAAGGTGATCCTTCAGATCATGCAGGACGTTCACGTCGGTCGGCTGGCTCAAGGCCGTTGAGGTGTAGAACGGATCGAACGCATCCTTGATGTCCTCAACCGTGTTGTGGAAATCGAGGATGAAGGTCTCTTCCTTACCCAGCTTTTTGTTGGACCGGTTGAGCCGTGACAGGGCCTGTACCGCCAATACGCCCTGCAATTTCTTGTCCACATACATGGTGGTGAGCATCGGCTCATCAAAGCCCGTCAGGAACTTGTTGGCCACGACAAGGATGCGGTACTCGTCGTCTTTGAACTTTTTGGCGATATCGTTGCCTGGGAAGCCGTTCAGGCTGTCCTCAGTGTGCTCCACGCCATCCACCAGCTTCTTGCCGGTAAAGGCCACCACGGCCTTGTAGGGGCTCCCTGCGGCATTCAGGGCCTCTCTGATCGCCAGGAAGTACCGAATGGCAGACTCGATGTTGCGGGTGACCACCATGGCCCGTGCCTTGCCCTTCAGCTTCTTGGGCCGAACCACGTTGTCGCGGAAGTGGTCGAGCATAATCGCAGCTTTGGTCTTGATCGTGTCAGGATGTGCCTCGACATAGGCCCGCAGCTTCCCTTGGGCTTTCTTGGTGTTGAACTCCGGGTTGTCCTCGATGGATTTCTGAAGCTCATAGTAGCTCTTGTAGGTTGTGTAGTTCTTCAGCACATCGAGGATGAACTGTTCCTCAATTGCCTGCTTCATCGAATACAGATGGAACGGTACGAACTTTCCCTCGGCGTTCTGCCGACCAAATCGTTCCAGGGTGGTGTTCTTAGGTGTAGCCGTGAAGGCAAAAAACGAGGCATTGTTGCCCATCTTCCGGCGGGCCATGGCCACCAGGATTTTGTCTTGCAGGTCTTCTGGCTCTTCCTCGTCACCACCACCGCTGATTGCTTCGTTCATCTTGTCAGCGGCACTCCCGGATTGGGAGGAATGGGCCTCGTCGATGATCACCGCGAACTTACGGTCGGAGAGATCGGCGATGCCATCTAAAATCCAAGGGAATTTCTGGATCGTGGTGATGATCAGCTTCTTGCCGTTCTCTAGCGCTTTTTTCAACTCAGCCGAGTCGTAGGCGTGGGCGACGACGTTCTTCACCTCTGAGAACGCCCGGATGTTGTCCTTCAACTGCTTGTCCAGTACCCGCCGGTCTGTGACGACAATCACGCTATCGAAGATGTTGGCAGTGCCATCGGCATTATAGGTCTCGATCAACTGATACCCGAGCCAGGTGATGGAGTTCGACTTACCCGATCCCGCAGAGTGCTGGATCAGATACCGCTGACCAACGCCATTGGATTTCACATCGTTCAGCACCTGCCGCACCACGTCCAACTGGTGGTAACGAGGGAAGAAGAGGGTCTTGGTCTTCTTGCCGGTCTCCTTGTTCTCTTCTTCCACCATCTTAGCAAAGTGCTCGATGATGTTGGTGAGGGATCGCTTCTCCAGCACCTCTTCCCAAAGGTATGCGGTCTTGTGGCCCGTTGGGTTGATCGGGTTGCCCTTGCCGTGGCCATCACCTTTGTTGAACGGCAGGAAGAATGTGCTCTTACCTGCCAGCTTGGTGGCCATCGACACATCATGGGTATCCACGGCGAAATGCACCAGACAGCGACCAAATTCGAACAGCGGCTCACGGTGGTTCCGGTCCTGGTACTGCTTGCGGGCGTGATGGACGTTTTGGCCCTTCCACGGCTGCTTTAACTCCATGGTCACGATGGGCAGACCGTTGATGAACAGCACCATATCGACCGAGTCCATCGGCGTGGCGTTGGAGAAATGTACCTGCCGTGTGACCGAGAAGATGTTGGCGCCAAACAGCCGCTCTACCTCGGGGTTCAGGGTGTTGTAGGGCAGACGGTAAAGCAACTTGAGATGGGCACTCTCAACGCTCAAGCCCTTCTTCAGGACGGTGAGGATCCTGTCTGACGTCAGCACCTACCGGATAGATTTAGGGTTTGAGCAACGGAGGATTTCTGGTTCATCGAAGCCATTATG
>NZ_JBXWMQ010000016.1:0-79850 GCF_059609905.1 Ruegeria sp. YTSA226
GGTAGGGATCGAACCTACGACCAATTGATTAACAGTCAACTGCTCTACCGCTGAGCTACGCCGGAACGGTTCGCGCCATATAGCAACCCGAAATTTCGCCGTCCAGAGGGGAAGCGCGGTTTTGGAAAAAAATTTACCTCGGCATCTATGGGGTTCTGGCGAAGATCGCGCCGACAGATAATTTTGACTGCGGTGCAACCAGAAATCGGCACGTAAGATCAACGAGATGGGCGAATACATTCCGTTCGGCAGCGGGCAACAGGGCGGCGGGGGTTTCGGTATAGATTCGCTCGGCCAATTCCCGGGCGGTTCCTGGCCTGGTTTCCAATGCGGACAGAATCTGTTTTTCCCGGGCGCGCCGGTGGGTGATCAACCAATCGAGCCTTTTGGCAGGGTCGTTAATCGGTGCGCCATGCCCTGCGTGGAATACGGACCAGTTATGTTGCCCTAGCTTTTCGCAAGCCGCCATGAAATCGGTCAGATCACCATCAGGTGGTGACACCAGTGAACTGGCCCAACCCATCACATGGTCGGCGGTAAAGCAGACATCCCCCCAACCCAGCGCAATATGGTTACCAAGATGACCGGGCGTATGGATCACATTCAACTGCCACCCTTCGGCGGCGATTACATCACCATCTTCGACTTCGATATGCGGGCGGAACGCCGTGTCGATCCCTTCACCTCCGCCTGCGAGCCCCTGAGTAGCCAATTCGGCCATCACCTCACTGCGGCCTGCTTCGGGGCCTCCGAAAGCAATGATCTTTGCTTGCGTTCGTTCGGCCAGCGGTGCAGCAAGCGGAGAGTGGTCCAGATGAGAATGTGTGACAATGATGTGGCTGATCCGTTGTCCGGGTTTAACCGCGTTCAGGATTGCATCCAGATGATCCGCGTTGGCAGGGCCGGGGTCAATCACCGCAAGATCGGTTTGGCCAAGCAAGTATGTATTGGTGCCGCGATATGTCATCGGAGACGGGTTGGGGGCAAGAATCCGCCTCAGGCCCGGTTGTAATTCGTCATCTCGACCTGGCATTGGATTGAAATCGTCCGGTGCTTGCATTCTGCACTCTTTCTCTCGTCTGAACAGCCCGTTAGGTTTAACCCATGACGACGCAATGGCTCAAACTTTATATGCCGCGCAGCCTGTACGCTCGGGCGGCTTTGATTCTCATTTTGCCGGTGGTGGTGATGCTGCTGGTGATCAGTGTCGCCTTTTTGCAAAAGCACCTAGAAGATGTCACTGCGCAAATGACTCGTGCCGCATCGCGTGAGGTTACGCTGGTTACGGATGTGATAGAACATTCTGAAACGCAGCATCAGGCGGTGGCCGAACTTCGGCCCGATCTGGCCGCGCTTGATATGAAACTGCGGTTTCTCGGGATAAACGAAACGCCAGTCATCGGGAATCGCCGCTGGTATGATTTCATTGCACCTCAAGTCGAATCCGAGTTGCGCGCCCTGCTTCCCGATCTTGTAGCGGTCGCCTTGCCAAGCGGGCAGGAGGCTCGATTGTATCTGCAGACGGATTTGGGTGTATTGCAGCTAACTTTCGACCGTCGGCGATTGTCCCCAACCGCGCCGCATCAGTTGATTGTGACCGTCTTGTTCTTTGCGATCATCATGACAACCATTTCGTTTTTGTACATGCGCAACCAGCTACGACCGATCACCCGTCTGGCCGAGGCTGCACAGGCGTTCGGACGCGGGCGGGTTGTTCCTTATTCGCCAGGCGGCGCGATCGAGGTGCGAGCGGCTGGCAGTGCGTTTCTGGATATGCGCGCCCGGATTGAGCGTCAGATGGAGCAGCGCACCATGATGCTGTCCGGTGTCAGCCACGATTTGCGAACGCCTTTGACGCGTCTCAAGCTTGGGCTGTCTTTGTTGCCCGAAGGTGAGGCAGCGCCATTGCAACAGGACGTGGATGAAATGCAGCTATTGCTGGACGCGTTTTTGGACTTTTCCAAAGGAGCGGCAGAAGTGGCGCCGGAATCCGTAGACCCTGAGAGGTTCCTTCGGCAGATCGTCAAGGATGCGTGCAGGGCAGGGCATAAGGTCGATCTGGTAAAGGTTGATGGCGCAGGAACCGCAATGTTGCGCCCGACGGCTATTCGTCGCGCGGTAGAGAACTTGATCGGGAATGCGGTCAGGTACGGAAATCGCGCTGAAATCAGCCTGTCGGTCTCTTCCAAATCGCTGCGTATCCGCGTTGAAGATGATGGTCCGGGTATTCCGCCCGAGCAGCGCACCGAAGCGGTCAAACCTTTCTCGCGATTGGATCCGGCGCGCAACCAGAATCGGGGCAGCGGTGTTGGTCTAGGGTTGGCCATTGTGGCAGATGTCGCCCGAGCCCATGGCGGCGTGCTTCGATTGGGCAAAAGCGAACATCTGGGCGGTCTGTGTGCCGATATTATCATCGGACGCTAGAGCATCGTGCACCGGACCTCTGCTCTGCCAAATCTGGTGTGAGTTCATCTTGGATTGTCGGATGTTCAGTGACCGATAAACTGATTCAAGCGCCTGAAAAGTTACCGGGATATCCCGGGCGGGAATCGAAGATATGTCCTGAAACCGTGGGGCACTTGCCTCGCAACCTATTGTTAGGTCGTGGAGCATCTCTCTCTATTTTCGGGCCAATCGAGCGTTGTTTTTAAAGGGAAATTTGCGGATTTTGGTAGGCCCGGAGGGACTCGAACCCCCAACCAAAGCGTTATGAGCGCTCTGCTCTAACCAATTGAGCTACAGGCCCGCCTAGGCGCTTTGCCTATCATGGTGAACGCCCGCGTCAAGCCTGACCGTTGCAACATCTCCAACAATCGACTAACCCGCGCGGGAACCATTCAAAAGAGGTTGGCCATGACAGCAGGCAAAAACGGAATCACCTACGCGGATGCGGGCGTTGATATTGATGCGGGGAATGCTCTGGTCGACCGGATAAAACCTGCTGCCAAGCGGACCAGCAGATCCGGTGTGATGAGCGGGCTGGGCGGGTTCGGCGCATTGTTCGACCTGAAGGATGCAGGTTATCGGGATCCGATTCTTGTCGGTGCCACCGACGGTGTTGGCACCAAGTTGCGGATCGCGATTGAAACAGGCCTGGTCGATGGCGTTGGTATCGATCTTGTGGCCATGTGCGTCAACGATCTGATCTGTCAGGGGGCCGAGCCACTTTTCTTCCTCGACTATTTCGCCACAGGCAAACTGGATACCGAGACCGCCGCACAGATCATTGAGGGCATTGCCGAAGGCTGCGTTCAATCGGATTGCGCATTGATTGGCGGCGAAACTGCCGAGATGCCGGGCATGTATCCCGATGGTGATTTCGATTTGGCCGGGTTTTCAGTCGGTGCGATGGAGCGCGGCGCACACCTTCCTGCAGATGTTCAACAGGGTGACGTGTTGCTTGGGCTGGCCTCAAACGGGGTGCATTCCAATGGCTATTCGCTAGTGCGCAAGCTGGTCGGGATCTCGGGCCTGGGTTGGGATGCGGCATCGCCCTTTGGGGATGGATCGCTGGGCGAGGCACTGCTGACCCCGACGCGCCTTTACGTGAAACCTGCGCTACAGGCGATCCGGACAGGCGGGGTGCATGCGCTCGCCCATATCACCGGCGGTGGCCTGACCGAAAACCTGCCACGGGTGCTGCCCGAAGGGCTGGGTGCCCAGATCGACTTGAACTCCTGGGATTTGCCGCCCGTATTCCGCTGGATGGCAGAAACCGGCGGTATTGCTGAATCCGAGATGCTCAAGACTTTCAACTGTGGCATCGGCATGATCGTGGTTTGCGGCGCAGAGCAGGCCGACGACCTGTCGGCACTGCTGGCCCAAGCTGGTGAGACGGTTTCGCGGATTGGCACCGTGACCGACACCGCAGGAGTGGCCTATTCGGGCAAATTGCTGTGAGCCATAAGCGCGTCGCCATTCTGATCTCGGGCGGGGGGTCGAATATGGTCTCTCTGGTCGACAGCATGACCGGTGACCATCCGGCCAGACCTTGTTTGGTCTTGTCGAACGATGCTGAGGCTGGGGGACTGAAAAAGGCAGCTAATCGGGGAATTGCAACCGCAGCCGTAGATCACCGGCCATTCAAGGGCGACCGCGCAGCTTTTGAGGCCGAGCTGCTGAAACCGTTAGAGCAAGCACAACCGGACATCGTGTGTTTGGCTGGGTTCATGCGGGTGCTGACCGGTGATTTCGTCTCGCGCTTTCAGGGTCGGATTCTCAACATCCACCCGTCACTGTTGCCGAAATACAAGGGTCTGAACACCCATGCCCGTGCGATTGCAGCAGGTGATATCGAGCATGGATGCTCGGTTCACGAAGTGACCGCAGCGCTGGACGATGGCCCAATCTTGGGGCAAGCCCGCCTGAATATTGAGGCTGGAGACACTCCTGAGACTTTGGCGTCGCGCGTTCTGACCTACGAACACAGGCTTTATCCTGCCGTATTGCGCCGCTTTGCCGGAAATGACCGCACACCGGTGCTTTTGCCGTGAATCCCGCGGGGTGATTTACACGCGGTTGCCATTCGGCCTATGGTTCGCCCGACGGCCCGGAAACGTGTAGGACTGACGGGTGATTAAAAACAAAAGCAAGAATAGCACCACGAATGAAAACCCTCACGACGACGCAAGAGCTGGCCGATTTCTGCAAAGCGGCTGCGGCCTTTGATTACGTAACCGTAGATACCGAGTTCCTGCGCGAACGGACCTACTATTCCAAACTTTGCCTGCTTCAACTGGCGGTCCCGTCGCCCGACGAAGACAGCGCCGTTTTGGTCGACCCGTTGGCCGAAGGGATGACTCTGGAGCCTTTGTACGAGCTCTTCGCCGATGAAAGCGTGGTTAAAGTATTTCACGCAGCCCGTCAGGATCTTGAGATTTTCTGGGTTGAGGCGGGTGTGTTCCCCAACCCTCTGTTCGACACCCAGGTCGCTGCTATGGTCTGTGGATTTGGCGAGCAGGTTGGCTATGAAACCCTGGTGCGCAAGATTTGTAAGGAAGGCGTGGACAAGACCTCTCGATTTACCGACTGGTCACGCCGCCCACTGTCCGAGGCGCAAAAGACGTATGCCCTGGCAGATGTAACGCATCTGCGGAAAATCTATGAGTATCTGTCGGCCGAGTTGACGAAAACCAAGCGCAGCCATTGGGTCGCCGAAGAGCTGCGCACGCTGACGCAATCCGGCACCTATGAGATCCAGCCCGAAAATGCGTGGAAGCGTATCAAAACCCGGACGAACTCGGCCAAGTTTTTGGCTGTTGTTCGCGAGTTGGCCGAGTTTCGCGAAGCCTATGCGCAGGAAAACAACGTACCGCGTAGCCGGGTGTTCAAAGACGACGCTCTGATCGAACTGGCATCGACCAAGCCGAAATCCCTCTCAGATTTGGGTGGATCGCGCCTGCTGCTGCGCGAGGCCCGCAAAGGGGTCATTGCGGATGGGATTCTGGCCGCCGTCAAAAAGGGTGTTAATTGCCCACCAGAAAAATTGCCCAAGATTGATATCAGCCGTGACAAGTTGAAGGTAAATCCTGCGCTCGCCGACCTATTGCGGGTGCTGCTGAAATCAAAAACGGAAAGCTCGGGCGTGGCCGCCAAACTGATTGCTACCAGTTCCGAACTGGATCAGATCGCAGCCGGTGAACGGGAATTACCTGCAATGTCCGGTTGGCGGTTCGAGGTATTCGGCGAAGATGCCCTGAAACTGTGCGATGGCAAAATCGCCCTGGCAGCTAAAGGGCAGACCGTCACGGTCGTAGAGCTTTAGCAGGAATTATCTGCGGCGGGATTCCAGGGCATTTTGTTCCCCTTTGACGCGGACCAGCCGAATGTTTGCAAGCTCGTCTCGGCTGATATTGATTGCATTGGATACTCTTCGGGACCGTTCGGTCCCCTGGCTTGTCGCATATGACGGGTAGTCGACACGGAACGTGAATTCGAGAATGCCGTTTTTTGCATTCTCTTCGCTTTCAACACGAACAAGCCGCGCATTATAGGCACCCTGCCTTGCAGCAATCCCAGTCGTGTAAACGATAGCTCCATTCGGAATTGGATCGATCCGCAATTCTTCGATCTTGGCGATCGGGAAGCTCTTATCCTCGGGTGGCTTCTTGGAAAACAGGCCAACACCATCGTCTGTCTGGGGAACCAGCGCATTTGCATCGTTCACCGAGACTTCAGAGGGTGCCGGAGTACTGGACCCAAACCAGTTTGTCGGGTTGACCCGAGAATCACGCCAAGCGCTGCAAGCCGACAGGGTCAAGGCAGCAGCCAAAAGAACAGACAGTGATTTCTTCATCGTCACAACACCCAGAGCAGTCTATATGGCAATGAGTTATCGCACTTTTCCGGGTTTGAAAAGCCACGTGGGGGGCTGGACAGATGCTGGTCAGGATCATAGTTCAAAAATGTGAACCCAATGAGAGGACAGCCCCGAGATGGCGACACCTGCTTTTGAAGAAATCGTCGAAGATTTCGAATTCCTGGAGGACTGGGAAGACCGGTACCGCCATGTCATCGAGCAGGGGAAAGCGATGGCGCCATTGGATGATGCGTTGAAGGTGCCTGCAACCAAAGTCCATGGTTGCGCCAGCCAGGTCTGGCTGCATCCCAGTGTCGAGGGAGGGGCCTTTCATTTTGACGGCGACAGTGATGCTCTGATCGTGAGGGGGCTAATTGCGGTTCTGCGATCCCTATATAACGGCCTGCCGGTTCAAGAAGTCCCGCAGGTTGACGCAGGAGGCGAACTGGCGCGGCTGGGGTTAAACGATCATCTTTCCTCGCAACGATCTAACGGTTTGAGGGCGATGATCGACCGTATCCGCGAGGTCGCGATAGAGGCCGCCTAAAGCGGGCGGCTGGCCCAGTCGCTCAGCGTGGATTGCAGATCACCATAGCCGGTAAAACGGCGCTCGAAAGCCAGGCCCATTCGGTCTGCGCACTCCTTGGCCCGTTCGGTCAGAACCGCATCATCAGTCTGTGCCTGATAAACCAGTTTCGTGTAGTTGCCGAAATACATTTCCCTAAGCTCAGGGTGCCGATCCAGCCCCAGCGGCTTCCAGACGAAGGCATCGAATTGACGTGCTAGGAAATCTGTTAGGTAGAACGCTGTAGTTTCATCCTCGCCGCGATTTTCAAAGACCTGGTTCCCCTCGAAGAAAGAATAGCAGTGGGGCCCTTTAATCATCTCCACGCCCATCTCCTCGCAGGCTTTCTGCAACAGGCCACCGGTGCCGCAATCTGCGTAGACGACATAAACTTTATCGTATTGGTCGCGGTGTTTGGCAACGGCCTCTTCCACCGCCTGCGTGATCCGTTCCGGGTGGACGTGCAAGATGGCGGGCAGGCAGGTCAGTTCCATATGATCCCAGCCGTTACGACGCTTTAGGTCCAGGATTTCCCGCGCCAGCGCACCGCAGGCCAATAGCAGAATTCGCCCTGCGCCGTGATGGTCTGAATAGCCCTGTGTTGTCAGGCTGGCGTCGTCGGGAAGTTGGTCCTGAGTCATTTCGCGCCTCTTTCTCGTTATCTAGAAAATCGGCATATTCGGTGGCTGGCAAGCCCGTATTCGACACATAATGTCAGCTTCGGATCAGGGTAGGGTGAATAAATGAAAAAGGCCGCCCGAAAACCGGACGGCCCTGAAATGGTCTAGACGTCGATCAACCCGCCAGCTGATTGTGCTTGCGCGAGACAAAATCCTTTGCGGTCTCAACCGCTACGGCTGCGTCACGGCAATAGGCATCAGCACCGATCGCCTTGCCGAACTCTTCGTTCAGGGGCGCGCCGCCAACCAGAACGATATAGTCGTCGCGCCGACCCTGTTCGATCAGTGTGTCGATCACGACTTTCATATATGGCATGGTCGTCGTCAGCAGGGCCGACATGCCCAGGATATCGGGCTGTTCGGTATCAAGCGCTTCCAGATAGTTTTCGACGGGGTTGTTGATGCCGATATCAACAACCTCGAATCCGGCGCCTTCCATCATCATTGACACCAGGTTTTTGCCAATGTCGTGAATGTCGCCTTTAACAGTGCCGATCACCATTTTACCAACGCGCGGTGCGCCGGTTTCGGCCAGCAGCGGCTTGAGGATAAACATGCCGCCCTTCATTGCGTTTGCGGCCAGCAAGACCTCGGGTACGAACAGAATGCCGTCACGGAAGTCGTGGCCCACGACCGTCATGCCGCCGACCAGTGCCTTGGTCAGGATGTCATAAGGTGTCCAGCCGCGCTCCAGCAGGATGTTCACACCTTCTTCGATTTCTTCTTTCAGACCGTCGTAAAGGTCATCGAACATCTGTTCGACCAGTTCGTCGTCGTTCAGTTCGGACAGGACGATGTCTTCTTCATCGGACATGGGGCGTTTCCCTGAGCTGTTCGGGCCTTGCGCCCGTGGTGGCATTTTTTCCGTTTTGGCCATTTCGCCGTAATACTACTGTGACGATTGCGACCTTGGCAGTTCCGAGACCGACCTATAGGCCAAATTTGTCGTTATCTCGACGTCATTTTACACATGAACATCCTGCAATTCGTTCAAATGTACCAATTGTTCAGGGCCTGATTGGGGTTCTGATGATGCCTCAGCAAGGTAAATGTGCCGCTTGCTGGACCGGCCGATATTCCATATACCAAATGACATGAACAAAAGTAGAACAAACCTACCTTCGGCCATTCCCAAGGGGCGAGCAGCCACGGAAAATACGGCAGGCAGATTCGAACGGTTTGACACAATCCCCTGCGATGACGGCTGGGGGTATGATGACGATCTTCCTCCGTTGCGGACTGAAGTCAGGCACGAAACGGCACGCAGCATAATCACTTATAACCGCTCCCCCGACTTGCCATTTGATCGCTCGATCAACCCCTATCGGGGGTGTGAGCACGGCTGCATCTATTGCTTTGCACGGCCCAGCCACGCCTATCTGGGTCTGTCGCCGGGGCTGGATTTTGAGACGCGCTTGATTGCCCGACCCAATGCGGCCGAGCTTCTTCGCAAAGAGCTTTCTGCGAAAGGTTACAGTGTTGCGCCGATTGCGATTGGAACCAATACCGACCCTTATCAGCCAGTTGAAAAAAACCTTGGAATCACAAGGTCTTGTTTGTCGGTGCTTACTGAGTTTCGCCATCCGGTTGCGATTGTGACCAAGGGGGCACTGATCGAACGTGACCTCGATCTGCTCGCACAGATGGCGGAACAGGGTTTGGTTCGGGTCGGGATATCTCTGACCACGTTGGATGCGGATTTATCGCGCCGAATGGAGCCACGCGCGCCCGCGCCAAATCGGCGCTTGAAAATCATTCGCAGGCTGACCGAAGCGGGGGTTCCGGTGCGGGTCATGACCTCTCCTTCTATTCCCGGTTTGACAGATCATGAGATGGAAAGTCTGTTAGAGGCGGGCAGGGATGCCGGGGCGGATGCAGCAAGCTGGATTATGCTGCGGCTGCCGCGCGAAGTTTCGCAACTTTGGCAAACCTGGCTGCAAGAGCAAGAGCCAACGCGCGCCGAAAAAGTCATGTCCAAGCTTCGGCAAATGCACGGGGGCAGGGACTATGATCCGCGTTGGGGCCACCGAATGCGCGGTGAGGGCGAATATGCCGAGATGGTGGCTAAGCGGTTTTCACTGGCTGTAAAGCGACTGGGCCTTGCAACGCGCACCCCGAAGCTGCGGTGCGATTTGTTCGATATCCCGCCCCAAGCCGGGGACCAGTTGACGCTGTTCTAACAAATCAGCCCCGGATTCTGGTCCGGGGCTGTTTGGTTTGTTGGGGATCGAAATCAGCGTTTTTCGATGTCCACGTAATCGCGACTGGTTTCGCCCAGATAGAGCTGGCGCGGGCGGCCGATTTTGTTCTGTGGATCTGCGATCATCTCTTTCCACTGACTGACCCAGCCAACGGTGCGCGACAGTGCGAAAATCGGGGTGAACATCGACGTCGGGAAACCCATCGCCTCGAGGATGATCCCTGAATAGAAGTCCACGTTCGGGAACAGTTTCTTTTCGGAGAAATACGGATCTTCCAACGCCTGTTTTTCCAACGCCTTGGCGACTTGCAGCTTGGGATTGTCCTCAATCCCCAGCAGATCCAACACTTCGTCGGCGGATTGCTTCATAACCTTGGCGCGCGGGTCAAAGTTCTTATAGACGCGGTGACCAAAGCCCATCAGGCGGAACGGATCAGCCTTGTCTTTGGCGCGGGCGATATATTCCGGGATACGGTCAACCGTGCCAATTTCTTCCAGCATTTCAAGGCAGGCCTGGTTTGCGCCGCCATGGGCAGGGCCCCAAAGACACGCGATACCAGCGGCAATACACGCAAACGGGTTCGCCCCCGAGGAGGAGGCCAAACGCACAGTCGAAGTCGAGGCATTCTGTTCGTGATCCGCGTGTAGAGTAAAGATGCGGTCCATCGCGCGGCTGAGGATTGGGTTCACCTCATATTCTTCGGCAGGGACGCTGAAGCACATGCGCAGGAAGTTTGAAGCATAATCCAGATCGTTGCGCGGGTACACGAAGGGCTGACCGGTGTGATACTTGTAAGCCCAGGCAGCGATGGTCGGCATCTTGGCGATCAGACGATGGGATGCGACCTCACGCTGATGCGGGTCCGAAACATCGGTCGAATCGTGATAGAACGCAGACATCGCGCCCACGACACCAACCATGATCGCCATCGGATGCGCATCACGGCGGAAGCCACGATAGAAATACTGCATCTGTTCGTGCAGCATGGTGTGGCGGGTGATCGTGGTTTCAAACTTTTCCAGTTCCTTGGCCGCCGGCAGCTCTCCATAAAGCAACAGGTAGCACACTTCGAGGAAATGCGATTTCTCGGCCAACTGGTCGATCGGATAGCCACGGTGCAGCAGTTCACCTTTTTCGCCGTCGATATAGGTGATGGTGCTGTCGCAGCTGGCTGTCGAGGTGAAGCCGGGGTCATAGGTGAACACATCCGCTTCGCTGTACAGCTTGCGGATGTCGATGACATCAGGTCCCACGGTAGGCGAATGAACCGGCAACTCGTATGTTTTACCATGTACGGTCAAAGTGGCTGATTTATTGCTGTCGGTCATAATGTCCCTTCCTCATTCATACGTGAAACGGATCGTCGTCCGTTTCGGCGGGCAACGGTTGCGCACAGGGGCGCAGCCCGGGTGTTAGCGGAGCAGCGTTACCCAAATGTGAAACCTTTGGTTATGTCGCTGCGTCGGAGAGCCGTGCCAGGGTTTCATCCCGCCCAAGCACAAGCATCATATCAAAAACCGAAGGCGTTACAGCCCGACCAGCCAATGCAGCGCGCAATGGCCCTGCTAGCTTGCCAAACTTTAGCCCTTTCGCTTCTGCAAACGAGTTCAGGGCACTCTCCAGTTCGTTCCGGGTCCAGCTAGCATTTTGCACGTGCGGCGTCAATTCACTCAGTATACCGTCGGATACAGAGGACAGCGCCTTTGCAGCCTTCTCATCAGGTTTAATCGGGCGTGACGTCAGCACAAAATGCGCTTTTTCAAGGAGTTCCGGGAAAGTGCGTGCCCGATCCTTGAGGCAATACATCGCACGTTCCAGATCACCTGATTGTGCATTGGTGAGAGCGGGCAGTCCCGCCGCCGCCAGGTATCCCTGAATTTCCTGCCGCAATGCGGCATCGCCAGTGATTGGAATATGCTGACCACATAGATTCTCGAGCTTTTTCAGATCGAACCGTGCAGGGCTTTTACCGATTCCAGCCAGATCGAACCACTCTTTCGCCTGCTCATCTGTAAAGAATTCGTCATCCCCATGGCTCCAGCCGAGACGGGCTAGATAGTTGCGCATACCCGCGGCCGGGTACCCCATCGCCTGATATTCTTGGGCACCCAAAGCTCCGTGACGTTTGGATAGTTTCTTGCCGTCCGGACCATGAATCAGCGGAATATGTGCCCAGACCGGAACATCCCAACCCATGGCTTCATAGATCATCATCTGGCGTGCGGCATTGTTCAGGTGATCGTCGCCCCGGATAACATGGGTCACACCCATGTCGTGATCATCCACAACAACCGCCAGCATATAAACCGGTGTTCCGTCCGAGCGCAGCAGGATCATGTCGTCCAACTGATCGTTGCGGATTGTCACGTCGCCCTGAACCTGATCGCGGATCACGGTGACCCCGTCCCGCGGTGCCTTTATGCGGATCGCATATGGGGCGTCAGGTTGGGTCGAAGGGTCAGCGTCGCGCCAGGGGCTCTGGAACAGCGTCGATTTTCCCTCTGCACGCGCCTGTTCGCGAAAGGCTGTGATCTCGTCCTGGGTCGAAAAACATTTGTAGGCTTTGCCGTCCGCTAGCAGCTGATGTGCCACTTCAGCATGACGCGGGGCGCCTTCGAATTGGCTGATCACATCGCCATCATGGTCCAGGCCCAACCAGGACATCCCCTGAAGAATTGCTGCAGTAGCCTCTGGGGTTGAGCGTTCGCGGTCCGTGTCTTCAATCCGCAATAAGAACTTGCCACCACGTCCCCGAGCAAAGAGCCAGTTGAACAATGCAGTGCGCGCGCCGCCGATGTGAAGAAAACCAGTGGGTGAAGGTGCAAAACGGGTGACGACCTGATCGGACATAGTGTGGATTAACCTTTTGGTAACCGTGTCGGGCTTAACTTGGCGCCTGTCTAACGAGCCCGAAGGACGGGGGCAACCATGCGTGTTCTGGCACGGGTCGAGACCGCATTGCTGAACCAGACAGGCTATTTGTTTCAGTGGTCACCAGTGTGCTTGGCCATTGGCATCGGCCTGTATTTCGCGCTCCGGTTCGAGCCGGGGT
Source organism: Ruegeria sp. YTSA226 (assembly GCF_059609905.1). Lineage (NCBI taxonomy): Bacteria > Pseudomonadati > Pseudomonadota > Alphaproteobacteria > Rhodobacterales > Roseobacteraceae > Ruegeria > Ruegeria sp. YTSA226. The sequence goes on from NZ_JBXWMQ010000016.1 coordinate 12,797, forward strand.
GGCAGATTTACATTTGTTTCAGCGCGGTGATTGTTGCGGCTATGGGGATGGCCCGCAAATCGCGGTCTGGCTGGGCTTCGTTGGCAATCGGGGGGACGCTGATCGCTGCCGGGTTTATCCTGGCCGGCGCACGTGCCCATACGGTGGCAGAGCCGGTTCTGTCTTGGCGGTACTATGGCCCGGTCGAGGGACGTGTTGTCGCCATAGACCGCTCTGCGTCGGATGCGCTGCGGGTGACGCTCGATCGGGTGCGATTAGGGGACGTGCCCTTGGATCGACGACCGCGGCGCGTCCGACTTTCCCTGCATGGTGGGGATGTCGCGCTGGTTCCTGGGCAAAGGATTATGACAACAGGTCATCTGTCGCCGCCTCAGGGGCCGGTAGAGCCCGGCGGTTTCGATTTCCGTCGCCACGCATGGTTTCAACGTTTAGGGGCAGTCGGATACACGCGCGTACCGGTGTTGTCGGTTGCCCCGCCGGACAGGGCCAATCTCCGCATCACGGCGTGGAGGATGGCGATCTCTGAACATGTGCGCGCTTTGCTGCCTGGAGAGGTCGGAGGTTTCGCCGCGGCTGTCACGACGGGTGATCGCAGCGGAATGGGTCAGGAAACGCTGAACAATCTACGGGCATCTAATCTGGCTCATCTGTTGGCGATATCCGGATTGCATATGGGGTTGTTGACAGGTTTTGTTTATCTGATTTGCAGGGTCACGCTGTCTGCTGTCCCGGTGCTCGCTCTTAGACTTCCGGTCCGCAAGATTGCAGCGGTTTGCGCCTTGGTCGCGGCGGTTGTTTATCTATTGCTGTCTGGCGGGAATGTCGCAACAGAGCGGGCCTTTATCATGGTCAGCGTAATGCTGGGGGCCATTTTGATCGACAGAAGGTCAATTTCGCTACGCGCGGTGGCCGTCGCTGCCCTTATCGTGCTGTCGTTGCGCCCGGAATCTCTGTTAAGCCCCGGTTTTCAGATGTCCTTTGCTGCAACAACGGCACTTGTGGCCGTTTTCGGAGCCTTACGCGGTTTCGGTTCCGCTTTCGGGCCGAAATGGCTACGGCCCATTATCGGGGTATTGATGTCCTCTGCCATAGCCGGGCTTGCAACCGCACCGATTGGGGCCGCGCATTTCAACTCACTGTCTCACTATGGGCTGGTTGCGAATATGCTGTCGGTCCCGGTGATGGGAGCCGTCGTGGTTCCTGCGGCCGTTATTGCCGCAATCCTGGCGCCATTCGGGCTCGAGTGGTTTGGGCTGGCGGTCATGGGGGCAGGGTTGGAATGGATTCTGGCGGTTTCAGACTGGATCTCGGGACTGGAAGGTGCGCAAGGTTATGTGGTCAGTCCACCGCCCTACGCCTTGCCCATATTTGCATTGGGCTCGCTGTGGATCGCCTTGTGGCGCGGTGGGGCAAGATGGGTCGGCGTCGCACCTTGCATGGTTGCGATTGCGCTTTGGGGGCAGGGTAACCGTCCGGAAGTCTTGGTCGCAGCCTCCGGTGGGTTGGTTGGTGTGATGACTGATCAGGGGCGCGCGCTGAGTAAGGAAAAGGGCAGCAAATTTATTGCAACCGTATGGCTTGAAAACGACGGAGACGGCGCGAGCCAGAAAACTGCCGCAAATCGCTGGCCCGATGGGAAAGATCTGTCGCAAAGATATTTCTGGCAGGGCAAAGAGCTGATTCACCTCACCGGCAAACGATCTGCGCGCGAATTCAGCGAATGTGGAGATGACCAAATCGTCATCTCTGCTGTTCCGGTCCAGCTGTCCGGCACCTGTATGGTGATTGATCCCGAGTTGCTGAACAAGACAGGAAGTATTGCACTGTCCATCGGAAACGTAATGACCAGTGCCGAAGTCATAGGCAAAAGGCTGTGGTCGCCAGACAGCTAAAGATCAATAGCTTCGGATCAGCCCAACCAAACGGCCCTGAACCTTGACCTTATCTTCGGGCAGTACACGCGTTTCGTAGGCCGGGTTGGCAGCCTCAAGCGCTATCGCCTGACCTCTCCGATAGAACCGTTTGAGCGTTGCTTCCTGATCTTCGACCAGCGCGACAACGATATCGCCATTATCAGCCGCAGAGGTTTCGCGGATGACGACCACATCACCGTCGTTGATACCAGCGTCAATCATCGAGTCGCCACGCACCTCAAGCGCGTAATGCTCACCTCTGCCGGAAACCATGCTGCCGGGAACGGCAACGCGGTGCGAGACATGGCTGATCGCCTCGATCGGAACACCTGCTGCGATGCGTCCCATGACCGGCAATTCCATTGCGTCTACGGTCACTGGTTCGAAATTCGCGGGGCGTCTGCCTTCGGGTTTGTCACCTTCGATAACACGGGGCTTGAAAGCGACTGTTGGCTCTCCTCCCAGGCTTTCAGGAAGTTTGACGATTTCGATGGCCCGGGCACGATGGGCCAGACGACGGATAAAGCCGCGTTCTTCAAGCGCTGTGATCAACCGATGGATGCCGGATTTGGACCGCAGGTCCAGCGCAGCTTTCATTTCATCGAAACTTGGGGGGACGCCATCCGCCTGAACGCGTTTATGGATGAACTCCAACAAATCCAACTGCTTCTTGGTCAGCATTGCTCACACCTCGTCGCTCATACGTTTTCTTTTGTTCTACGCATGTTCACGTTTTGTGTCAATGATCTTGTAGGGACTCAGATCGGGAGGAACATCACTTCGTCTCCGGCCAGGCGTGCCGGGTCATTGGGTTGCCGAACCAAAAGCGCGTTTGCTTCGGCAAGCACGCTGAGCAGCGAACTGTCCTGGTTTTGGCAGGCTTTAATTCCATCACCAGTCACGATAGCGCGCATGTAATGCTCGCGCGGCCCATTCGCGGGGATTGCCTCAGTTAAATTGGCGCTTTGAAGCGGGGTCAGAACCTGTTCCAGGCCCAGCATCTTACGGATCATCGGGGCAAGAAACAGATAGCTGCAAACCATTGCGCTGACCGGATTACCCGGAAGTCCAACCATCACGCTATCGCCCAAGCGACCGGCCATCAGCGGTTTGCCGGGGCGCATGCGGATTTTGTAAAAACTCCGCTCCAACCCCAGTGCGGTGGAGACCTGAGAGACAAGATCATAATCCCCAACCGAGGCACCGCCGATCGTAACCACCAAATCAACGTCGGCTGCTAGAGCAAAGGCGGTCTCAAGGGACGAAACCGTGTCAGAGGCGATAGGCAGAACCCGAACATGCGCTCCAACATTCTCTAACAACGCTTTGATACCAAAGGTGTTTGAGGCGATTATCTGATCCGGTCCCGGTGTTTCGCCGGGCATGATCAATTCATCCCCGGTTGCGATCAGTGCGACCACGGGTTTACGTGCAACCGGCACCATGGGGATATTCATCGCCGCCAAAAGCGCCAGATCCTCGGGGCGCAAACGACGTGGAGCCGTAATCTTGGCGCCAATTTCGAAATCGACGCCTTTTGGACGAATGTTGGATTTAGGGCCCGGCAGATCAGAAATGGTGATTAGGTCACCTCGGCGATCAACATCCTCTTGAATGACAACAAAATCTGCACCTTCAGGAATAGGGGCGCCAGTGAAGATCCGAACCGCCTGTCCGGGTCCAACCTGACCGTCAAATCGCCGACCGGCCGCAGCCTCGCCAATGACTTTGAACATGGCGTGCGGCTCTACCTCGGTCGATTTTACCGCGTAGCCATCCATCGAAGACGAAGCGAATGGCGGCTGATCGCGTGTGGCTGCTACATCCTCGGCCAGTACTCTACCCGCCGCATCCATCAAGGGAGCCGGCTCGGAGGGGAGGGTGTTTACAAGATCGAATAGCTGCGCCCGGGCGCTTTCAACGGTTATCATTTCGCCTCGTAACGACCTGATTTACCACCATCTTTTAGCAAGACGCGAATGCCGCCAATTTCCATTGCCTTATCGACGGCTTTGGCCATGTCGTATATGGTCAGTGCGGCAGTTGAGGCCGCTGTCAGCGCCTCCATTTCCACGCCGGTTTGACCAGATGTCTTGACGGTTGCCTGTACCTGTATGCCGGGTAATTCTGGGTCCAGTGTCAGGTCTACGGTAACTTTGGTCACTGGCAGTGGGTGACATAGCGGGATCAGATCGGGTGTCTTCTTTGCCCCCATGATACCGGCCAGACGTGCAACCCCCAAGACGTCACCTTTTTTGGCGCGACCTTCTGCGATCAAGTCGAACGTATCTTGTGCCATCGTGATATGAGCCGCTGCGACGGCGACACGATCCGTGATGGGCTTGTTCGACACATCGACCATATGAGCCTGTCCCTGGGCATCAAAGTGAGTCAGCGGCATCACATCACACCCGGGCTGAGCGGACGCGACAGCAGATCGTGTGTCGCTTCTGCGACGTCATCCTGACGCATCAGGCTCTCGCCAATTAGAAAACAACGCGCACCGAAACGGGCGATATCGGCCAAGTCTGCTGGAGTGCTCAACCCGCTTTCGCAAACGATGGTCCGGTCAGCGGGAACTAGTTTTGACAGGCGGCGTGTCGTATCAAGAGTGGTCTCGAAGGTCTTGAGATTACGGTTGTTTATCCCAATCAACGGGCTTTTGAGCTGCGTTGCACGTTCCAGCTCGGCTTCATCATGAACTTCAATCAGAACGTCCATGCCCCAGTCAAAGGCGGTCTGTTCCAACTCAGACGCCTGGCTGTCATCAACCGATGCCATGATGATCAGAATACAATCCGCCCCAAGAGCGCGGGCTTCGGCCACCTGATAGGGATCGTACATGAAATCTTTGCGTAGAACCGGCAAAGAACAGGCTGCGCGTGCCTGAACCAGAAACTCTTTGGCACCCTGAAAGCTGGGCGTGTCGGTCAACACGGAAAGGCAGGCAGCGCCACCTTCTTCGTAAGCCTGAGCAAGTGCTGGTGGATCAAAGTCAGCGCGGATCAGACCTTTGGAGGGGCTGGCTTTTTTGACTTCTGCAATCAGCCCGTACCCAGTACGTACAGCCATTTGCAAGGCTGATGCGAATCCGCGTGGTTCAGAGGCTGATCTTGCTTCGTTTTCAACAGCTTCCAGAGACTTATTGGCCTTGTCCGAAGCGACCTCTTCGAGCTTGTAAGCTTTGATTTTGTCCAGAACCGTTTCGGTCATGCGGCCTCCTGAGTAATGCGGGCCAGGGCCGCGATCTTGTCTTTGGCTTTTCCGCTGTCGATACTTTCAGCGGCTTTTGCGACACCTTCGCGCAGATCAGCAGCGGCCTCTGCGACGACCAGGGCAGCTGCGGCATTCAACAATACCGCATCGCGATAGGCGGAGGCCTCGCCGTCTAGAAGAGCTCGGAAGGCTACTGCGTTTTCCTCGGGGGTTCCGCCGAGAATGTCCTCGAAGGGATGTACCGGCAGCCCTGCATCTTCTGGGTGAAGCTCGACCTCTTTAATTGTGCCGTCTTCGAGGGCCGCAATCCAACTGATACCCGTGATGGTCAATTCGTCTGTGCCGTCCGATCCGTGCACCAGCCATGCGCGTTCGGACCCAAGCAGGCCCAACGTTTCGGCCATCGGGCGGATCAACTCTCGGCTAAAGGCTCCGGTCAACTGCCGCTTGACGCCTGCCGGATTGGTCAGCGGACCGAGAATGTTAAAGATCGTCCGTGTCCCAAGCTCTTGCCGGGTGGGCATGACATGCGCAATCGCCGGGTGATGCATGGGGGCCATCATGAATCCGATGCCGACATCTTGCAGTGCATTTTCAACGGTTTGCGGGCCGACCATAACGTTGATACCCAGCTGGCCTAGCGCATCTGCGGCTCCGGATTTAGAACTCAGGTTCCGGTTGCCGTGTTTGGCCACGGTGACACCGGCACCCGCAACCACAAAGGCGGTCGCGGTCGAGATATTCAGCGTTCCCTTGCCGTCACCGCCGGTGCCCACAATATCTATCGCGCCAGCTGGTGCCTGAACTGCATTGCATTTTGCACGCATCACGGCAGCGGCGGCGGCATATTCATCGACGGTCTCTCCGCGTGTGCGCATAGCCATCAATAGCCCGCCGATCTGGCTGGGTGTTGCGGCGCCGTCAAACAGGATCCCAAAGGCTTCTTCCGCTTCGGCGCGTGTCAGGGGGCGGTCGGCGGCAACTCCGATCAGCGGTTTCAGGGCGTCGCTCATGCGGGAACTTTCATCTCGGACAGGAAATTCTTGAGCAACGCGTGGCCGTGCTCGGAAGCGATGGATTCCGGGTGGAACTGTACGCCATGAATGGGCAGTTCGCGGTGCTGGAGGCCCATTATGGTGCCATCTTCCAATTCCGCCGTAATCTCCAGGCAATCGGGCAGGGTATCGCGATCCACAATCAGCGAATGATAGCGCGTCGCCTCAAACGGCGTGGGCAGGCCCGCGAACACACCTTTACCGGTGTGGTGCATTGTTCCCATTTTGCCATGCACAATCTCATGGCAACGCGTGACTTTTCCACCGAAAACCTGACCTATGGTCTGATGGCCAAGGCAGACACCCAACAAAGGCGTCCGTGTTTCGGCGGCTGCCTCAGTCAGGGCAAGGCAAATGCCTGCCCGGTCAGGGTCGCAAGGGCCAGGGCTGAGCAGGATGCCAGCGGGGTTCATGGCCATCGCTTCTTGCACGTCCAGCGCGTCATTCCTTCGAATGACCATTTCCGAGCCAAGTTCGCCTAAATAATGTACGAGGTTGTAGGTAAATGAGTCGTAGTTGTCGATCAGCAGCAGCATTTGGCTCTTGTCTCGTGTTGGTCATTTCGGGCTGGCGATGCAACCCAAGGCCACGGTATAGTGTTGGCACATACATGCTCAGGCTTGTGGGGCAGCGTCAAGGGTGCATCCCGAACTTGGCGGTCCTGCAGGCAGGTGCCACAACAGATGGTGCAAGGGCAAGGCAGCAGGACTAAGGCGAGAGGCAAATATTATGGGCGGATTTGTCGGCGGAATGATCGCAGGCGCAGTTGTCGTTGTGGTGCTGGGGGCAGTCTTATCGCTCAACGCGCCGCTGTCGAAAAAGCCGTCCATAGCGACAGTCGCACCAGAACCTGCACCGGTGCAGACGTCGGAGAGCTCCGAGGTTGTCGCTGAGGCGGGTGCAGATGCCGATCTGCTCAAACTCCCTGCGCAGACGCCCGAGAATGAAGTCGAAGAAGAGGATTCTCTGGCCGGTTTATCCGAAGCAGAGAACGCCCCGGACAGCCAGCCGGTAGTGAATGACGTAAGCGTTCCGGTCGAAGCGCCGACGCCGAGCGAGGCGGATTCCGTAAGCATCTCGAGTGAGGCCCCGGTCGTTCCGCGAATGCCTGTCCCCGTTCAGCCTGCGCCGCTTGCCGACCTCAGCCCAGATGCCGCAGAAGATGCCCCTGAGCCACCGGCTGATCAGGTTGCTCTTGCCGAGCCCTTGCCCGAAGTCTCGCCTTCGGAATCAATCGAGCTGGAGGTGAATCCGGAGGATAGCCCAATCGCAGTGGAAGGGGACGAGGACACGCTGCCCAGTCAGCCTCTACCGCGTATCGCCTCGGTTCCGCAGATCGGCGCAGAGGACAACTCGTCGGGAAATACCACTATCGGGCGTCGTGTAGTGCCTTTGACTGAACGAGATGATGAAGCAGCCCAAGATCCGCAGGAAGAGGTTCCTGTAGGTAAACCGATCGAGGCCTTCGCAGAGAAGTTTGACAATCCGGATTCCAAACCCCTCATGTCGATCATTCTGATTGACGATGAGGGTGCATATGGCGCCGAGGCGCTTCAGGATTTCCCATATCCGCTTACGTTTGCGGTGCGCCCATCAGACCCCGATGCAGCTGAGAAAATGGCTCGACATCGGGCGGCCGGGTTCGAAGTGATGGTCACTGCTGACCTGCCCAAGGCGGCCAGCGCACAGGATGCTGAAGTATCGCTTTCGGTGTGGCTTGAAGCGTTGCCCGAAACGGTAGGAATTCTTGAAGGTGATGGATCCGGCATCCAGGGTAACCGGAAACTGGCGGATCAGGTCGCCGCCATCGCCGGTGGAACGGGTCGAGGACTGATCACTCAGGATAACGGGCTCAACACGGTACAGAAGTTGGCCTCCCGTAATGGAATTCCGTCTGCGGTAATCTTCAGAGATATCGACGGCGCGCGGCAGGATGCAAAAATCATGCGACGTTTCCTGGACCAGGCTGCGTTCCGGGCCGGGCAGGAGGGCACTGTTGTCATGTTGGGCCGGTTGCGCCCGGATACCATATCCGCCTTGCTGCTTTGGGGTCTGGAAGATCGCGGAGGCCGCGTAGCAATGGCGCCTATTTCGGCGGTGATGATGCAAGGGGCACAATAAGCCCGATCACATCCTTCCCCGAAACAGGCAGCCCAGACGGGCTGCCTTTATCAATTCTTGCCGGACAGCGTAAATCGGGCCGCGTCAGCCGCAGCGCGTCTGATCGCGTTGGACTTGTGGACGGTTTCCATGAATTCAGCCTCTGGATCGCTATCATACACAACGCCACCACCGGCCTGAATATATAGCTTTTGATCCTGAACGATGGCCGTTCGCAGGGCGATACACATGTCCATGTCTCCGCCGGCGCTGAAATAGCCGACGCCGCCGCCGTAGACACCGCGTTTTTCCGGCTCAAGCTCATCAATGATTTCCATGGCTCGTACCTTGGGCGCGCCCGAGACCGTCCCCGCAGGCATTCCCGCAAAAAAGGCGTCCAGCGCATCCTTACCCTCGGCCAGCTCACCCACAACGTTTGAAACGATGTGCATAACATGGCTGTACCGTTCAATGATGAACTCTTCGGTCGGGCGCACCGTTCCGATCTTTGAAACCCGCCCGGTGTCATTGCGGCCTAGATCCAACAGCATCAGATGTTCGGCCAGTTCTTTCTTGTCGGCCAGCAATTCAATTTCGTAAGCCTTGTCCTCTTCCGGGGTCGCTCCACGTGGACGCGTCCCGGCGATGGGTCGTATGGTGACTTCATTGCCAAACACGCGCACCAGGATTTCCGGGCTGGCGCCGATCACCTGAAACCCGCCAAAGTTAAAATAGAACATGAAGGGCGACGGGTTTGTTCGCCGCAGCGACCGGTACAGCGCAAATGGAGGCAGCGGGAAATCCTGCGTCCAGCGCTGCGCTGGCACTACCTGAAAGATATCACCAGCGCGGATGTATTCCTTGGCTTTCTCGACCGCCTCCAGATAACCGGATTTGGTAAAATTCGAGACGGGCGGGGCGACTTCGTACGCATCGCCAAGGTCACGTGTTTCAGCAGGCATCGCCCGCTCCAGATCGCGCACTGCGTCCATGACGCGCTCGGCGGCCTGGGCATATGCAGCCTTGGCCGACTGGCCATCGCTGACCCAGGCGGGGGAAACGACCGTGACTTCGCCCTTCACACCATCCAGAACCGCGACGACAGAAGGACGCAGCATGACGGCATCCGGCAGGCCCAAAGGGTCGGGGTTGATGTTCGGCAGATACTCGACCAAGCGCACCATGTCATAACCGAGATAGCCAAATAGTCCCGCCGCAGCTTGTGGAAGGTCATCAGGCAGCTCGATCCGGCTTTCGGCCAGAAGCGTCCGAAGGTTGTCCATAGGATCGCCATCCTGCGCCGTGAAAGCGTCCGGGTCGAACCGGGCCGAGCGGTTCAGTTCCGAGGTCTCAGCGCGACAGCGCCAGATCAGGTCGGGTTTCATACCGATGATCGAATACCGTCCGCGGACCTCGCCACCAGTCACCGACTCGAGCATAAAGGCGTCTTTTTGCGCGCCGGTCAGTTTCAGCATCAAGGAGACAGGCGTATCAAGATCGGCTGCCAGACGGGTGTAAACGACCTGGTTTTCGCCGGCCTCATAGGCGCGGGCGAAGCTGTCAAACTCGGGGGTCAGGGCCATATTCGGTCTCTTAATTAATAGCTCGCCTGAACGGCGTTCAGTGCTTGCTGATCCACCACAGGACGGGCGCGGGCCTGGGCGTCGCGAACATAGGCATCGAAAATGTTCTGTGCCAGAGCCTGATTCAGCTGAGCGGCCAGCGCTTGTTGAACCTGACGGCGTTCATCGGTCTCGGCAGGGGGCAACAATTCGTCAAGTCGAACGATCAACGCGACCCCGGCACCGGGAACGACGCGATAGCTTCCTAGTTCCATGTCGAACACTTCCGGCATGAACCCTGCGGGTACATCTTCTAGAAATGCAGTTCGTGTCAGAGCGTTTTCCACGCGGTGAGGTAGACCGGTCGTGGTGAAATCCCCGTTCTCCTGCAACTGCTCCAACACGGCATTCGCGTGGTCTTCCAACGCTTTGTCAGTTTGAACCTGTGTCCAGGCCGCCGCAACGCGATCACGCGCTGATTCCAGCGGTTCAGGCCGACGAGGAAGCGTTTCGTTCAGGCGCAGCGCAAAGATCGAACCGTCCTCAAGGAATGCAATCTCGGGAAAATCTCCGTCTTGCACGGCTTCGGCTGCACTGCGGAAACCGTCATATGCGGCCACGCCATCCTGACTGGCGCGAGTCCAGTCGATCTGTCCCAGCTCCATCCCAGTCTCGGCTGCCAACTCCTCAAGTGTTGCCCCGCCTGCAAGCAGGTCATTGATGTCTTCGGACTGAGCCTCGATCTGGCGGCGCGCACGGTCTGCGGCCAACTCTTCGCGCAGAGCTGGGGCGGCGTCTTCGAAGGGAGTGTTGTTCTCAGCCAGCGAGCCGTTGATACGGAAAAGGGCAGGGCCGAATACCGAGGGCAGAGGTCCAACAACAGTGTCCAGTTCAGCCGCGAAAATGGCCTCGGCCGCATCGCCTAGGTCGTCGCGGGTAACGTCGCCCAGATCCACGTCGCTCAGCTCAAGCTCACGGTCACGGACAAGTTGTTCGAAGGTTGTCCCGCCAACTTCAATCTGTGCCATGGCATCTTGCGCAGCGGCATCATCAGAAAAAGAAAGGCGTTCAACAAGGCGGCGTTCGGGTTGCTGAAACTCGTCTGCGCGCTGTTCGAAAAGCCGGAGAACTGAATCTTCGTCCACCTCGACACTATCCAGCAGCATATTGGGCGACAGAATCGTATAGGTCAGCTTTTTGGTGCGGGGCAGGGAAAACTGGTCCTGGTTCTCGTCGTAATAGGCCTGGATTTGTTCATCGGTTGGGGTTGCAACCGGCTCTGCCAAAGCTTCGGGTGAAACGGTTGCAACTGTAAAGCTGCGGCGGGCACCGACAAAGTCTGTCAGAACTTCAGTCAGGATCGAGGGCATTTCTACTCCGCTGACCACGGCATCCTGCACGATGGTCCGTGCGGATTCTTTCCTCAGATCGGTTTCAAACTCGGTGTCGGTCATACCAACCTGTTCAAGCTGAAAGCGATATGCCTCACGGTCGAAAGAACCATCAGGCCCCTGAAACGCAGGGATCGAGACGATTTCTTCCTGCAAATTTTCATCGCCGATCGAAATACCCAGCAGACCAACTTCGTTATCCAGAGCCGCCAGCGCGGTTAGGCGCGACAGAGCCAGCTGGTCCAAGCCAAAATCGCGGGCCTGTGACATTTGCAGGGGCTGGCCGGTCTGGCTTTCGACCGCGCGGATTTCGCGCTGAAGTTCGCGGACGTAATCGTCAATCGAGATATCTTCGTTGCCCACCTGTGCTACAGTGCGCACAGTTCCAGTCAGGCTGGTGGCGCCAAATCCTGCAAGGCCCAGCATCAAAAGACCCATGAGGATCCAGACAAAGGTCTTTGATAGATTTTTCATGCCTGCGGCCATGGTGCCCTCTTGTTTTATTCGGCAAGTATTTGCCCTGTCGGTTGCGGCCCTGAATACGACGCGCACCGCCGAGGGGCAAGCTTAGAAGGAGAGAGCGTGCAGGCGGTCAAACAATTCCGTAATTCCGTTGCGATCAAGATTGGCAAATGCGATGCGGACTTGTCGTTTCCCGGCCGGGTCGTGGTCGGGCATGAACATCGTGCCTGGCAGCAACAGAATGCCGGCATCCGTGACCAGCCGACGGGCTAAATCATCCGAAGAGATGTCAAACGGGTGTTCGAAATAGGCAAAATAGGCGCCCAACCCAAGCAACCGCCATCCTTTACTGGTCAGTTTGGGAAGTTGTCTTGTAATGACAGCGCGACGGTCGAGGATTTCCCTTCGTTCATCGGCCAGCCATTGCGACAGGTTTTGCATCCCCCAGAGCGCACCAAACTGACCGATTTGGTTTGGACAGATCGCGACGGTATCCAGAAATTTCTCAATCTCAGACAGCAGAGACGGACTGGTCGCAACAGCACCTACTCGGTGACCGGTCAGACGGTAGGCCTTTGAAAACGAATATAGATGAATCAGAGTGTCATCCCAGCCCGGCTGAGCGAACAGATCATGGGGCGGGCCGCTGCGGCTGTCAAAATCGCGGTAGGTCTCATCCACCAAGAGCTTAATACCGGTTTCGCGTGCCAGGTCGAAGAATGCGCTTAGCAGTTCGGCGGGATATTCGACGCCTCCGGGATTGTTCGGGGTGACCAGGGCAATGGCCCGAGTCCTTTCGGTGATCAAATCTCTTGCCGCGTTCGCGTCTGGCAACAGGTCATCATCAGTTCTCAGATCAATGGCATTAACACCTGTCATATCCAGCCACATTTTATGGTTGAAATACCACGGCGTGGGCAGAATGACCTCATCCCCTTGGTCTGTGATGGAGGAAATCGCAGCGGCGAAGGCCTGATTGCAGCCAGAAGTAATGGCAACCTGTTCCTGTGCGACAGGTGCGCCATAATGAACCGTAATCTGGCTGGCCAGTTCAGACCTGAGGGCGCTGTTGCCCAGAACCGGGCCATAGAGATGAGCGGAATCCTCGGTCGACGCATAAGCCGCCATCGCCTGACGCATCTCAAGTGGAGGCGGATCGACGGGGGCCGCCTGACTTACGTTTATCAAGGGCCGCTCTTCAGGGAAGGTCACGCCTTCGATCCACCGGCGCGCCTCCATGACTGGGGGCGGAAAGGTGGCGGCGGTGCGTGTCCGGGTCATCTCTGCGCCCCAGTCAGTTGCTGCGCTTGGGCCGGATCAATCCGTGCCCCGGTAGGGTTCGACATATTGCAAAGCCATATCCCACGGGAAGAAAATCCAGGTGTCCTGGCTGACTTCGGTGATGAAAGTGTCAACCATCGGGCGGCCTTTCGGCTTGGCATAAACCGTCGCGAAATGCGCCTTGGGATACATCGCCCGCACCAGTTCCAGAGTTTTGCCACTGTCGACCAGATCGTCGACAATCAGGATTCCGGTGCCGTCGCCCATGAGGTCAGCGTCGGGTGCTTTGAGCACTTCGGCTTCGCCTTGATCCTGGTGATGGTAGGAGCGCACGCTGATCGTGTCGACTGTGCGAATGTCCAGCTCGCGGCTGACAATCATCGCCGGTGCCATACCGCCACGGGTAATGGCAACGACGCCACGCCAGGCCCCATCATTCGGACCTTGCCCATCCAGCCGCCAAGCGAGCGCTCGGGAATCGCGGTGAATCTGATCCCAGCTGATGTGAAAGCCTTTTTCGTGGGGCAGGCGGTCCTTGGCACTCATGATTCAACCCTTCTCAACGTCTGGAGCATCAACGGCTTTCATACCGACGATGTGGTATCCCGAATCCACATGCAGGTTCTCACCAGTGACACCGCCGCTTAGATCGGAAAGCAGATACAGCGCCGAGTTGCCCACATCGTCGATGGTCACATTGCGGCGCAGGGGTGAGTTATATTCGTTCCACTTCATGATATAGCGAAAGTCGCCGATGCCGCTGGCGGCCAGTGTCTTGATCGGCCCGGCCGAGATCGCATTCACACGAATGCCGTCCTTGCCTAAATCCTCGGCCAGATATTTGACCGATGCTTCCAGCGCGGCTTTGGCAACGCCCATGACATTATAATGCGGCATCACCTGTTCGGCGCCGTAATAGGTCAGGGTGATGGCGCTGCCGCCTTCGGTCATCATCTTTTCGGCACGCTGCATCACGGCGGTAAAGGAATAAACCGACACGTCCATCGTGAGGTTGAAATTCGCCCGCGACGTATCAACGTAGCGCCCGCGTAGCTCATTCTTGTCTGAAAACCCGATTGCGTGGACAACAAAGTCCAGCTTTCCCCATTTCTCGGATAGCGCATCAAACAATCCGTCGATCGAGGCTTCATCGCTGACATCGCAGGGCAGGACGATTTCACTACCCAGCTGTGCCGCCAGAGGGTCAACGCGCTTTTTCAAGGCATCCCCTTGATATGAGAATGCTAACTCGGCCCCGGCCTCGGACAAGGCGCGGGCGATTCCCCATGCGATTGATTTGTCATTGGCCAGTCCCATGATGAGGCCGCGCTTTCCGGCCATCAACTGATTTGACATGTTCGGTTCTCCGCCTGTCTTCGCGTTATGTTGCGTTGGTTTATGCCATTGGCTGGTCTGCTTCAAGGTCGTGCACTCTTGCCCGTGGCGGGAACTCGCCCTAGGGTATCCCTCAATAGTTTCCAGGGGATGGAAATGAGCGAACGTGATGGCATCTTCGCAGGAACCGACCCATTTGCAATAGCAGGGCGGTGGCTGGGCGAAGCTGTGAAGAGTGAACCCAACGATCCTAACGCGATTGCACTGGCAACCGTGGGCGAAGATGGTATGCCCAATGTACGAATGGTGCTGTTGAAAGAGATCGAAGCCGACGCCTTCGTTTTCTACACAAATTACGAAAGTGCCAAGGCAGGCGAGTTGGACAATGCTGGCAAGGCGGCCTTCGTGATGCATTGGAAATCTTTGCGGCGTCAAATCCGCGTTCGTGGTACAATCACGCGCGAGGATGGACCAAAGGCTGATGAATATTATGCCTCCAGGTCATTGAAAAGTCGGCTTGGTGCATGGGCGTCCAAGCAATCTCAGCCGCTTAGCAGCCGTTCCGCGCTGATGGCGGATGTGGCGAAAGTGACCGCAAGGCTTGGCCCTAACCCTCCGCGCCCTAAATTTTGGGGTGGTTACCGGCTTGTGCCGACGGAAATTGAATTCTGGGCAGACGGCGCATTTCGTCTGCATGACAGGTTCAGGTGGTGCCGGGATGACGCTGCTTCCGAATGGCAGATTCAGAGGTTGAATCCATGACGTTCACGTGTCGCGAATTGCAATGCGCAGATAACAAAGGGATTTTTCACCTTGAATTTGCGCGTCAATCCCATACACATCGGACCCTTAATAAAGTGAAAAAAAACGCAGTGGGACCACAGTGCCAGAAGATCTGAACAACATGTACCGCGTCCGAGGACACGTTAAATGGTTCGACCCTGCCAAAGGATACGGCTTTGTCGTATCGGATGAAGGTGGGCCGGATATTCTGCTGCACGTAAACGTTTTGCGTAATTTCGGTCAAAGCTCGGTTGCAGACGGGGCGGGCATCGAAATTATGACGCATCGCACTGATCGCGGTGTGCAGGCTGTCGAAGTCATCAGCGTCGATCCGCCAGCGCGCGCCGATACGATGATGCTCGCGGATTTTGCTGAACTTGATCCAGTTGAGATTGCAGCGGCCCCTTTGGTGGCTGCGCGGGTTAAGTGGTTCGACAAGGGCAAAGGGTTTGGCTTCGCTAATGTATTCGGGCGTGGCGAGGATGTGTTCCTGCATATTGAGGTTCTACGCCGTTCGGGGCTTGCGGATCTGCAACCCGGTGAAGCATTGGCCATGCGGGTCATAGACGGACAGCGTGGTCGGATGGCGGCCCAGGTTATGGCCTGGGAAGCAGCTATGGATGACTGATCTGTCATGGCAGGGCTTTTCAAGGTTCTGACTGTTGTCTTGTTACTTTGGGCCGGTGGCGCAGACGCCGCCTGTCGTACAGATCGTGTTAGCCTGAAAAATGATAAGTCCCAAATCGGCTTTGATATTGAACTCGCCGTGTCGCCACAGGAGCGATCGCGCGGACTCATGTTTCGAGAATCGCTTCCGGTACGTTCAGGGATGCTGTTTGTATTTGACCCGCCGCAACCTGTTGCGTTCTGGATGAAGAACACGCTGATTCCTCTGGACCTGATCTTCATAGATAAGACGGGTATGGTAACGAAAGTTCATCACAACGCGATTCCCGGTGATTTGACCCCCATCGGAGGGGGCGATTCGGTATTCGCGGTGTTGGAAATCAACGCTGGTCTCGCAGATCGTTATCTGATCACGCCTGGAACACAGATCCAGCACAAAGTTTTTTCACATGGTCCGGCAATTTGGCCCTGTTAGGGCTTTTCAAATCAGAACGGCACGGTTAGGAAGGCGCACGGTTCGGGGCGTGGCGCAGTCTGGTAGCGCACCTGTTTTGGGTACAGGGGGTCGTAGGTTCGAATCCTGCCGCCCCGACCACTTCTTCAAAAATTAAAATGGCGACCCACCCATCGTTCGATAGATGGCGCTAAGGGTTTTATCCAATTCTTTGCTTTCTACAGGGACTTTTGCAGCAGGCCCTGTTTCGCGCGGCACATTAAAAAACAGATCCGCTTCAACCAGATAGCCACCTGTATTTTTTTCGGCGGTCAGCCGAGTCACACTTTTGGGTAGGTTCTGTGGATAGCCGTCATAGTTGAGAATCAGGTAGGCTGTGGTCTTCGGAGGCAGAAGTTCCTGACACTCGAACTGACGATTTCCGATTTTCCTAAATTCCTCACCCGGGCCGTTGCAAGATGTCTCGAACGTAGCAAACAACTTGTCGGGAAAGGCTGAGAACTGCGCGCTGCGCGATGTGGCGGGCGTTTCTTGTGGTGTGCAGGCCACGATCAGGGCAAACAGGGAAATTATTCGAAACGCGGTCATTGATCGGTCTGCCCTTTGTTGGATGTGCTTTTACGCGCACCTCTGAATAATGTCGAAATCGGCCGGATGCTGATTCTATTTCAGCTTAGACATCTTAAGGCTGGTTTATCAAATCGCGATAAGTAAGCCGGAAAGAACGGTTAATCGTATTACGGACTTGGCTAGGTGATGGCGAACCATGGCGGATAACTCTGTGGAGGAATCGGAAACTGTCCTTCACCAGTTTGTCTATGCGGATCGGTCAACATAAAAGATTCCAAAAATGGCGGAAAAAGGCCGTTGACGATCTATGTGTGAATACGCCAGATTGTATAGGCCGAAAGTGCTGCCACTAAATCTGGTAGAAAATCCAGAACGTGGCACAGGGCGAGGGCTGGAGAGCACATCATACTTACGTGCGTCCGTCGGAACGGGGTCACGTTGCTTCGGGCAGCGGCCGGTTTCCTGCGCCCAAGATTTTCGGTTAGGGCAGATGGTCCGTTTATTGGGATCAAAAGCCAAGGGACAAGTTGATTGAATCTAGGGCGGCGGACATGAAGATTGACAGAAAATTTACCAAATCGGGACAGGATGCTTATGCAGAGCTTAAGTTCGCTTCTGCGACGTCAGAAATCCGAAACCCGGATGGGACCATCGTTTTCCGCCTGGACGATATCGAGGTTCCAACCAGCTGGAGCCAGGTCGCAAGCGACGTCATCGCGCAGAAGTATTTCCGCAAGGCAGGCGTTCCGACCAAGCTGAAGAAGGTCAAGGAAAAGGATGTCCCTGAATTCCTGTGGCGTTCTGTTCCGGCTGAGGACGCTGAATTTGGGGGCGAAATCTCGTCCAAGCAGGTGTTTGACCGTCTTGCCGGCGCCTGGGCCTATTGGGGCTGGAAAGGTGGCTATTTCTCGACCGAGGATGACGCGAGCGCCTATTTCGACGAGATGCGTTATATGCTGGCGACTCAGCGCGCTGCGCCGAACAGCCCGCAATGGTTCAATACCGGCCTGCACTGGGCTTACGGAATCGATGGCCCGGCCCAAGGGCACCACTATGTCGATTATAAGACAGGCAAGCTGACCAAATCGAAATCCGCCTATGAGCATCCGCAGCCGCATGCGTGTTTCATCCAGTCTGTAGATGATGATCTGGTGAACGAGGGTGGCATTATGGACCTGTGGGTCCGCGAGGCGCGCCTGTTCAAATACGGAAGTGGAACCGGGACCAACTTTAGCCACCTGCGTGGCGAGGGCGAGGCACTGTCGGGTGGCGGTAAATCCTCGGGTTTGATGGGCTTTCTCAAGATCGGCGACCGCGCCGCTGGCGCGATTAAATCAGGCGGCACGACCCGTCGAGCAGCAAAGATGGTCATCGTCGATGCAGATCACCCAGACATCGAGAAATTCATCGAATGGAAGGTGATCGAAGAGCAGAAGGTGGCCTCGATCGTTGCCGGATCGAAGATGCACGAGAAGATGCTGAACGGCATTTTCGAGGCCATCCGCAGCTGGGACGGCGCACAGGAAGACGCGTATGATCCCAAGACGAATGACAGCCTGAAAAAGGCGGTTCGCGAGGCGAAAAATGTTGCGATCCCCGAGACTTACATCAAACGCGTTCTGGATTACGCCAAGCAGGGCCACGATAGCATCGAATTCCCGACCTACGATACGGATTGGGATTCGGAAGCCTACAGCTCGGTTTCGGGCCAGAACTCGAACAACTCGATTCGCGTAACCAACGCCTTCCTGACCGCTGTCGAGAAGGACGCGGACTGGGAACTGGTCAACCGCACAAACGGGAAAGTCGCCAAGACCGTCAAGGCGCGCGACCTGTGGGAAAAGGTTGGCCACGCGGCCTGGGCCTGCGCCGATCCCGGCATCCAGTTTCACGACACAGTCAACGAGTGGCATACATGCCCCAAAGATGGGGAGATTCGCGGATCGAACCCATGTTCGGAATATATGTTCCTCGATGATACGGCCTGTAATCTTGCGTCGATGAACTTGCTGACTTTCCTCAAGGATGATGAGTTCCAGGCAGTGGACTATATGCATGCCTCGCGCTTGTGGACCCTAACGCTGGAAATCTCGGTGACCATGGCGCAGTTCCCGTCCAAGGAAATCGCGCAGCTGTCCTATGACTTCCGCACTTTGGGTTTGGGCTATGCTAATATCGGCGGTCTGCTGATGAACATGGGCTATAGCTATGACTCGGATGAAGGCCGCGCGATCTGTGGCGCGCTGACCGCGATCATGACCGGTGTAGCCTATGCAACCTCGGCCGAGATCGCTGGTGAATTGGGTCCGTTCAATGGCTATGAGCGCAACGCCGATAACATGCTTCGGGTCATCCGCAACCATCGCCGCGCATCTCAGGGTGTGACTGAAGGGTATGAGAAACTGGCAGTGAAGCCTGTACCTCTGGACCATGGCAACTGCCCGGATAAACGTATGGTTGATCTGGCGATGTCAGCTTGGGACGAAGCGCTGAGCCTGGGTGAGCAGAACGGTTACCGCAATGCGCAGGCCACTGTGATTGCGCCAACCGGAACCATCGGTCTGGTGATGGATTGCGACACCACTGGGATCGAGCCGGACTTTGCTTTGGTAAAGTTCAAGAAACTGGCCGGTGGCGGATATTTCAAAATCATCAACCGCTCGGTGCCTGCAGCGCTGGAAAAGCAGGGGTATTCCTCGGCTCAGATTGAAGAGATCGTCAGCTACGCGGTTGGTCATGGCACCATCGGCAACGCTCCGGGGATCAACCACACCTCGCTGACGGGTCACGGCTTTGGCCCCAATGAACTGGCCAAAGTGGATGCCGCGCTGGAAAGCGCCTTCGACATCCGGTTCGTGTTCAACCAGTGGACTCTGGGCGAGGATTTCTGCACCGGGGTTCTCGGCATCCCTGCGACCAAGCTGAATGACCCGACCTTCGATCTGCTGCGCCATCTGGGTTTTACCAAAGCGGATATCGACGCGGCCAACGACCACGTTTGCGGAACCATGACGCTGGAAGGCGCGCCGCATCTGAAGGAAGAGCATTATTCGATCTTCGACTGTGCCAACCCGTGCGGCAAGAAAGGCAAGCGTTTCCTAGGTGTTGACAGCCACATCACCATGATGGCTGCAGCGCAGAGCTTCATTTCGGGTGCGATCAGCAAGACGATCAACATGCCGAATGACGCCACCATCGAGGATTGCCAGAAAGCTTATGAGCTGTCCTGGTCGCTGGGTGTGAAGGCCAACGCGCTGTATCGCGACGGCTCTAAACTGTCGCAGCCATTGGCAGCCGCGCTGGTCGAGGATGACGAAGAGGCAGCAGAAGTTCTGGAAACCGGGACGCCGCAGGAAAAAGCCGTCGTTCTGGCCGAGAAGGTCATCGAGAAGGTCGTCGTCAAGGAAATCATCCGCAGCCATCGTGAGAAACTGCCGCATCGCCGCAAGGGTTACACTCAAAAGGCAATCGTGGGTGGCCACAAGGTATACCTGCGCACGGGCGAGTTCGAAGACGGCCAATTGGGTGAGATCTTCATCGACATGCACAAGGAAGGCGCTGGCTTCCGTGCGATGATGAACAACTTTGCCATCGCCGTGTCGGTCGGTCTGCAATATGGCGTGCCGCTGGAAGAGTTCGTGGATGCCTTCACCTTCACCAAGTTCGAACCGGCGGGAATGGTACAGGGCAACGACTCGATCAAGAATGCGACGTCGATCCTGGATTACATCTTCCGCGAACTGGCCGTGTCCTACCTTGATCGTACTGATCTGGCCCATGTGAAACCCGAAGGCGCAAGCTTTGACGATCTGGGTCGGGGTGAGGAAGAGGGTGTCTCGAACGTGTCCGAGATCAGCGAAAGCGCTGCATCCAAGTCTTTGGAAGTTCTGAAACAAATCAGCTCGACCGGGTATCTGCGCAAACGGATGCCGCAGGAACTGATGGTTCTGAACGGCGGACAGAACGTGGTGAACGGCATGGCCGAAACCGCAGCCACTTTTGAAGCTCCGGTGGTTGAATCCGCCGCCGCAACCGGAATGGATGCCCGCACCAAAGCCAAGATGCAGGGCTATGAGGGCGATCCTTGCGGTGAATGCGGAAACTACACGTTGGTGCGCAACGGCACCTGCATGAAATGCAACACCTGCGGCTCAACAAGCGGGTGTAGCTGAGTTAAGCGCCCCGGCAACCCGGGGCGCAGGGGTCGGAAGCTGCCACAGTTACCGGCCCCGACGAATACGGAGCAAGGCGCAGAGACTTACCTTCGATGCCTTGGTCCACTCGGCCGACATGCCCGTGTTGGCCGGGAACAGGGTGGGGCGGAATATTTGCTCTTTCCCACTCTTTCACGGAACGGGTGCGCTCGTTCCATGCGACGTCCAGGCCGCAGGCAAACAAAACACCGGGCGGTCAACGAATGGAGCCTGGATGGCGAAACTGACAGGGGGCTTCGGCCCCCTTTCTTTTTGTCCTAAAGTCGTTAACTCGGCAGAGCCTCGCCATATTGCCTGTTTCCCATCGGGCAAGAACCGCCGACCGTGTTTGGGGGAGTTTTACCCAGCGACAGACCGCGGATGCGACTCTGGCAAACACGCGGAGTTTGGCGCGAAATCAAAGCGATGGTACTCAGTGGCTGACAACTGGTGGTGATTGCGTGTTCTTGATGCTTGTCCGGACACAAAACACACAAACTCTATCAGGAGGCATCACAATGAAACTGAATACTCTGGTCACATTTTCCACACTTGCTTTTGCTCTGCCGACTTTGGCTGTCGCGCAGTCTGCGGCGGATACCAATGGGGACGGCGTTCTGACAATCGAAGAAGTTCAGGCCGTCGTGCCAGACGTTGATGCAAACGGATTTGCAGCAATGGATGCAAATGGCGACGGCGCGCTGGATCAGGATGAAATTGCAATCGCGCAGGAAGCCGGGTTGCTGCCATCTACAAACGGCTGATCAACAAATTATCAAGGCGGCCAGACGAAAATTCTGGCCGCCTTTCTAAGTGTTTATCTGGGTAGGTGAATGTTGAATTTACTGCGAATCTGCGCATCCAATGCCGGATCGAACTGTGCCGGAGAAGAGGTCGACAGGATTTCCAGTTTTCGCGCGGTCGCTTTTTCGATCAAGTCAGGTTTGCCAAGCTCGACCCATTCTTTCGGAGACGTTCGATCTCCATGTGCGGGATACACATAATCGGCCTGCATGCGCCCAAGTGTGGCATCGGTTCCCAAATAGTGACCGGGCCCACCAAGGCAAACCTCGGCCATCTGATCCAATGCCAGTGTTTCGTCAGATACTTCGATCCCGCGGACGCAGCGCATCGCCTGTCCGATAAGATCATCCCCTAAGATCAAGCTTTCAAAGCAAAAACCCAACAGAGACGAGTGCATCCCGGCGGATTCATAAACCATATTCAGGCCCGACAAGCCGACCATGACGTTCGAGCACATCTGCTCCCATCCCGCTTGCATATCGGGCAATTTGGAATCCGACGCGCCTGCGGCGGCTCCGCCTGGCAGATCATAAAACTTGTGCATTTGGGCACAGCCTGCGCTGAGCAGAGCCTGTTCACCTGATCCTACGGACATGGCGCCTGTCCGAAGGTCCAACCCAAAGGGCCAGGTTCCAAAAATCGCCGGTGCACCTGGCTTTACGGCATTTACATAAACCAAACCGGCAAGACATTCTGCTGTCGCCTGGGCAATGGCGCCTGCGATTGTGGACGGAGCAGTTGCACCTGCCATTCCGGCCGAAAGAAGAAGAACAGGCATTCCTGCCTTGATGCATTCCTCCATCACCTGACAGCTTTCTGTGGCAAACTTCATGGGCGGTACGACAAAGCAGTTCGAGTTCGAGATGAATGGCCGCTCGCGCCACTTGTCTTCACCGCCTGCGATCATGTGGATTAGTTCCATCGCTGGCGCGACATAACTAGGATCGGTGAACGATGTGCCGATATGCTTGTAAGTACCAGAACTACAAGCGTAAATCGTGTTCAGGTCCATCTCGAGATTGTCGGAAATATCGCGACAAACCATCGGGCGCTGGACAAAATGGATGTTGTCCAGCTGTTGGCAAATCCGCGCGGCATCGTGCAGGTCCTGCACAGTCGAATCGCGGTATTCGCGGCCATTGACTTCAACCATACTGACAGCGGCACCGGCGGTCCCATAGTGAACCTTTGCCCCCGACAATTCCAGGTCAGTTTGACCATCCCGGCTGAACAATGTGACCGAGCGGTTGGCTTTGGCAATGGTGTCTTCAACCAGCGCGCGCGGAAACCGGATGCGTCCGTCGTCGCCAAGTGTGCAGCCCGCGCCAACCAGATAGTCGATCCCGCTTTGCGGAGCATCCGCCAGACCTATGGTTTCAAGCGCCTGCAGCGCGGCCTCGTGAATGCGTTCGACTTGTGGCTGAGTCAGTGGCTTGTAGCGTCCGCCCTCCATTCCCGGGCGGATAGGGCGCAGATGATCAGGCAGAGCAGATGCGCGGGCAGCACGACGCGCAGCACGTCCGCCACTGCGGGAAGAGTTACGGGGTTGGTCGTTCATGTTTAGGATCCAGTAGTGAGAAACGTATTTTGAGAGGCCTTACAAAAAGCCTGACGGCCGCCCCCTGGCAGCACGTCCCCGATCCGCGCCAATTGTGCGGCTGATCAGTTGGATTTTCCAAAATTCGTTCTGCATTTGGTTCCTCATCCAGTGGCCGCAGTGTTCCAATTCAGAACGGCATTATCTGTTCTATTTGCGACCTTGATGCCGAAAAGCGAAGCAAATTCTCAAGTGATTGTTGCCTAAAGATATTTTTCCCCGAGGCGGTCGAAATCTGCTATAATTCCTGTGCTTACTTGAATTGGGCCACTAGGCTAAACACTTTTTTAACGAATGCGGCCCAGTTTGTAGCAAATTGATCTGAATACTCGAAAGCATTGCTGAAAGGTTTTTGGTGAATCGTAGGAAGGTGCATATCGCATTAATTGTTGCTCTGGCGACATCCGGCTTCTCACCGGCTTTGGCCGAGGATTGGAGCGGTGCCTATGCGGGATTCAGCTTTGGCTATGCTGATGCAGACGGGCCGAATGGTTCAAGCGGCAGCGACACCAGCTTTGGTCCTCATCTCGGGTATGACTTTGATTTCGGCAAGTTCGTGTTGGGTGGTGAGCTTGAGTATAACCGGCTGTCGCTGAATCTTGGTCAGGGCGAAGGCAGTCTGGATAGCATGACCCGGCTGAAACTGCGCGGCGGATACGATTTCGGTAATGCGTTGGGATATGTAGTTATCGGTGCGGCGCGCGTGGATTCTACGGTCGAAAACGATACCGCAGCGGTTTATGGCATTGGTGTCGCTTATCCGATTGGCAATAATTTCGTCATCAGCGGTGAGGCGCTGCGCCAGAATTTCAATGACGTTACCCGATCGAATGGGGGGCTGGATTCGAATGTGTTCAACCTGCGTACGACATTCCGGTTCTAGCAAGATTTCCAGATTGAATCTGATCTGAGCTGCCGAATTCACGACCAAGAAGGTCAGGTGCTTGCGGAACATGGCGTCAATTTCCTATTCCAATTCAAGGCGTTCGCCAATCACTCCCTGGTCATGATAGAACGTAAGGCTTGGCGCGGCGGGATAGCCGTGCTAGAGGATGATCCATGAACCGGATGACCTGCATCATTATCTGCTGCATTACCTGCTGATTTTTCAAGCGGGCCGGTTTCTTTCGTTTTCTTCCCTGAGACAAGTTGCTAAGCCCGCGCCAACGCGAGACGCTATGCCGTTCTTAGGAGCCGACAGATGAAGACGATCAAACTGCACAACACACGGACACGGACAAAAGAGGATTTCGTTCCGATCAGCGCCGACAATGTGCGGATGTATGTCTGTGGACCTACCGTCTATGACCTTGCCCATCTGGGTAACGCGCGGCCCGTGGTCGTGTTTGATGTGCTCTATCGTTTGCTGCGGCATGTTTATGGCGCAGATCATGTGACCTATGTGCGCAATTTCACCGATGTGGATGACAAGATCAACGCGACCGCCCTGGAACGCCAAAAGGCGGGGGCCGCGGGGACGTTGGAAGAGTTGGTGAAGGAACGGTCAGATGAGACCATCGGCTGGTATCTGCGCGACATGGGTGAGCTTGGCGCGCTACAGCCCGATCATATGCCGCGCGCCACTGAATTCATCGCGCAGATGGTCGCGATGATCGAGGATCTGATTGTCAAGGGTCACGCCTATGCGGCCGAAGGGCATGTTCTGTTCGCGGTGGACAGTTGGAAAGAGCAGTACGGAGCCCTGTCCGGTCGGTCCGTGGATGACATGATCGCGGGTGCCCGGGTCGAAGTTGCGCCGTATAAGAAGAACCCGATGGATTTCGTTCTGTGGAAGCCGTCTACCGACGAGTTGCCCGGGTGGGAGTCTCCTTGGGGCCGAGGGCGTCCGGGTTGGCATATCGAATGCTCGGCCATGAGCTATGAGCTGTTGGGTGAGAGCTTTGACATTCATGGTGGTGGCAACGATTTGATGTTCCCGCACCATGAAAACGAGATCGCCCAGAGCAAATGCGCCCACCCGCATAGCGAGTTTGCGCGCGTTTGGCTGCACAATGAGATGTTGCAGGTCGAAGGCAAGAAAATGTCCAAATCGCTGGGCAACTTCTTTACCGTGCACGATCTTCTGGAGCAGGGTGTGCCCGGTGAGGTGATCCGCTTTGTCTTTTTGCAGACGCATTATCGCAAACCGATGGACTGGACAGAGAAAAAGGCACGTGAAGCGGAAGCAACGCTGCGCAAGTGGCGGGCGCTGACATCAGGCATCGAGCCCGCCGCCAGCGCGGCGCCCGCGGTCATCGCTGCGCTGAGCGATGATCTGAACACAGCGGGCGCCATCACCGAGCTATACCGGTTGGCGTCCGAAGGTGACCATGCAAGCCTGTTGGCTGGCGCCCAGGTTATGGGTCTGTTGATGCCCGAAATGGGTGCATGGGCCGATCTGGCCTCAGTGGATTTAGGGTCGTATGCGGATAGACTTGCAGAAGCGCGGGCCGGGGCGATGCAGAGCAAGGATTTCTCAGAGGTGGATCGCCTGAAAGCAGTATATGTGGCCGCTGGCCTTGAAGTGCGGATGAGCAAAGAAGGTGTAGAGTTGGTTCCTGGTACCGGCTTTGACCTCACCAAGTTGGAGGGAGTGTTATGACAAAAACTCGCCTCTACCTCTACGACACCACCTTGCGCGATGGGCAGCAGACGCAGGGCGTGCAGTTCTCGACCGCTGAGAAGGTGCAGATCGCGCAGGCGCTGGACGAGTTGGGTGTGGATTACATCGAAGGTGGTTGGCCCGGTGCGAACCCGACTGACAGTGCGTTTTTTGATGCCGCGCCGAAAACTGCGGCGCGGTTGACCGCTTTTGGGATGACCAAACGCGCGGGTCGGTCGGCTGAGAATGACGATGTTCTTGCGGCGGTGATGAACGCTGGCACGAAGGCAGTGTGTCTTGTGGGCAAGTCGCATGATTACCATGTGACCCAGGCGCTGGGGATCACTCTGGAGGAGAATGTCGAGAACGTGCGCGCCTCGGTTGCGCATATCGTGGCGCAGGGGCGTGAGGCGCTTTTTGACGCTGAGCATTTCTTTGACGGCTACAGAGACAATCCCGGATATGCGGTCCAGGTTTGCAAGGCCGCTTTAGAGGCCGGAGCTCGCTGGGTTGTTCTGTGTGACACCAATGGGGGCGCATTGCCCGGTGAAGTGTCGCGGGTTGTATCCGAGGTGATTGCCGCAGGTTTGCCAGGTGATCGTTTGGGCATTCATACTCATAATGACACGGAAAACGCGATTGCGTGCTCGCTCGCTGCTGTGGATGCGGGCGTGCGTCAGGTTCAGGGAACCCTGAACGGGTTGGGCGAACGCTGCGGGAATGCAAATCTGACGGCTTTGATCCCCACTTTGCTGCTGAAAGAACCTTATGTGTCGCAGTTTGATATTGGGGTCAGCGTCGAGGCCTTGGCGGGTCTGACTCGGGTCAGCCGTATGTTGGACGAAATCCTGAACCGGGTGCCCAGCAAGCAGGCGGCCTATGTGGGGGCGTCTGCTTTTGCGCATAAGGCGGGGCTGCATGCCAGCGCGATCCTGAAGGATCCGTCGACATACGAACATGTCGATCCGGCGACTGTCGGCAATGCACGGATCATCCCGATGTCGAACCAGGCGGGGCAGTCGAATCTGCGTAAACGCCTGACTGAGGCCGGCCTGAGCGTGGAAAGTGGTGATCCGGCGCTGGGGCGCATTCTTGACCGGATCAAGCAGCGCGAGGCCGAAGGCTATTCTTATGACACCGCCCAGGCCAGTTTTGAGCTGTTGGCGCGCGATGAGCTGGGCCAGTTGCCCGCTTTTTTCGAGGTCAAACGCTATAAGGTCACGGTTGAGCGGCGGAAGAACAAGTATGACAAGATGGTCAGCCTGTCCGAGGCGGTTGTCGTGGTGAAGGTCGACGGGGAAAAGAAGCTGTCGGTCAGTGAATCTCTGGACGAAGATGGCAGCGACCGGGGTCCGGTGAACGCTTTGGCCAAGGCTCTGGCCAAGGATCTGGGGCAATATTCGCGGATATTGGACGACATGCATCTGGTCGATTTCAAGGTGCGGATCACCCAAGGCGGAACCGAGGCCGTGACGCGGGTCATCATCGACAGCGAAGATGGGCAGGGGCGGCGCTGGTCAACTGTCGGGGTCAGCGCGAACATAGTGGATGCGTCGTTTGAGGCCCTATTGGATGCGATCCAATGGAAGCTTGTACGGGATTGCCGTCCTCGGGCGGTGGTGGCCGAGTGACGGTGCAGTTCAATGACGATCTGAAGGCTTGTGCTGCATTGGTGCATCGCGCCGATCCGGACCGGTTCATGGCGGCGATGGCCGCGCCGGTTGCCGCACGTTCGGTTCTGTTTCCGATCTATGCCCTGAATGTCGAGGTCGCCCGAGCGCCCTGGGTCACGCAAGAGGCGATGATTGCCGAAATGCGCCTGCAATGGTGGCGCGATGCATTGCAGGAAATTGCTGAAGGTCCGACTGTGCGTCGACATGAGGTCGTGACGCCGTTATCGCAGGTTCTTTCCCCACATCTGGCGGTGATGCTGGATGAATACGTGGCCGTAAGGCGCTGGGATATCTATCGCGATCCTTTTGAGGACGAGGCCCATTTCGAGGCCTACCTAAATCACAGCTCGGCCAGTTTGATGGTGGCGTCGGCGCAATCTTTGGGTGAGGCCGATGAGCCTGTGTTACGAGAGTTCGGCTATGCCGTTGGCGTGGCGAACTGGTTGCGCGCAATCCCGGATCTTGAGGCGCGCGGGCGTATTCCTTTGTTGGATGGAACACCCGATGCAGTGCGCGATCTGGCGCAAAAGGCTCTGAACCGGTTGCGGCGCGCACAGGGACAGCGTCTGGCGATTTCACCAGAGGCGCGCCCGGCGCTTTTGGCGGGTTGGCAATCTGAATGGGTGTTGCGCAAGGCGATTGCTCAGCCAGATCGCGTGGCCGCAGGGAATTTGATGCAGGGTGAGGTTCGGCGCCGGGTTTCCCTGATGTGGAAGGTGGTCCGGGGTCGCTGGTAGACCTCAGACCGTTTCGGGATCGGACGGGCGCAGAACCAACCAAAGCAATGCGCCCCCGGCCAGAGTCAACAATGGAACCATGGCAAGGTTTACCGCGGTCCAGCCTTCAACCGGTGAGCCGCCAGAGCAGTTCATTAACCCACCCGAAGCAAGTGAAGCCAGTGTGACGCCACCGAATACCAGCAGGTCGTTCAGACCCTGCATACGGCCACGCTCGTTGATGTCATGCGATGCCGCCAACATGGTGGTCGCGCCAATAAAGCCAAAATTCCAACCGACGCCCAGCAAGATCAGAGCGATGAAGAAGTTTTCGAGCTCAACCCCTTGCAAGGCGACAACGCCAGCACCGGCAAGGATTGCCAGACCAAGAGCTACGATCTTTTCGACGCCGAAACGGGCAATCAACTGGCCGGTGAAGAAACTGGGGATGTACATGGCGAGAACGTGAAAAGAGACCACATCTGCCGCGTCATTGGCTGTGTAGCCACAACCAACCACTGCCAGCGGAGTGGATGTCATGACCAGATTCATCAACGCATAAGAAACCATTGCGCAGATGATGGCCACGGCGATGCGCGGCGTCTTTAGCATCTCAAGCCGGGTGCGTCCGGTCGGGCCCCCCTCAGCGGCTTTTGCAGGCGTGGGGATGTCCAGAAAGAAAAACAAGACCGAACCCAGAATGTTGAGCACAATCACCGCCAGATAGGTGCCCAGGAATGGGATCACATAGGCGGTTGAGGTCAGCTTAACGATTTGGGGGCCAATGAGCGCGGCGGCCAGACCGCCGGCCATGACGTATGAGATTGCCTTAGGGCGAAAGGCGTCCGAGGCTGTGTCCGCGGCGGCAAAGCGATAGAATCCGTGCGCGCTCATATAGATGCCGGTCAGCAGACTGCCCGCCAGGAAGACCGGGAACGAGGCCAGATACAAACCGTAGGCCCCAACCAGCCCCCCGCAGGCACCTGCCGTTGCCCCAACCAGAAACCCTGCGCGCCGTCCCCAGCGTTGCATTATGGCCGAAATCGGTGTTGCCGCCAGCATTGACCCCAGCACGATCAGCGAGATGGGCAGGGTTGCTAGACAGGCATTGGTGGCCAGCGACTGCCCGGCCAGACCGCCAACAATAAAGATCATCGGCATCTGCGATCCCAGAATGGCCTGAGCTGCGACCAGAACAGCGACATTACGCTTGGCCTGACTGTTATCCGGGATCGTGGGTGTCATTGTCATGCGCCAATGCGTAGCGATGAAAGCAGGGTCATACAAGACGGTTGCATCTGCGACAAAGCACCCTAACGTGCTGCTGACCAATTTGCCGGAGCGCGCATGTCCGTCGGACGTATCATTGAAACCCCCGATTGCGTGGCCGAGGGGGCCAAGTGGCTGGCCGAGACCTGTCCGCGCATGGCCTATGCGATGGACCAGACCGGGCCTTTGCCGCTGCGCCGTAAACCTGACGGGTTTGCCCAGCTGCTCAGCGCGATCGTCAGCCAACAGGTCAGCGTGGCCTCGGCCAATGCCATATGGAAACGCCTGCAGGATGCAAAGTTGACCGGTCCACGCAAAATCATGTGGGCCATGGATGAGGATTTGCGCGCGGTGGGCCTAAGCCGCCAAAAGATCAGATATGCCCGGGCGCTTGCGGAGGCTCGTATTGATTACAAAGCGTTACGCGACGCACCTGATGAGGATGTTGTGGCGATCCTGACCGAAGTATCAGGCATAGGCGTCTGGACTGCCGAGATTTACGCGATGTTTTCTCTGGGTCGTGCCGATGTGATTGCGCCGGGCGACCTTGCGCTGCAAGAGGCCGCGCGCATCCTCTATGATTTACCCAAGCGACCTACGGATAAAGAACTGCGCCAGATGGCCGAAGCGTGGTCACCCTGGCGGTCGGTTGCAGCGCGGGTGTTGTGGGCCTATTACCGGGTCGCAAAAGAACGAGAAGGGATCAGATGACACGGGTTTTGAATGCGCTCCGAAAAGAGCCGGTTTCGGGCGATACGCGCTCGGTCGTGGTGTTCGTGCATGGCTATGGCGCCAACGGGGCCGACTTGCTGGGGCTGGCCGATGTGTTAGGTGAGCATCTACCGGACACTCTGTTCGTTGCCCCTGACGCGCCCGAGCAGATCCCGGGTATGCCCAACGGGTTTCAATGGTTTCCGATCCCGTGGATTGATGGCTCTTCCGAAGAAGAATCGCGCCGCGGGATGGAAATGGCGGCGGATGACTTCGACGCTTTCCTCGATGCGTTGATGGTGGACGAAGACGTTCTGCCCGAGCAGGTTGTTCTGTTCGGATTTTCGCAAGGCACGATGATGAGCCTGCATGTCGCCCCGCGCCGCGAGGACCCAGTGGCCGGGATAGTAGCCATTTCAGGACGCCTTCTGGAACCCGATCTGCTGCCGGATGAAACAGTCAGCCGCATGCCGGTCCTACTGGTACATGGCGACGCCGATGACGTCGTGCCGCCACAATCCTTGCCCGAAGCCGCCGAGGCCCTGCAAGCGGCTGAGTTCAAAGAGGTCTATGCCCATGTCATGAAGGGCACCGGCCACGGTATTGCCCCGGATGGTCTTAGCGTCGCACTGGCTTTCATGCGTGACAAGCTGAGCCTTTAAGCGATGATTGCGGTCCGCCCCATGATGCCCGAGGATGTCGCAGCAGCTTGCGATTTGCTCAACCAGATCATCGCCATTGGTGGTACGACTGCGTTCGAAACCCCTTTCTCCGAGGCGCAGTTTGCGCAGAGTTATCTATTGGGTCTCGATAAGATTTGCAGCCATGTGGCGATGGACGCGCAAGGTGAGGTTGCCGGGTTTCAATGGCTTGGGGTGAATGACGCACTGCCCGACGATTGTGCTGACATTGCGACCTTCACCCGCCGCGAACCGGTTTTGAAGGGGGCAGGGCGTGCCTTGTTTGAAGAAACCGCCAAATTTGCCGTAGGGGTTGGGCTCGGTTCCATCAGCGCGACAATAAGGGCTGATAACCGGATGGGCCTGAACTATTACGAGAAGATGGGATTCCAAGATTACTCGGTTGATTTTGGTGTGCCCCTTCGTGACGGCACGCCGGTCGATAGGATTACCAAACGGATTGATCTGAGATTGGAGATACCATGCTGATCGTAACCGGAACTATCGAAATTACGTCGGAAGGTGTCGAGGCTGCCAGAAAAGCTGCGCAGGAAATGGTTGCCGAGACGGTGAAGGAAGCAGGCTGCACGGTCTATGAATTCAGCCAGATTCTGGGTCATGCCAATCGGTTTCGGATCTACGAAGAATGGGAAAGTCAGGCCGCGCTCGAGGCGCATTTTGCCACACCGCACATGGCAACATTTCAGGCGGTGCTAGGCAAGGTCGGAGTGACTGAAAGTCTAATCTATCGGATCACGGGAGGTGACAAGAAACCGCTGCGGTGATCCTAGTCCCATAAGGAAGGCTCGGCGAATTCGATGGAATTCCCGGACGGGTCGCGAACGTATAAAGACAGTACTCCGTTCGGCCATTCAAATTCAGCGTCTACGGGCACGTTCCAGTCTATAAGATGTTTTCGCATCACCGCGATTTGCGCGCGCGCCATGCCAAAGCAGGCATGACCCGGACCTTGGGCGCCATGGGCGGGAACAGGCAGGCGCGGGTTGTCCGGAGGTTTTTCGGTCTCTGCCGCATTGAATAGCAGCAACACTGAACCACCCACCTTGTAGAACACATGCCGGTTGGCGGCACGCTGGATTTGCTCAAGCGCCAGAACGTCCCCATAGAAATGCTCTGCAGCATCCAGGTCGTCGACATAAAGTGACGCTTCTAAAAGGCCGGTTGGCTGCGGAATGTCAGGTGATACCTTCATTCCTCTATCCTATCACAAATAGGCGTTTCGGTCACCGACGTGGGCGCCGGTCCCGTTTGCGCGAAGAAGATGGCGCAAGGGCAGGCATAGATAGGCTATCCCATTGCCCCGGCTCAAGCCCGTCCAATGTCCAGTCGCCAATCCGGGCGCGGATCAGTCGAAGGGTCGGGTGCCCAACGGCCGCCGTCATCCGGCGCACTTGCCTGTTTCGACCTTCTCGAAGGACCAGTTCGACCCAACAATCCGACACCGTCTGCCGCACTCTGATCGGCGGGTCGCGCGGCCATAATGCCTCGGGCTGATCCATCAATCGCGCCTTGGCAGGGCGGGTCAAGCCCTCCTTCAGCTCAACACCATCGCGCAGGGCTTTTAGGGCGGAGGCGTCTGGCTCTCCTTCGACCTGCACCCAATAGGTCTTAGCCATTTTATGCTTGGGATCGGCTATCTGCGCCTGAAGGCGACCATTGTCGGTCAACAGCATCAAACCTTCGCTATCGCGGTCCAATCGCCCGGCCGGATACACATCCGGCAGATCAATGAAATCCGACAGCGTCCTGCGTGGAGACTCCGCATTCGCGCGATCCGTGAACTGTGGCAATACATCGAATGGTTTATTGAAGCGGATGAACCAGGACATTACCCGCCATAGCCCGGCGATCGAATTGGTGCAACCTGTGGATAACTGTCATCGGCCTGTTACGGATTCGGAATACTCAATCCCCGAGATATTGTGGAAACTCAGGGCTTGTCAGAGCTTTAACACGATATATAGTAAAGCTAAGGCCGGGGCGGGGGTTCTCCGCTCTGATGTCAAAATAGGCAGAGCAGAGCGTGGAGCGATTCTGATATGGACGGAGACTTCAGGACCGAATTTGTCAGGGAACCCGGTGCGCTCAAGCATCATCCGGCATTGGTTTTGAACGCCGATTACCGCCCCTTGTCCTACTATCCACTATCGCTCTGGCCGTGGCAGGAGGCCATAAAAGCTGCCTGGCTGGACAGGGTGGATATCGTCGCCGAATATGACGAAGTTGTCCGAAGCCCGAGCACCGAAATACGAATACCCTCGGTCGTTGTGCTGAAAGATTATGTAAAACCCAGAAAGCGCGTGGCCTTCACGCGCTTTAATTTATTTCTGAGGGATGAATTCCGCTGCCAATACTGTGGCAGCCGTGGGGATCTGACCTTTGATCACGTGATCCCGCGCGCGGCGGGCGGGGTGACAAGCTGGCAGAACGTTGTTGCGGCCTGTAGCCCATGTAACTTGCGCAAAGGGTCTAAATCACTGCGGCAAGCAGGAATGACATTGCGCAAGCCTCCGCGGCAGCCAGATGCCGAGGCTTTGCGCAACGTTGGACGAAAATTCCCACCGAACCACCTGCATGACAGTTGGATCGACTTTCTCTATTGGGATGCGGAACTGGACGAGCTCTAACGGCCTTCACGCCACGCGGCGAACCAGAGCAGAACCAGAACGAAAGACAAAGCGGCATTCCATCCGGCCATGGAAACACCAAATAACTCCCATGGAATATCATCACAGCGTACCAGTGGTGCCGACATGATCTGATCCAGCAGTTCTTCTGCCGACAGACCGCCGATGCTGCTTGATGTGCAGCTTGACGGACCTTCCCACAAACCGCGTTCTACACCAGCGTGATAGACACCAATGACCGCAGTGGTCAGCGCCGCCATGACGCCTAAAAGAGGGAGGATCGCCAGCCGAGGTAGCGCAAGCGCCGCAGCACCGATCAGGATGGCGACAGCATGCGGATAGCGTTGCCAGATGCACATTTTGCAGGGTGGAAGCCCGCCGAGATACTGAAACGCAAAGGCCCCAAGCAGCAATGCTACAGATCCAAACGTGGCAACCAGGACCAGTAAATTTCGTCTTGTCATAGGAATCTCACCGCTAGGAACCCGCCGAACAGAAGGATGATGAACAGGGTAAACATAAGGCCCAGCCGCTTTTCTATAAAGCTGCGGATCGGCTCTCCGAAGCCCCAAAGCAAACCTGCGACGATGAAGAACCGGATCGCTCGGGCCAGAATCGAGGTGGCAATGAAGGTGCCCAGGGGCATCCCTGTCCAGCCGGACATGATGGTGATGACCTTATAGGGAAAAGGCGTAACCCCAGCGGCCAGAACAGCCCAGAAACCAAAGTCATTGAACCGTGTGTTGAACTCTTCCATGGCGTGGGCTTTGCCCATGGATTCAAGGATGGGCTGGCCGAGGCTTTCATAAAAGAACGCGCCGATTGCATAGCCTAACATTCCGCCCAAAACCGAAGCTACCAGTGCAACAGAAGCAATCAGCCAGGCCCGGGAGGGTCGGGCAAGGATCATGGGAATCATCAGAACGTCCGGCGGTATCGGAAAGAAAGAGCTTTCGATGAAGGAAACAATAGCCAGCGCCCACAAGGCATTCGGGTGTTCTGCCAGGCGAATGGTCCAGTCATAAAGAGGTCGCAGCATCAGGTGCAATTTCCCTGTACATGTGTTGGGTAAGCCAAATCATGCGCCCCGCAGGCCGTCAACCTTGCAGGCTGGAACATTCCTCAATCAGGGTGTTTTTTGCCTCTGGACCTTCTCGATTTTGAACGCTAATTCAGTGTCCGTGGCCCAAGTGGCGGAATGGTAGACGCAGGGGATTCAAAATCCCCCGGTAGTGATACCGTGCCGGTTCGAGTCCGGCCTTGGGTACCAAAGTAAAAACAGAGGGTTAGGGGAACCTGCCTTCTGTTTTTTCTTTCCGGCAGTTCTAATTGCTCGCATTCCCAACTCACACGTTCGCGTTCTGGTCAGAATTCCCGATGTCAAAAGCGCATAATTGGATTTGTTTGCGGTCACTGCGGGGCAGATGCGCAAGAAAAGCGTCAAAGGCGGGGAAAATTCAGGAGGGCTTGTCAAATCTGAGGATACGCCTGCTTTGGTGACCTGCTGGCCTTGACAAGCTAATGCTCAGAATGAAACCTCTTACGGGTTGGGAGATTCTGAAAAATCAAAGATATGCCTGCTGCATAGCGGGCGTTGTTGCATATCGCAGGGCCATTTATCCGGCGCTTTGATGTGTCTCCCACCAGAAAAATAATGGGAGTTCACTTATGAAAAACAGCAGCAAGCTTAGCCTCGGCGCGGTTGTCACGGCGGCTCTGATGGCGCCTGCGGCCTATGCCGAAGAGTTTATCACGATCGGCACAGGTGGCGTGACCGGGGTGTATTACCCAACTGGCGGTGCAATCTGTCGTCTGGTCAACAAAGGGCGTAAGGAACATGGTGTGCGCTGCTCGGTCGAATCGACCGGCGGTTCCGTGTACAACATCAACACCATTCGCGAAGGCGAGCTGGAGTTTGGTGTTGCGCAGTCCGACTGGCAGTACCATGCCTATAACGGCAGCTCGAAATTCGAAGAGGCGGGCCCGTTTGAAAACCTGCGCGCCGTCTTCTCGGTTCACCCCGAACCGTTTACCGTTGTGGCCCGTGCCGATTCCGGTGTGACCAATTTCGAAGACCTGAAAGGCAAGCGCGTAAATATCGGTAACCCCGGTTCCGGTCAGCGTGGCACCATGGAGGTTCTGCTGGGCGAAATGGGCTGGTCCACTGACGATTTCGAACTGGCGACCGAGTTGAAGGCGGCGGAACAGTCTGCGGCGCTTTGCGACAACCAGATTGACGCAATGGTCTATACCGTGGGTCACCCCTCGGGCTCGATTCAAGAAGCCACCACGGCTTGCGACTCGGTTCTGGTCAATGTCAGCGGCGAGGCCGTGGACAAGCTGGTCAACGACAACTCGTTCTACCGTACAGCTACTATTCCCGGCGGCATGTACCGCGGGTCGGATGGTGATACCGCGACATTCGGCGTTGGCGCGACCTTCGTGACTTCGGCGGACGTGTCGGATGATGCGGTTTATGCGGTTGTCAGCTCGGTTTTCGAGAACTTTGATGACTTCAAAAAGCTTCACCCGGCATTTGCCAACCTCAAGCCCGAAGAGATGATCGCGGACGGCTTGTCAGCTCCGCTGCATCCGGGTGCCGAGAAGTACTATAAAGAAAAAGGCTGGATTCAATAAGCCAGACCTGACGCGGGGTGCCCGTCGGGCGCCCCGCACAAAACCCGTATCAAGCGGGTGATTCAGAAGGCCGCAAATGGCCACGACGGGGAGACATTTTCATGAGTTCCGAGACACAATCGAACCGCCCGCTATCCGAAGAAGAACTACAGGATCTGGTCGCATCTTCAGATGCCGGAGGGCGTAATCCGGTTGGGAATGTAGGCGTTTTCCTTGCGATCGTGGCGGCGATCTGGTCGATCTTTCAGGTCGTACTTGCTTCGCCTCTGGCGAACTATGTGTTGCCCGGCAGCGTGGTTAACAATTCGCGTCAGTTTCACCTGGCCTTTGCGATGTTTCTGGCCTTTGCAGCCTATCCGGCGCTGAAATCCAGCCCACGGGATTATATCCCTGTGCATGATTGGATCATGGGGCTGCTGGGCGCGTTTGTGGCGCTGTACGGATATTTCTTCTACACCAAGATCGTTGATGCCGGAGGGCTGGCAGACGATACAGACAAATGGATCGCCCTGGGTGGGCTATTACTGTTGTTCGAGGCCGCGCGCCGCGCGCTTGGCCCGGCGATGGCGATTATTGCGACGATCTTTTTGGCCTATGTCTTCTTTGGATCATCCGAATGGGTGCCCGAAGTCATCCGCTGGAAGGGCGCCAGCCTGAAAAAGGCGATGAGCCATATGTGGATCACCTCCGAGGGCGTGTTCGGAATCGCCTTGGGTGTTTCGACCAAGTTTGTATTCCTGTTCGTTCTGTTTGGCGCCTTGCTGGATAAGGCCGGGGCAGGGAACTATTTCATCAAGATGGCCTTTGGCGCGCTGGGTCACCTGCGCGGCGGCCCCGCCAAGGCGGCGGTTGTGGGCTCAGCTGCGACCGGCCTGATCTCGGGCTCGTCCATCGCAAACGTTGTGACCACTGGTACCTTCACCATTCCATTGATGAAACGCGTTGGGTTCAGCAGCGAACAGGCAGGTTCGGTCGAGGTTGCCTCTTCGGTGAACGGGCAGATCATGCCACCCGTCATGGGCGCTGCAGCCTTCTTGATGGTAGAATATGTGGGAATTTCCTATGTCGAGGTGATCACCCACGCCTTCCTGCCAGCGGCGATCTCGTACATTGCTTTGGTCTATATCGTGCATCTCGAAGCCGTAAAGCGGAACATGCCCACGTTGGGCGACCGCGAAGTGAAACTGGCACGTACCGTGGTTGGTATGTTCTCGTTCTTCATTGTCTTTGCTGGGCTCTGCTATGGCTCTCAATTCCCTGTGGAAGCAGTGACAAATTGGATGCCGAACTCGGCCGGTCTGGTCCTCAGCCTGATCATCTGCGCAATTTACGTGGCGCTGCTGTACCTGGCCGCACAGGTGCCCGATCTGGAACCCGATGACCCGAATGCCAAAGAGGTGACGCTGCCGGTCATTAGCGAGATCTACAAGGCGGGCCTGCACTACCTTCTGCCGATCATCGTGCTGGTCTATTTCCTGATGATTGAACAGAAATCGCCCGGTCTTTCGGCCTTTTGGGCCACGTCCTTGCTGTTTGTGATCCTGCTGACGCAGAAACCGCTGAAGGCGATGTTCCGGGGGCAAAGCAACCTCTACAACGCGTTCATCGACGGTGTCGCGGATCTGTGGCAGGGCATGATCGACGGCGCGCGCAACATGATCGGTATCGCGCTGGCGACGGCCACGGCGGGTGTGATCGTTGGTACCGTGACCCTGACCGGTGTGGGCCAGGTGATGGCCGATCTGGTCGAGTTCCTGTCGGGTGGCAATCTGATCCTGATGCTGATCATGGTCGGTATCCTCAGCCTGATCCTGGGCATGGGCCTGCCGACCACTGCGAACTATATCGTCGTCAGTTCTTTGATGGCCGGTGTGGTCGTGGAGCTGGGCGCGCAGAGCGGGCTGATTGTGCCGCTGATCGCGGTGCATCTGTTCGTCTTCTACTTTGGCATCATGGCGGATGTGACACCGCCCGTGGGGCTGGCCAGTTTCGCGGCTGCGGCTGTATCGGGGGGCGATGCGATCAAGACCGGATTCATCGCCTTCTTCTATAGCCTGCGCACGGTCGCGTTGCCGTTTGTCTTCATCTTCAACACAGACCTTCTGTTGATTGATGTGACCTGGGTCGAAGGGATAATCGTTGCGATATTTGCGACGATAGCGATCCTTGTCTTTACGGCGGGCACGATGGGCTACTTCCTGACCCGCAGCCGGATCTATGAAAGCGTTGCCTTGGTCGCGGTTGCTTTCGCACTATTCCGTCCGGATTACTTTATGGACAGGATTTCACCCCCATATCAGACCGTTGAACCGGCAGCTTTCACCGAAACGATCGGGGAAACACCGCCCGGAACCGAGGTGCGTCTGGTCATCAGCGGCCCGGATTTCGACACGCTTGAGATGGTGGATACCACGGTTGTCGTCTCTGTCGGCGACGAAGACGGCGGTCCTGCACGGGTTGATGCGATGGGTCTACTGCTGATCGAAGAGGACGGTCTGATCAAGCTGGAAGAGCCGCTGTTCGGCGCGCCTGTTGCCGATGATCTGAGCATCTTCGACTATTACGGGGATGAGGCCGTGCGCCTGACCTCGGTCAGCCTGCCGTCAAGCCAGCCACCTAAGCAGCTGGTCTATATCCCGGCGATGATCCTGTTGGGTCTGATCGCCTTCCTGCAACGCGGCCGTGCCGCCAGACAAGGGGTGCCTGCATGACACGTTCTGTTCTGTGTGCTGTTGATATCAGCAATGGCAAAATTGATGGCCCGGTCCTTCAAAAGGCCGCTGCATTGGCCGATTTGGAGGGGGCGCAGCTGGATGTGGTCAGCGTTCTGCCGGATTTTGGAGAAAGCTGGGTGTCCGGCTTTTTCCAGGCGGATTTCCATGAAAAGGCTTTGGCTGAGGCGCAGAAACAACTGACCGAGCTGTGCGCATCAACATTGGGCAGTGAGCGCAATGAAAAGATCCGCCATGTGGTGGCCACGGGCACGGCCTACCAAGAGATCCTGAAGACGGCAGAAGGCGCAGGGTCCGACCTGATCGTCATCGGCGCACATAAGCCGGACTTCAAGGATTACCTGCTGGGTCCGAATGCTGCGCGCGTCGTGCGGCATTCGACAGTCTCGGTCTACGTGGTGCGATGATCTAATACCCGGTCATTTCAAGATAGCCACGGCCTGAATGGGTGCCTGAGGCCGTAACGGGCCCCTCCCAATAGGCAAAGCGCGTTGCCATCCAGGCTTTGGGTGTCAGGGCGCTGACGACAACATCCACCCCGCGGGCGGGGAGTGTGACACGCCATTCAATCGGGATATCCCGGTCAGCGACATGGGCGGTCTGAAGCGGTTCAAAAGAAACAGAGCCATCGGCAAGCGCGGTGGTTTCGCCATCCTTGCCGATCCACGTGGCAGAGGTGAAATCCTCAGCCTCTCCGCGCAGGCGAAAGGCCATTAACTTATCGCCGCCTTCAAAGCTGAGCGAGAACCAATCCCATCCGCTTTGATCCTCGGCCAAGGGCTGAGAGGACCATTCCCGATCCAGCCAACCCTGTCCGGTTACAGCAACATCCCCATCCGGCAGATGCACTGTGCCTGTCAGGTCGAAAAACGGCTGTGAATAGTAATGACTTGCCTGCCCCTGCGTAGACTTGACCGAATACCCGGCATCCCCGTGAAAGACCAAAGGCCCCGTTGCGCGCATTGACAGATCGTATCCGAACTCAGAACCGTTGGCCCTAATCTTCAGCGCATTAAAGTCGGGTCCGCGCATGTACCATTCGTCGATCCAGGCTTCGAATGGGGTGGCGGTTACCCCGGCCTGACCGATACCGCCCCGCGACAGGCGTTCAGCAAAGTAATGGGCATCAGGGGTGGTCAAGGCGGCATGGCCCAACCACAACTGCGGACTTTGCCAGGATTGCTCTTCATAGGGTTTCAGCGCCGAGCGGAACAAAGTCCATTGTACTCCGTAATCGCGCCCGTCTTCTCCTTTCAGGTTCGCGGTCAGATACCACCATTCGATCTTGAAAGTGGGATGGGGACCGTGATCCTGCGGAAAGCTCAACTGATACCCAAGCTGGGGGACGTCGAACCCGTCGGCCTCACCTCCAAGACCGGCAAAGCCCTGCGCCCGAAGTTGGGCGGGCAATAGCAGGGCCAGAATTAGGAACCAGACTTTAGCGTTCATTGGCAAACACTCTTAACAACTCGGCAGGCGGGATGCTCAGCAACCGAAGGGCTGGAACCGCAGCGGCGATAACAGCGGCCAGTAAGGTCAGAAGAAATAGATAGAACCAGTCGCTTGGGAATAGGTACATTGGTAACCGCCAGCCAAACGCCTCGACATTGATGACCGTCAGCAACGTCCAGGCCAGAACTAACCCAAGCGGCAAGGCCAGCGCGGCGGTCAGAGAGGCGAGAAGCACGCTCTGCGTCAGTTCAAACCGCGCCAGTTGCGCCCGCGTCAGGCCAAGCGCCCAGACCGGTGCGATCTGAGGCAGCCGTTGTGTCCAAAGCGTCAGCAGGCTGGTCAGAATTGCAAATCCAGCAACCCCGAGCGTCAGGATATTCAGCGCAGAGGTCACCACAAATGTGTCTTCGAAGATTTCCGTGGATCGGGCCTTCATGTCTGCTTGATGAACGACTGCCTGCGGAGGAAGGTCAAATTCCGCCCGAAGCCTTTCGGCAACATCGCTGGCCTGATCAGGGGGCATGCGAACGCCATATCGCCGTTCCTCGGTATTGGGTGCGATATCTTCCAAAAGCTCCATCGACACGATGGCCTGTCCGGTTGGATTGCCATAATCAGAATAGACCCCTGCAATGACCAGCTTGTGACCCGGGCGGAGCGTGATTTGATCTCCGGGCCACAGACTGGATCTGCGCGCAAGCTGTTCGTTGATCAGAACGGCGGTTCCGGACATCACCTGATCCCATACTCCGGGCACTGAGGCGATCAGCGGCCAGTTTTCTTGATAAACCGGATTGTTCACCACCCCGTAAAGAAACAAGGGGCCGCTTCCGTGCGCCAGCTCGACGCTGCGGATCGGCAAAACGGCGTCGACCTGAGGCAGCAGCCATTTCTTGATGTCCTGCGCCTGTTGTTCGTCGGCTGCGGTTATGTACAGTTCTGATGTCAGTCGTTGGTCAAGCCACCCAGTAAATGTCAGCCGGAAACTCGACACCATGGTTCCAACGCCGATATTTGCGGCCAATGCCAACATCAATGCCATCAGGGCCAAAGAGAGACCGGGCAGTTGCGCCTGCATGTCGGCGAATACCCATTGTCTGACCGGACCGTTCTGTAGCTTCTGAAGTCCGGTTACTGCGATCAGCAAGAGAAACGGTAAAATCAACGCAGAACCCGTCAGGATTCCGGCAACCAGCACGAACCCTGCGACCAAACCGTCGGCCACAAAGATTGAAACGATCCCCAACCCAATCAGGAATACTCCGATCAGAGCCAATCTTTTGGTTGCAGTGTCATCCCCCCGCCAGGCCTGCGGACCCGGGCTGGATAACAGCGGCAGCCGAGCCAATCGGAACAAAGCCTGAGAGCTGGCCAACAGCGTTCCAAACAGGGCCATGGCCAAGCCCGCGAGAACCCAGTGCAGTTGAAGCGAAAGCTGACCTTCAACTGGTGCACCATACAACCCGCGTAGGGTCGATGCCACGTCGGGCAGCAAGGCCCCGGCCAGCAGGAAACCCAGTACCAGACCGGCGCCCCCTCCAATCAGGGCCAGCAGCGAAAGTTCGCCCAGAATGATCCATACGATCTGACGCATCGGAACGCCCAGCGCACGTATTGTTCTGATAATTGCTCGGCGCTGTGCAAAGGCCAGCCCGACGGTGCCATGGACGATGAACAGCCCGACGGCAAAGGACAAAAGAGCAAAGGCAGACAGGTTGAGGTGGAAGCTCTCTGTCAGTTGCGCCGTGTCCAATCTGGTCGAGGCTGCAACGCGTGTCAGATCGGGGGCGATCTGCTCAAGCGGCGGGATCGCCCGGGGCTGACCGGGCAAAATGACCAGACGTGAAATCTGGCCCTTTTTGTCAAGCAGCTGTTCGGCGACGCCAATATCGGTAAAGACCAGATCAGGCGGCAAAGCGTCGCTGGACAGGATCGGAGGCAGGTCGCTGGCCTGCTGCAGAATCTGGGCCAGTTTCGGCGCGACCAGTATCCTGCCGGGCGCGGTCAGCATGTCTGCGGGATCGGGCGGCGTATCGCTTTGTTCCAAACGGCTGAGGGCCGGTAGGGGTGGAAAGGCGACCATGTCGACCCCCATGACCTGCAGATTGCGCCCGCTATGGCGCCAACGACCCTCAAGCACCGCAGCGACCTGCCAGCCAGCCCGACGCAAGCTGACATAATGGTCGATCGTCAAATTCCCCGAGGTGGCGTGCAATTCATCGTATTGACCAAATGAGAGTTGATCATTGGCCCGTTGATAGCTTGCCCGGGCCTCGGAATTTATGGCTTGAACTGCCGACCATAGCCCGGTCGCAAGCGCAATGCCGCTCAACAAGGTTAACAGCTGAAGCCAATGGGCACGCCAGTGCGACACCAACGCCTGTATGACGGCCAAAGTCACGAGATATGACCGCCGGACAGGCGGACCTGTTGGTCCAGACGGGCTGCTATGTCCTGCGAATGTGTCACCAAAAGCAGGGCTGCGCTGGTTTCGGCGACCAGCGCAAGCATCAAATCCAATACATTGGTACTTGCGACCTCATCCAGATTTCCTGTTGGTTCATCCGCGAGCAAAAGACTGGGGCGCGGCGCAAGGGCGCGTCCGATGGCAACGCGTTGCTGCTGGCCGCCTGACAGGTTCTCGGGAAAGCGGTCCAGCAGGTCCCGCAATCCCAGTTTGTCAGCAAGATGATCGCACCAGTCCGGATCATGTTTACTGGCAAGCCGGGCATGGAAGGACAGGTTTTGGCCGACCGTCAACGACGGGATCAGATTGAACTGTTGGAATACCAGCGCCACACGCTCGCGCCGAAGGGCTGCGCGCCCGGTATCGTCTAGTTTGGACAGGTTGGTTCCGCCCAGTGAGATTTCGCCCGCATCGAATATGTCCAGCGCACCTGCGAGATTTAGAAGCGTGCTTTTGCCACTGCCACTTTCCCCGGTTAGGGCAAGCGTTTGGCCATGGTCCAACGACAGAGATACTCCGTTCAAAATCGGTCGACCGTTTGCATATGATTTATGGACATCAGTTATTTTAAGCAGCATTCATAGGCGCCCTGTATTCTGCCACTCACAATTTGCAGCCGACCGAAGCGGTGTCCAGTTCAATGGCGCTATCGTTTCCATTCGTCGCAGACGCAGGGTTGCCCAATCCTGCATTTGAAGCGATTGTGACGAGACTTAAAAACAGAGGGGATGGGCGCCGGTGACCTTATCCGAGCAGATTATCTGGGGAAGCGTTTATTTGGGTATCTGCTTTTTGATCGAAATTGCCCTGCTGACCTGGTGCATGCAGATCATCCGCGTAATGTCGATCAAACTGGAAAAAAGCAAAAGGTTTGTCACAATCGCCAGTCCGCTCTGTATCGCACTGATTTTTATCGTGATGATCCATACCTTTCAGGTTTGGCTTTGGGCGATTGTCTGGGTGTTCGGGGATGTTTTGGCAGACTGGAATTCGGCGCTGTATTTTTCCTTGGTGACGTTCACTACGCTGGGTTACGGCGACATTGTGTTAGGAGAGGGGCTGCGCATCTTTGGTGCATTTGCGTCGGTCACCGGTCTTTTGGCATTTGGGCTGTCCACAGCCTTTTTGGTCGCGGTCATGTCGCGGGTGTTGCAGGAAGAGTCGATCCTTTAAAGGATTGGTGCGAA
This sequence comes from Ruegeria sp. YTSA226, assembly GCF_059609905.1. NCBI lineage: Bacteria > Pseudomonadati > Pseudomonadota > Alphaproteobacteria > Rhodobacterales > Roseobacteraceae > Ruegeria > Ruegeria sp. YTSA226. Next base: position 56,914 of record NZ_JBXWMQ010000016.1, read on the forward strand.
CAACCGCGCCAGAGGCGAGCCGAACCGAATATAGGCCGGTTGTTCGGGCAAGGTTTTGTCCAGCTCATAGCTGGATTCAAAGTCCATTAGCAGCATGTTGTGAACCGCATGGGCCGCGTCCTTGTCAAAGAACAGGGCCATCGCCTCAAAATTCAGGCGGAAAGAACGGTTGTCCAGATTGGTAGTGCCAACAGCGGTCAGAGTGTCGTCCACCAGAAATACTTTTTGATGCATGAATCCATCAGTGTACCGGTAGACCCGCGCGCCGCATTCCCTGATCTCGTCGAAATAGGCAAAGGCCGCCAGCCAAGGCAAGCGGTGATCAATCACGTCGGGAACCAGAATGCGAACATCTACCCCGCGCATTGCGGCGTGGCGTAGTGCGGTCATGATGTCGATATCAGGAACGAAATAGGGGGATGCGATCCACAATCGTTCCTTTGCTTCCGTGATTGCAGAAAAGAACATCATGGCGCCGGTTTCGGTTTCGTCCCCCGGACCTGTGGCGACGAGAAGGGCGTTCATGTCCTGATCAGATTCCTGACCCGCCCAGGCCAGTCGATCTATCAGGTCTTCTTGATGCGCCCAGTACCAGTCCTCTGTAAAGATCAGTTGTAGTTGGCGCACGATATGTCCAGTCAGCCTTATGTGTGTGTCCCGCCAATGTCCGAACTTTGCGGACTGACCGAGATATTCGTCGCCGACATTGTGGCCGCCGATAAAGCCGATCTCACCGTCTATGATCACCGTTTTCCTGTGATTGCGATAGTTTAGTTGAAATCGCTGTCCTGGATGGCGCTTTTCATGCTGACCGGCAACGTGAATTCCCGCCGCGCGCAGCGACGTGATGTAGCTTGTCGGTAGGCCATAACTGCCCACGGCGTCGGTCATAAAGCGAACTTGCACGCCGCGCTCTGCGGCAGCGATCAGTTTGCTTTGCAGTTGCCGCCCCAATCCGTCATCACGCACGATGTAGAACTGGACAAGCACATAGTCCTGAGCCGCGTCGATAGCCTGAAAGATAGCGTCAAAGGTTGCCTGCCCATCGACAAGCAAATCTGCACCGTTGCCGCGTGATATGGGAAGATGCGCAAGCTCTTCGAAAGGGAGCGGATTGATCGTGATCATGCCCGGATCTGGGCGCGAAAAATCCGCAAAGCTTTTTATCCCTTCGACAACAGTCTCAGCGTGCTTTCGGGCCAGGCGATACCCGCGAAAACGATGATGTCCCAGAAACAAGTACAGCGGTACGCCAGCTATCGGCGCCGAGATCAAAAAGACCACCCATCCCACGGCACCCTGCGGTGTGCGCGCTGTTTGAGCGGCGCGTATCGAAAAGACCGCGGCAGTCAGGTACAAACATAGGACAAAGAGGGAAACAAAGAGTGTCAGCATGGAGGATTCGATCCTGGCATTTTCCTTAGTGTTTCAAGTTGCATTGGGGATTGGCCTGTTCAGACTGTATTCCCCGATGGCGGCCCTTCGTCGCCGAGTTCACCATTCAGGGACATTAAAATTGCGATCGGGCGCAATGCGGGAATATGGCTGAAGATGATCAGGATGCAGACGGTCAGCGGAACGCTCAGGAAGGCTCCGATCAGACCCCAGACCGTAGTCCAGAACATAAGTGCCAGAATGACCAGAAATGTCGACATGTTCAGCGATCGGCCCAGCATGGCCGGGTCCAGAAAATTACCGATCATGAACTGAAGCGTGCCACAGCCGAAAACTATGATCAGAAACGGCCCGATACTTTCAAATTGAACCAGTGCAATCGCCGCTGGAAACAGAACCGCAATAATTGACCCAATCGAGGGTATGAAATTCAAGGCAAAGGTCAGCACGGCCCATGTCTCGGAATACTCAAGACCAAGGGTTTTGAAGACCACATAGCTGATTCCAGCCGTTATCAGGCTGATAAAGGTCTTTACTCCGACATAACGCTGCAGACTAAAGGAAATCGCGTCCAGAACCAAAGCGAACTCGGCACCGGTTTTAGGGTCACCGGCGGCCATACGGATCTTTTTGCGGAACGCCAGACGTTCGGCCATCAGGAAGGCAACGTAAAGGCTGATGAGGAAAAACTGGTTCAGCAAGGACGTTGCGCTGCCCAGCAACATCCGGGCGACGAAAGACATATCAATGTTGACTAGATTGTCCCTGATGAAGGCCGTGATATCGTTGCCCACAAGGTCGTTTATGCGGTTAACGGCCTCGTCGAACTGGCTTTCGTATCTATTGATCGAGCGTGCAAACTGCGTCGCCTGATTGCCCAGAATATACATGATCATGAACAACCCGACCAAAACCACGGTCACTCCAGCCAGGTTAGCCAACCATACCGGAGCCTTGGTCAGCGCAATAACCCGGTCACTCAGCGCGATGATCAGGACGTTGATCAGCAAGGCCATGGTCAGCGGGATCAGAAAAGCGGAACCTGCATAAAGCCCCAATACGACCAGTGACACGACAATCGCGGTGTCGCGGACAACCGATAGGCGCAACCTGTTCGGCATGCTTGGGTTCTGGTCGCTGGTTGGCATTTTTCGCCCGGCTTTGTGTAGGTTCCGTTTCGATCCTGCACGGGACAAAGGGATTATGCAATGCAACCAAACATTTGGAGTTGGTTAATTGCGTCCAGTCGGGTTTTGCCGGTTCTGGTTCGAATACAGTCAGGGTAGAGTTTTCGGATGACGACAAGTTTGATTCCCCTGACTGGAAGAGTAATTCGAGCCCTTTGGCTGACCTTGGGGCGATTTGGGGCCAAAAACGGCATGGTTATGAGCAGCCACGTTGCCATGTCCCTGATGCTGGCCCTGTTTCCGTTTGTTCTGTTCACTGTGGCACTGGCTGGTACGCTGTCTCAGGATTATGTCACGGACGAGCTGATCGAACTGATCTTTGGCGCCTGGCCAAAAGATGTCGCCGGCCCGATTGTGGGAGAGTTGCGCTCGGTCCTGGCGGAATCAGGTTCGGGGGTAATCACCCTGGGCGGTCTGCTGGCCATTTTCTTTGCCTCAAACGGCGTAGTTGCGGTGCGGGCAGCCATGAATCAGGCCTATCATGATCATGACGCCTGGCCATTCTGGAAGACACGCTTGCTGTGCCTGGGATTGGTGATTGTTGGCGGGGCGGCCATTCTGGCCATCGCCGCCGTCGAAGTCGTCTTGCCGGTCTACACGCGCCTCGTGTCCGAAAAAACTGACGTCAACGTATCAGACTGGTTGTCTGTGGATCGATTGCGTTGGACCTTTACCGTGGCGGTTCCTGCGGGCACGGTTATCGTTGCACATCTTGTGCTGCCGACGCGCCGCCATCGGCTGTGGCAGATCCTTCCGGGCGTTGTTCTGACACTCGCTCTGTGGGCGATGGGCGGTTGGGGCTTTTCGATCTATATCGGACAGTTCGCCTCGTACAGCGCTACTTATGCTGGTCTTGCGGGGGCGATGGCTGCGTTGATTTTCCTGTATCTATGCGCGGCCATCCTGATTCTGGGCGCTGAATTCAACGGCGCGCTGATGGATTTGCAGGATCAAAGTAACGGACAAACCTGAAGGGCAGGGTGGCTGGGGCTGTAAAATAGCAATTCAAAGCCCGGTTTGCGTCATGAAATCGGCACTTTTCTTACCAAAACTGCATGGGACTGTGACCCCATACGCATCAAGGTGAGGCCTCATGACCAAACTGCCCGAAAGCGCGAAATCGCAAAATCCATCGTCGCTGACCCGGCGGATTGAAGAATTACGGGCCAAACCGGCGACGGATATCAGTCACGGTGAGGCATTGTTGTTGCAAGGAAACGCAATATCTTCGCTGCGTGAACAGCGCCTTGCGCGTTCTCTGGCTGACTTCGCAGATTAACTTCAGCCGCGAAATCCTGTTGCCACAACGAATTTTTCCGAACTGTCGGCGCGGGATGCCGGTGGTTTAACATGCGCTACCTTGTCAAACTTCTGTTTCAGAATCTTCTGCAGATCCCCTTCGGCTCCTCCGGCCAGAACCTTGGCGACAAATGTGCCGCCCTGTTCAAGCACATCAAAGGCGAAATAGGCGGCGGTTTCGCACAGGGCCATGATCCGCAAATGGTCGGTTTGTTTATGCCCCGAGGACGCAGCAGCCATATCTGACATCACCACGTCAGCTTTGCCACCCAACCAGTCTTTGACCTTCTGGTCGGCATCGTCCTCCATAAAGTCCAACTGGTGAACCTCGGACCCGGCCACCGGTTCGACCTCTTGTATGTCGACACCCAGAACAGTGCCGATTTTCTTACCGCTTTTCTCACCCAATGCATTAACGCGCTGGACCGCAACCTGCAGCCAGCCGCCTGGGGCGCAACCCAGATCGACGATGCGCGCACCTGGAACCAGGAAGCGAAATTTATCGTCCAGTTCCAATATCTTGAAAGCCGCACGCCCACGATAGCCTTCGACCTGCGCGCGCTTGACATAGGGGTCATTCAGCTGACGTTCCAACCACCGGGTCGAGCTGATTTTGCGCCCGCGGGCGGTTTTGACCTTAACCTTCAGGTCGCGCTGCCCGCGGCCCGAATTGTTTTTGCCAGTAGGTGTCTTCGCCATCAGAACGGTCCGTCTTCCAATACACCGTCCGCGCTCATCTGCGCATAAAGCAGGCCTTCGCGCAGCCCCCGGTCCGCCACTGAAAGACGGTCGGTTGGCCAACATCGTAACAAAGCCTGCAATATGGCCGAGCCGGACATGATCAGGGCCTGGCGGTCATCGCCGATACGCGGATCTCTCCGCCGCCCCAGTGGGCCGAGTTCTAGATACCCGCGTATCACTTTGTCAATCTGATCGCTTGTCATGCGCAAACCGTCTACCTTGGTCCGGTCATACCGCTTCAATCCCAGATGTGAGGCTGCGACTGTCGTAACCGTGCCACTGGTGCCGACGATCTGAAAACCTTCGCGGGCTTGCTCATCCTTATAAGGCGCAAAATCGGCTAGGTTTTCTTCGAAAAACCAGCTCATCAAAGCAAACCGCGCCGCATCATCTTCGACATCATGGAACTGATCGCGCAGCGTCGCAACGCCGAGGGGAACACTGATCCAATCCACAACCTTGGCTGCAGGAAACGGGCTGTCTGTTGTATGAAATCCATTATGCAGACGCATAATCGCCGCCGGGCGATCCCGACGCGGAAGCGAGGATATGTCGATCCAGACAAGCTCTGTCGAACCGCCGCCAATATCCACAACCAACAACTGTTCTGTCTTAGTGGACACCAGTGGGGCACAGGATATTACGGCCAGACGCGCTTCTTCCTCGGGCTGGATGATCTCAAGCGTCAACCCGGTTTCACCCTTTACCTGGCGAATGAATTCACGTGAATTTTTTGCACGGCGACAAGCCTCGGTTGCGACTAGACGCATCCGCTTGACCTTGTTGCGTTTCAGTTTTTGCTGGCAAATGCGCAACGCCTGAATGGTGCGCGCCATCGACGACCGAGACAAGCGCCCCGTCCGCTCTAAGCCCGCGCCCAACTGCACGGATTTAGAAAAACTGTCCACCACATGAAACCCGCTGCCCTTGGGCTGGGCAATTAACATGCGACAGCTATTTGTTCCCAAATCCAGCGCGGCATAAAGCGCATCAGGATCGGGTCTTGCCGGCGCGGGGCTTTCGACCGCCTTCGGGAACGCGCCCGCACCTTTGGGACGCTTGGGCGCCATCTTCAACGCCCTCCGATTTACGAGTTACCCCGACCATAGGTCGGCCTTTTGGTTCGTGCAAGATACTCATTAAAGTGATGAGAATTTTGAGGTGCGGTTTACAGGAACAATTCGTTAGAAGCCGTGTATCCCGTTGTAGGTGAAAACGTCGTTTGAAATGCGCCTTGTGTCGAAAATCGACCGACCTGCGACCACATTGAAGTTTAGAACCGGTCCATCTGGTTAGGAGGAATCAAAGCAGATGCCTGACGTCACCATCGTATACTGGCGCGACATTCCCGCCCAAGTCATCGTCGGCAAGGGCCGCCGGGGCGCAAAACGGCAGTTGGAAGAACGGTTCGAGCAAGCCATTGACCGCGCTGCCATGAAGGTGAACGCCAAGGACAGCGATGCCTATCTGGCCGAATGGCGCAAGGCCGCGCCTTTCGCGGTTGAGGGCGATCCGTCCGAAATTGCCGAACAGCAGGCTGTGCGTTTGGAAACGGAATATGATCAGGACCGTATCAAGGCTCTGATCGCCAATGACGGTTGGGCATGAGCTCGAAATCTATATGGGAGGCCGCTATGGCTTTGCTGAACTTCAAGAAACGTGATGCCGCCGAAAACGGTCCGGTAAATCCAACCGTCGAAGCCTTCCTGCAGGGCTATTCGATTGAGGTGATGCCGCGCACCGCCGAGAAGGTCGAGGATTTTCGCGCTTTGTTGCCTGAAGGCACACGCGTCTATATTGCCCATATCGAAGGCACTCCGATCGAAGACATGGTCAAGACCGCCAAGCGCATCGCGGCGGACGGCTATCCTGTTATGCCGCATTTCCCGGCGCGGATCATTAAAGACACGGCGACGCTGGAAAACTGGATTTCCATGTACCAGGGTGAAGCAGGTGTGGATCAGGCGCTGTTGCTGGCCGGTGGTGTCGCGAATCCTCATGGTGATTTCGACAGCTCGATGCAGCTGCTGGAAACTGGTTTGTTCGACAAGGCCGGGTTCAAGCGTCTGCACGTCGCGGGCCACCCTGAAGGCAACAAGGACATCGACCCTGACGGATCGACCAAGAATGTTGACGACGCGCTGCGTTGGAAACAGAAGTTCTCTGAGACCACGGATGCCGAAATGGCGCTGGCCACTCAGTTCGCCTTTGACGCCAAACCGATCATCGCCTGGGCCGACAGCCTGAAAGAGGCGGGGATCGACATTCCGGTTCATATCGGCATCGCCGGTCCGGCAAAACTGCAAACACTGATCAAATTCGCCATCGCCTGCGGCGTTGGTCCATCGCTGAAGGTTCTGCAAAAGCGCGCCATGGACGTGTCTAAGCTGCTGCTGCCTTATGAGCCCACGGATGTGATCACCGAGCTGGCCAACCACAAAGCGGCCAACCCGGATTTCAACATCACAAACGTACACTTCTTCCCGCTTGGCGGCATCAAGACCAACGCCAACTGGGCCATCAACAACGGCGGCGCTTCGGCAAAGCCTGTAAACTCCTAAGGATCGGACATGACCCGTACAGTCGTAGAATCAAAAACAAAAACCGCCGTCCTGGGCTTTGACGAACCGTTCTGCGTGATCGGTGAGCGGATCAACCCGACAGGCCGCAAGAAACTGGCGGCGGAACTGGAAGCAGGCGATTTTTCGACCGTCGAAAAGGACGCCATCGCGCAGGTTGCCGCTGGCGCGACCGTTCTGGATATCAATGCGGGCGTTGTCTACAACTCGAACCCCAATCCGAACGAGACCGAGCCGCCGCTGATGCGCAAGATCGTTGAAATGGTGCAGGGGCTGGTCGAAGTGCCGCTGTGTATCGATTCATCGGTTCCGGGAGCTCTGGAAGCGGGTCTTGAGGCGGCAGAGGGCCGTCCTCTGTTGAATTCGGTCACAGGCGAAGAAGATCGTCTGGAGCTGGTTCTGCCGCTGGTCAAGAAATACAATGTCCCTGTGGTAGCGATCTCAAATGACGATACGGGGATTTCGGAAGATCCCGATGTGCGGTTCGAAGTGGCCAAAAAGATTGTCGAACGGGCCGCTGATTTCGGGATCCCGGCCCATGACATCGTGGTCGATCCACTGGTGATGCCTATCGGCGCAATGGCAACTGCCGGTCAGCAGGTGTTTGCTCTGGTTCGTCGTTTGCGTGAGGAACTGGGCGTGAACACCACTTGCGGGGCGTCCAATGTCTCGTTCGGTCTGCCGAACCGTCATGGCATCAACAACGCCTTCCTGCCGATGGCAATGGGCGCTGGCATGACCTCAGCGATCATGAACCCGGTGGCTCTGCCGGTTGGTCCCAAGAAACTGGCCGAGAAGAAGGCTGAGGTTGAGGCCAAAGGCATCATCCTGCCTGCGGATATGGATGATGAGACCTTCTGCCAGCTGTTTGGTCTGGGCTCGACCCTGCCGCGCGCGGGCAAAGAGATGGAGGCCATCCGCGCCGCCAACTTGCTGACCAATAACGATCCGCATGGCGGGGCTTGGATCAAATTCAACAAAGCCCCCAGCGAAGCCGGTGCTGAAGGGGCTGGAGGTGGTCGTCGCGGCGGTGGCCGCCGCCGTCGCGCATAAGCGTTATAAAACAACATGCTGGCCGGGTCTTTTGATCCGGCCTTTTTTTGTCTTCGCCGTCGCAAATAGCCTGACGGTTTGGATCAAAACCGCTTGAACCTGATCTTGTACCGGTGATATTCAGCTAGCAGTGGCGGGTATGATGTAATGGTAGCCTGTCAGCTTCCCAAGCTGAACGCGCGGGTTCGATTCCCGCTACCCGCTCCATTCAGTTCGATCGACGCGCTTGGTACAGGTTTATCACCGCCGGGATGTGCAGGCCGGTTTCGGATGTGAACTGGGCGAATTCCTGACAGACCTCGTGCTGGATTGCTGCTGCGTCCTGTTCGGTGCCTTCGAAATGCGCGATGGTTCGCGCGGCGGGGCCGACGCGGGTGCACAAAGCGGCTATTTCCTCTGACCCGCCAGCGCCGGGCAGGTTTACGGAGATGGCTTGGGCCTGAATGTCCGACAGCCCCGCCTGTTGCATCATGCCGGTGACGTGATCCAGATCGTGAAACGCCAGCGGACCCGGCGCGTAACGATCTACCCGAGGCGGCTGCCCAAGGCGTTTTACCGCAGCAATATGGGGTATTTTGAACCACGGGTTGCCATCCAATGGCCCCCAAGCTGCAAAGGTCATCTGCCCGCCGGGTTTAAGTGCGCGGGCGATATTGGCGAATGCAGCAACCGAATCGTCAAAGAACATCACGCCGAACCGTGAAATCGCGGCGTCCAACTGATCGGCAGGAAACCCGAATATCTGCGCGTCAGCATGTTGAAAGCTGATGTTGCTCAGCCCGTTTTCCGAGGCTCGGGCGCTGGCACGATCAAGAAACGCTTGCGATATATCGGCGGCCAGAACATCGCCATCTGGCCCGACCAATCGCGCGGCTGCAAGTGAGCTTTCGCCAGTGCCACAGCCGATGTCGAGCACATGCATTCCTAGTTTAAGCTGGGCATTCTCCAGCACAAGGTCCAGAACCGAAGCCATCAGTTGATCCAACTGATCCTGATATGTCAGCCATTTGGCTCCGGCTTCGGATTTTCCCCAGTATTCTGCCTGTTCCTCATTCACCGACTGCATCGTACCCCTCCGTGGTTGCCGCGACTATGACCTCCGGCGACGGCGGCGGCCAGAGTTTTCCTGATCTCCACCACCGGTGTTGAACGAGGGCGCGGGCAGGGTCGTCACTTTTGCCAATTCCGGGAATGGATCCGTCTTGTGGGGGATCGCGTTCGCTGCCACGAAATGATCCTGAAACTTGGGCTCGATGGCAGTTTCAACCTTGGTGATTTCGCGTACTACGCGTTCAATTTCACTCCGCGACCCGATGTTGCAAAGGGCGATCCGGGCGCCCGTACCGGCGGCGTTGCCCGCGCTTGAAACCTTGTTCAAGGGCGCATCCGGGATCATTCCCAGAACCATGGCATGTTTGGTCGAAATATGCGCGCCGAAGGCACCAGCAAGAACAATGCGGTCGACAGTATCCACGTTCATTTCGTCCATCAAAAGCCGCGCGCCTGCATAAAGCGCGGATTTCGCCAGTTGAATCGCGCGAATATCGCCCTGAGTGACTGTGATACGTGGGCCGCCTTCGGCGCTTGCGTCGTGGATCAGATAGGAATGGGTGCGCCCCTCGGGGACGTTGCGTGATGTGCCCGTTTGTTCTGCGGATCCGATCAGGCCGCTTTCATCCAGCAAACCCGCCATACGCATTTCCGCCACCGCTTCAATAATGCCTGATCCACAGATGCCACTGATGCCAGTGGTTGCGATGTCTTTATCAAAACCCTCTTCATCCGACCATTTCTCGGACCCGATGACGCGAAAACGGGGTTCTTTAGTGACAGGATCAATCTCGATCCGCTCAATCGCACCGGGGGCGGCACGCTGACCAGAGCTGATCTGCGCGCCTTCAAAGGCCGGGCCGGTCGGTGAGGAGCACGCCAGAACCCGGCTGGTATTGCCCAGCAAAATCTCAGCATTGGTGCCTACATCTACGATCAGAACCAGATCTTCGGATTTGCCGGGATCTTCCGACAAGGCAACCGCCGCACAATCCGCACCCACATGACCCGCAATGCAGGGCAGGATGTAGACCTGCGCACGTGGGTTCATGTTGGTCAGATTCATTTCGCGCGCGGGCAAAGACATGCTTTCGGACGTAGCCAAGGCAAAGGGCGCTTGGCCCAGCTCGACCGGATCCAGCCCAAGCAGCAGATGGTGCATGACCGGGTTACAGACGAACACCGTTTCGACAATCAGGTTGGCGTCAATCCCGGCCTCATCCGCGATGGATGTTGTCAGATCGTTTATCGCTTCGCGAACGGCTCGGGTCATCTCTTTGTCGCCGCCAGGGTTCATCATCGAATAGGACACGCGGCTCATCAGGTCTTCGCCAAAGCGGATTTGGGGGTTCATCAGGCCTGAAGATGCCTTGACCTCGCCTGTGTCCAGATCGGTCAGGTGAGCTGCAATCGTGGTAGAGCCGAGGTCGATGGCCAGACCGAAAAGTCCGTTCTCGTGCAATCCAGGCCAGATTTCCACGATCCGTGCGACCTCGTCCTTGTGGCCTTTATGCACCGCAACGGTGACCTCCCACTTACCCTTGCGCAATATAGGCTGCAGTTTGGACAACAAGGAAAGATCAGCCGTAACGGCCTCGACGTTCCATTGCTCGCGCAGCGCGCGTTCCAGACGTTCCAGATCGCCGGTTGGTGAATGCATGTCGGGTTCTTCTACCGCAACAAAATACAGCCGGGTGGCCGGATCCATTGTGATGGCGCGTGCTGTGGCGGCCTTGCGTACGACCTGACGGTGCACCTGGCTTTCTGGTGGCACGTCGATCACCACATCCCCCTGAACCGTGGCCTGACATCCAAGACGGCGGCCGGGTTTCAATCCGCGCTTGTCGTCATAGCGCTGTTCAACCGCGTTCCATTCGCTTAGTGCACCGTCGGCTACGGTCACGCCGTGCTTGGGAAACTCGCCATAGCTTGGTGTGATCTGGCATTTCGAACAAATCCCGCGTCCACCGCAAACGGAATCCAGATCCACACCCAGTTGCCGTGCCGCAGTCAGAACCGGAGTGCCTACGGGAAAGTGCCCGCGTTTGCCCGATGGGGTAAAGACAACAAGAGGGTCGGTGGTCATGATTGGCCTGCCTTTTATATTCGCGCCTATGTCGGGCAAGATATGGTTTTGTACGCAAAGGGAAAGGCCATTCAGCGGCACGTTTTGTGTGCGTTGCGTCGTTTTTTGCCGCAGCACCGACCAGCAGGTAAAAACTAGTTTATGTCGGGGGCTTTTCCTTAGATGCAATCCATGCAATAGGGTCACCGTCAAACGGGCTTTTGCATGGGGTTAACAGATGCAGATTCGTGAGGCACTCACCTTTGACGACGTTCTTCTGGTTCCGGGCGCATCTTCTGTGCTGCCGGCCACGGCGGATACGACCACGCGCGTGACGCGGGAAATCACCATGAACATCCCGCTGCTCAGCTCGGCGATGGACACGGTGACCGAGGCGCGCATGGCCATCGCCATGGCGCAGGCGGGCGGCATCGGCGTGGTTCACAAGAACCTGTCGATCGAAGAGCAGGCCCGAGAGGTTCGGCGGGTCAAGAGATTTGAATCCGGTATTGTTTACAACCCGGTGACACTGCGGGTGGATCAGACGCTGGCGGACGCCAACGCGTTGGTGCAGCGTTATAACTTCACCGGCTTTCCCGTGGTGGACGAAGAAGGCCGCGTGGTCGGTATTCTGACCAACCGTGATATGCGTTTTGCGACTTCGGATGATACGCCGGTTCACGCGATGATGACCTCGGACAATCTGGCGATGCTTCAGGAACCCGCCGATCTGGAAGAGGCCAAAAGCCTGATGCGCGCGCGTCGGATCGAAAAGCTTCTGGTTGTGGACGGGGCGGGCAAGCTGACGGGTCTGCTGACTTTAAAAGATACTGAACAGGCGGTGCTGAACCCAACGGCCTGCAAAGACCGGTTGGGGCGTCTGCGAGTCGCGGCAGCGACGTCGGTTGGAGACTCTGGTTTCGAACGATCCGAACAACTGGTGGATTCCGGTGTCGACATTATCGTTGTAGACACCGCTCATGGGCATTCTCAAGGGGTGCTGGACGCGGTGAAGCGGGTCAAGACCCTGTCGAACGAGGTGCAGATCATTGCCGGTAACGTCGCCACTGGGGACGCAACCAAGGCGCTGATCGACGCAGGCGCGGATGCCATCAAGGTGGGGATCGGGCCGGGTTCGATCTGTACTACGCGGATGGTGGCCGGCGTGGGCGTGCCGCAGCTGACTGCGATCATGGATTGCGCCGCGGCCGCCGGCGATGTGCCGGTTATCGCGGATGGTGGTATCAAATTCTCGGGCGATTTTGCCAAGGCGATTGCCGCGGGTGCGTCCTGTGCCATGGTTGGCTCAATGATCGCCGGAACAGATGAAAGCCCGGGCGAAGTAATCCTGTATCAGGGCCGGTCGTTCAAATCTTATCGCGGCATGGGCAGTCTAGGCGCGATGGCACGCGGCTCTGCGGATCGCTATTTCCAGAAGGATGCCGCCAGCGACAAGCTGGTGCCCGAAGGGATCGAAGGGCAGGTGCCTTACAAGGGCTCGGCCAGCGCGGTTGTGCATCAACTGGTCGGCGGCCTGCGCGCAGCCATGGGTTATACCGGCTGCGCCACGGTCGAAGAGATGCGAAAGAACTGCAACTTCGTCAGAATCACAGGGGCTGGCCTGAAGGAGAGCCATGTGCATGACGTGCAAATCACACGCGAAAGCCCGAATTATCGAGTGATGTAAATCGCCGGAACCTGAACTGCGGCGCCCCGGTGAGGGCGCCGCTTTGCGTTTTTGCCCTGCACTATAACGGAGAATGAAATGACCCCCGCCGCACGTGTTCAGGCCTCCATCGAAATTCTTGATCAGATTCTTTCGGGTGCCCCGGTCGAAAAGGCCCTGACAGGTTGGGCGCGGCGAAGCCGTTTCGCCGGTTCCAAAGACAGGGCTGCTATTCGCGACCACGTGTTTGGTGCTTTGCGGTGCAAAAGGTCATTTGCGGCGGCAGGTGGGGTGGAAACCGGTCGGGGGTTGATGATCGGCGCGATGCGCATGCAAGAAGTCGATCTGGATCAGATATTCAATGGCGAAGGGTACGCTCCGGCCAGTTTGGAAGAACACGAACAGGCTAAACCATGTGAATCCGACGCCCAGAAATACGACATACCGGAATGGCTTTGGCCAACCTTTCAAGAGTCTTTGGGTGATTTGACCCTTCCAGTGGCCGAGGCATTGCGCGCTCGGGCCCCGGTTCATTTGCGGGTCAATCTGATTAAGTCGAGTGTCGATCAGGCGGTCTCGGTCTTGCTGGCGGACGGCATCCAAGCGAGGCCACATCCCGCTTGTTCGACCGCACTCGAAGTTGTCGAGGGCGAGCGGAAAATCTCAGGAAGCCGTGCCTATACTGATGGGTTGGTCGAACTGCAGGATGCGGCGAGCCAGGCCGTGGTTGAATCATTAGACTTAAACCCCGGCATGCGGGTTCTGGATTATTGTTCCGGCGGTGGCGGCAAAGCCTTGGCCTTGGCCGCGCATCACGGTGTAGATGTGTTCGCGCATGACGTTAATGCGGCGCGAATGCGTGATTTGCCCGCCCGGGCCGAGAGAGCGGGTGCACAGATAACACTCCTGACCAATGACGAGATCTCTGCGCAGGCACCATTCGACATTGTGCTGACGGATGCCCCCTGTTCAGGCAGCGGATCCTGGCGTCGCGCCCCGGCGGGAAAATGGTCTCTTACACAAGATGGACTGAACCGGCTTACGGAAACGCAGCGGACGATCCTAGATGATGTCGCGCCTTTGGTGGGCCCAGCGGGTGTTCTTGCCTATGCAACATGTTCCTTGCTCGAGGTCGAAAACGGTGCAGTGGTCGATGCGTTCGTGGCGGCGCACCCCGAATGGACCGAGACGTTTCGCAAAACGTGGTATGTATCACACGGTACTGACGGGTTTTTCACGTCACACTTGACGCGGTAGTTGGCGGACAAATAGCAACCTAAAGGAGAATTGCTCACTTTGTTAATTAAGTGGGCGTTAACCCTTTTGCGTTGGGTTACACCTAGCCCGGCAAGTTGAGTATTTAATGTCCGATACCGCAGATTTCTATTCTGATCCAAAGTTACGAAATTCACCAAGCGGTTTGCGTCTAGCACCATTGGTTGCGCTAGGGGTGTTGCTCTCACTGCTGCCGCTGGCAGGAATCATTCCCCAAGCCTGGAATCTCGGCCTTGTGGTGGCAGGTGTGTCTTTGCTTGCTGCATCACTGTTGGTCGTGGTGAGGGCGCTGATTTCCGACGACTCGGTACGTCGTGAGCTTAGGGTTATGGAGGTTTTTGCCGAAGAAGAGCTGTACCCCTGCGCGATTGCCAATGCACAGGGTGATGTTCTGATTTGCAATTCTCATGCCCGGGCTCAGCTCCATGTTTTTCCCGGCAACCGGCTGGATGAAGGTCTAAAGTCTATTTTTGCGAACCCGTCGGCAATTTTGCTGCGCCTACAGTCTTTGGCCGAGATCCATGGCCGTGCAAGAGAAGACGTTGTCACTTTAGAGACAACCGTACCGATTTCTGTTCTCGGTGTTGGGAAAAACTTTTTCTTTTGGCGGTTTCATCTGGATGGAACAGGTCAGTGGGATGCTGTGCCTGTGCCCATTTTGACCGAAGGCAGAAACGGAGCATTGCTGCGGATCAACGGGGCGGCGGAACAAATCCTGGGGCAACGACCCGACAACCTTGCACAGGTTCTGACTGGCGCGCAGCCCGAATTGGGTGAGGTTGTGCAGGTACAGACGGCACAGGGGCCAATTCCGGCTACGATGGCCGAACTGTCTCGGTCGGGAACCACGCGCGATCTGCTTGTTCTACCGCTCGATCGTGCACAGGAAAGTGGAATTGGCGCGTCATTTGTGGATCTTCCGGTCCCGGTAATGACCCTGTCTCCCGACGGGAGCATCCTTGAGGCCAACAGGCTGGCAACGCGTCTTGTCGGAAACATAGAGCCCGGAGAATCCAATGTTGTGCATATCATGCATGGTCTGGGATATCCGGTTCTGGATTGGCTGACGCAGGCTTCAAATGAGGGCGCCGTTCCACGATCTGAATTCCTGAGGCTGACACGGGAAGACCGCGAGATATTCGTACAGGTCACATTGAAACGTGTGCTGAGCGAGGGAGAAGTCAGACTGATTGCGGTTCTGAATGATGCTACCGAACTCAAGACTTTAGAAGCGCAATTTGTGCAGGGACAAAAAATGCAGGCCGTTGGCCAACTGGCTGGCGGTGTAGCGCATGATTTCAACAATTTGCTAACGGCGATTTCCGGACATTGCGATCTTCTGCTTTTGCGGCACGACCAGAATGACCCTGACTACGGGGATCTTGTACAAATCAATCAGAACGCAAACCGTGCTGCAGCTTTGGTGAGCCAACTGCTGGCCTTTTCGCGCAAACAGACTTTGCAGCCGGAAATCCTGGATCTCAGAGATACGATCTCAGACCTTATTCATCTGCTAAATCGTCTGGTCGGAGAAAAGATTAAGCTGACACTCAGCCACGATCCCGTTCTGAAAGCGGTTCGTGCGGATAAACGCCAGCTAGAGCAGGTGTTGATGAACCTTGTCGTAAATGCCCGCGATGCAATGCCTGAAGGTGGTGAGGTCAGGATCGAAACCGAAGTGGTCGTGCTGACAGAACGCTTCACAAGGGATCGCGCTACGGTACAACCTGGTGAATACGTCACCGTCAAAGTCATTGATAGCGGTACGGGGATTGCCCCCGATAAGCTACAGAAAGTGTTCGAGCCTTTCTTTACAACCAAACGCACAGGTGAAGGGACAGGTTTGGGCCTGTCGACTGTCTACGGAATTGTAAAGCAAACCGGTGGTTTTATTTTTGTCGACAGCATTCAGGGGAGAGGGACCGAGTTTATTATGTACCTGCCGGTTTCAACCGCCCCCAAAAAAACCGAGGCAGCGCCTACGCAATCCCCTGAGAATCCAACGGTTCGCCAGGGTGAGGGTGTCGTGCTGCTGGTCGAAGACGAAGCCCCGGTTCGGGCCTTCGCGACCCGCGCACTGAGGTTGAAAGGCTACACTGTGCTCGAGGCCGATTCGGGAGAAGAGGCTCTGAGGCTTCTCGAAGATGGCACATTGAATGTTGACGCATTCGTCACCGATGTGGTCATGCCCGGATTGGATGGTCCGACCTGGGTTCGTATGGCTAAGCAGAACAGGCCAGATGTCCGGGTCATATTCATGTCTGGATACACAGAGGGTGCGTTTGGCGATTCCGGACCAGAGATTTCCGATTCAACTTTCCTGCCCAAACCATTTTCACTAAACCAACTGACCGAAGCTGTTTTTCAGCAGATCAACTAGGGTTTCAAAGTGCCGAGGCGTGGCAATCGAATTCCGCGGAGTGTGTGTTGCGGAACTTGGTCAATGTCTCTGCGCCCAGTGTTAGGTCTCGTGTGGGTGACACGTTTTCGCGTTGCAGCCGGATATCCATATTCAAGCGGTTTTGCAGGAAATCGAGAATTTTGTCCTGGTTTTCATATTTGAAGACATGGGTGGCGCCACGCCCGTTGTTGCGGGTGCGAAAAAATTGGCTCTGACTGCCGACATCGGCAAATTCAGGTCGGGGTGTGCGCATATAGGCCTGGATGAAATCATCAAAGCTCAGGTCATGTGTTGAATGCGGGTGGTCAAGACGCTCTTGGCGGCCGCGAAACCTGTACCAACTGCCCAGCCAATCGACCGGTTCACGAACAACCGCCATGATTTCCATCTCAGTATCGTACATTTTACGGAAAATGTTCTGGAAAAACCGATCATACCGGCGGACAGGTGCGTGTTTCAGATCTGGCGGATCGGTGACAACCAGATCGGCACGGTCCCGCAAAGCCGTATGATAAGCGGTGCTGCCGGTTTTTGGGACAGCCAGAAACGCAAGGCGTTCTTCATAAAAAACAAGCATTTATTCGTCCATCGGCAGTAATTATCTCCAGCGCAGATTGGCGTAAACGACTCCTTAATACAATTACAGAACAGTAAGTAATGTAAGTTTTAGTTGAAATGTTCTCTTTTTGGTCCCATAAGGAACAAGAGGCGAACAAAGCAGCGATTGCCGCCCGTTCAAGGGTGTGACAAAAGGGAAGGCGACAGGACAATGGCGGATCTTCTGACGATGAGCGACAAGAAAAACGCAGATAAGCAAAAGGCGCTCGACAGCGCGCTGGCACAGATCGAACGGCAGTTCGGCAAAGGCTCGATCATGAAGCTGGGCGAGGATTCCAAGCAGGACATCGACGCCAGTTCGACCGGATCGCTGGGTCTGGATATCGCTCTGGGAATCGGCGGCCTGCCGATGGGCCGGATCGTTGAAATCTATGGCCCGGAAAGTTCAGGCAAAACTACGCTGACACTGCACTGCATCGCAGAACAGCAGAAACATGGCGGTGTATGCGCATTTGTCGATGCGGAACATGCGTTGGACCCGCAATATGCGCGCAAACTGGGCGTCGATCTGGACGAGTTGCTGATTTCGCAACCCGACACTGGCGAACAGGCGCTTGAGATTACCGATACGCTGGTCCGTTCGGGCGCGGTGAACATGGTCGTGGTTGACTCGGTCGCGGCGCTGACGCCGAAATCTGAACTCGAAGGCGATATGGGCGACAGCAGCGTTGGTGTGCAGGCCCGGCTGATGAGCCAGGCAATGCGTAAACTGACGGGTTCGATCAGCCGCTCGAACTGTATGGTGATCTTCATCAACCAAATCCGGATGAAAATCGGCGTGATGTTCGGCAGCCCGGAAACCACCACCGGTGGTAACGCCCTGAAATTCTACAGCTCGGTCCGTTTGGATATTCGTCGGATCGGTGCGATCAAGGACCGGGATGAGGTTGTTGGCAACCAGACCCGTGTGAAGGTCGTTAAAAACAAAGTGGCACCGCCCTTCAAGCAAGTTGAATTCGACATCATGTATGGCGAAGGCATCAGTAAAATGGGCGAGCTGCTGGATCTGGGCGTCAAGGCCGGTGTGGTCGAGAAGTCGGGCTCATGGTTCAGCTATGGTGATGAGCGGATCGGGCAGGGGCGTGAGAATGCCAAGCAGTATCTGCGCGACAACAACCGCATCGCGTTTGAGATCGAGGACAAGATTCGCGCGGCACATGGGCTGGAATTCGATGTGCCGCCCGGCGCGGAAGAGGATGATATCCTCGAGGCATAAGTGGTTCGGGAAGAAAGCGATTTTCGCTGCTCTTTCCTAAGAACGAACCATATTCCGAACAAGGCGGTCCGTCGGGGCCGCCTTGTTCCGTTCTGCGACGCTCGCCTGTGGACTATCCCGGGGGAGGCGGATAAACCCTTTTTGAAACAAACTGATCGCGCGTCGAGAGAGCCCTATGTCAACGTTGAACGAAATCCGATCGACCTTTTTGAACTACTTTGCCAAACAGGGGCACGAAGTAGTTGCATCCAGTCCCCTGGTGCCACGCAACGACCCGACATTGATGTTCGTCAACTCGGGTATGGTGCAGTTCAAAAACCTGTTCACCGGGGTCGAAACCCGTGACTATCAGCGCGCGACGACAGCACAGAAATGTGTTCGGGCCGGTGGCAAGCACAACGACTTGGACAATGTCGGCTATACTGCGCGTCACCACACATTCTTTGAGATGTTGGGCAATTTTTCGTTCGGCGATTACTTCAAGCCCGAAGCAATTCCATTCGCATGGGAATTGATCACCAAAGAATTCGGGGTCGATAAAAACCGCCTTCTGACAACGGTTTACCACACCGATGACGAAGCGTTCGAGATGTGGAAGAAGGTGGGCGTTCCCGAAGATCGGATCATCCGTATCGCAACCAGTGACAATTTCTGGCAGATGGGTCCGACCGGCCCGTGCGGTCCCTGCACCGAGATTTTCTACGACCACGGGGATCATATCTGGGGCGGCCCTCCGGGTTCTCCTGAGGAAGACGGTGATCGGTTCATCGAGATCTGGAACATCGTTTTCATGCAGAACGAACAGTTCGAAGACGGCTCGATGGTCGAGCTCGACATGCAGTCAATCGACACCGGGATGGGGCTGGAGCGGATTGGTGCCCTGTTGCAAGGAAGCCATGACAATTACGACACCGATCTGTTCAAGACCCTAATCGAGGCCTCGGCGAGTGCCACCAATGTCGATCCTTATGGGGATCAGAACGTACATCACCGCGTGATTGCGGATCACCTGCGGTCGACCTCGTTCCTGATTGCAGACGGGGTAATGCCCAGCAATGACGGGCGCGGCTATGTGCTGCGGCGGATCATGCGTCGTGCGATGCGGCATGCACATCTGTTGGGTGCGAAGGATCCGGTGATGTATCAGCTGGTACCGACATTGGTCCAACTGATGGGTGCCCAGTACACCGAACTTGGCCAGGCTCAGTCGCTGATCGAAGAGACGCTGTTGCTGGAAGAAACCCGCTTTAAGCAAACATTGGATCGCGGCCTGAAGTTGTTGGATGACGAGGTCTCTGACCTGCCAGAGGGTGCGGCACTGTCTGGAGAAGCCGCTTTCAAGCTGTATGATACATATGGTTTTCCGCTTGATCTGACGCAGGATGCACTGCGTGAAAAGGGCCGGACGGTTGATACCGACGGGTTTGATACGGCGATGGCCGAGCAAAAGGCCAAGGCACGCGCTGCCTGGGCTGGATCGGGGGAAGCAGCGGACCAAGCCGTTTGGTTTGACGTTCTGGATATTGCGGGCGCTACGGATTTTCTTGGATACGATACAGAAAAGGCTGAAGGACAGGTCGCGGCAATGGTCGTGGATGGCGCTTTGGTCGACAAGATCGAGACAGGTTGTTCCGGCTGGGTCGTTGTGAACCAAACCCCGTTTTATGGTGAATCCGGTGGTCAGATAGGAGACACCGGCGAAATTCGTCGTCTGGAAGAGCGTGATGATGTCGCGCGGGTCGAGGACACCCGGAAATTTGCGGATGGCAAAATCTATGCGCATCGGGTCACGGTTGATCACGGTACCTTGTCCAAGGGAGACGCAGTTGAGCTTGAGGTAGACCATGTTCGCCGCACCGCCATCCGGGCCAACCATTCGGCCACACATTTGCTGCACGAAGCATTGCGGGAAACATTGGGTGACCACGTTGCGCAGCGTGGTTCTTTGAATGCGGCTGACCGGCTGCGATTCGACTTTAGCCACGCGAAGGCGATGAGCCCCGAGGAAATTCGGCAAGTTGAACGCTCGGTCAACGCTTTCATCCGCCAGAACTCGACCGTCGAGACCCGGATCATGACACCGGATGATGCCCGGGAACTGGGTGCGCAGGCCCTTTTCGGTGAGAAATATGGCGACGAAGTTCGCGTGGTTTCGATGGGCAAAGCGCCAACCGGCAAAGGCCAGGATGGTGAGACTTGGTCGATCGAACTGTGTGGTGGAACGCATGTTCGCCAGACCGGTGATATTGGCGCGCTTGTTGTATTGGGGGATAGCGCCAGCAGTGCCGGTGTCCGGCGGATCGAAGCGCTTACCGGTGACGAAGCCATGGTTTACCTGACCGACCAGGATCAACGTTTGGGGCAGATCGCATCTGAACTGAAAGCGCAACCGGATGACGTTGTATCTCGTGTCAAAGCTCTGTTGGATGAACGTAAATCCCTTCAAAATGAAGTTGCGCAGCTGCGCCGCGATCTCGCGATGGCTGGTGGTTCGGGGCAGGGCGGTAGCGCTGAGGCCAAAACGGTAAACGGTATCTCGTTCCTGGCTCAGTCCCTTACTGGCGTATCTGGCAAGGACTTACCCGCGCTGATCGACGAACACAAAAGCCGACTTGGATCGGGTGCTGTGTTGCTGATTGCGGATACGGGCGGCAAAGCAGCCGTCGCGGCCGGTGTCACAGCTGATCTGACGGATGCAATCTCGGCCGTGGATCTGGTTCGCGCGGCGGTTGCTGAACTTGGTGGAAAAGGTGGCGGTGGACGCCCTGACATGGCGCAAGGTGGTGGCAAGGACGCTTCGAATGCTGATGCCGCGATCAAGGCTGCAGAGAATATTCTTGGAGGTTAACAAAATGTCCGCACTTTGGATTGCACATGTCAGTGTTACTGACGCCGAATCCTATGGAAAATATGCCGAGCTCGCCGGGCCAGCGATTGCCAAACACGGTGGTGCGTTTATCGCGCGTGCTGCGCGATACGTGCAGTTGGAAGGCAAAGAACGGCCGCGCAATGTTGTCGCCAAATTCCCCTCATTGGAAGCCGCTGTTGAGTGCTATAATTCGGCGGAGTACCAGCAAGCTCTCGATCACGCGCGTGGTGCAAGTGAGCGGGAATTGGTGGTCGTAGAGATCACAGATTAGAATCACCCCGTGCGATCAGGGATTTAATACCCCTGTCAGCTTATTCATTGGGCGGTTTTCAGCCAAAAGATGGCCGCCCAATTATGACGTTGCGGCAAGCGTCGACCTGAAGTCCCATAAATTTTTTATTTACAAGTCGTTAGCGGGTCTTGATGTCGGGCCTGCCAAGGGGTTCGTGTTTCGAATGTGGCGAGCAGCGCCAGATTCTTACCCAAAAATGCCATTTTCAATGACGGAATTCCGCCTCTTTTAGTTGCAAGATTTGAGACAGATTGCACAATTAGGCGTGTTTACCGATAGTTTCGGAAAACGGAATATGGTCCTGTTTTGCGGCAATCGCAGGGAAAACACGGATCGAGGGACAGGCATGGCGACCATGGGTACGGAATTTAGGGCCGTTAATGCGCGGATCTGGACTGGTTTTGGTAGAACTTTAGGAATCCTCGCATTGGCGTTGGGCTCCTCGGTTATGGCACCAGATGCGCAAGCGCGGGAAGGCAACTTCATCCGCACAGTCGCATCTTCGCCCCCGCCGTCTGGAGCGCGGCAACTGTGCCGTCAATACTCTTGGGCATGTTCCAGCAAGGCTTCGAATTCAATGTCGAGCCAGCAAGAGATGCAGATCATCAAAAAGGTCAACCGGCAGGTAAACGCAACCACCCGCTCGGTTAC
The DNA here is from genome assembly GCF_059609905.1 of Ruegeria sp. YTSA226. NCBI lineage: Bacteria > Pseudomonadati > Pseudomonadota > Alphaproteobacteria > Rhodobacterales > Roseobacteraceae > Ruegeria > Ruegeria sp. YTSA226. The sequence goes on from NZ_JBXWMQ010000016.1 coordinate 79,271, forward strand.
TGACCAAGCCCAATATAGAACTCGGGAACGTTGGGCACTGCCGACTTCGCGCGGTGGGGATTGCGAAGACTTTGCTCTGCTGAAGAAAAGGGATCTTATCCGTGCGGGCGTCGATCCGAGCAAACTTTTGATCGCAACTGTACTGGATACGCAGCGAAATTCTCATGCGGTTTTGGTTTATCGCTCGGCCAGTGGCGATCTGGTTCTGGATAACTTGACCAACCGCATCAAACCCTGGTCGGCGACGCGATATCTGTTTCTGCGGATGCAGGACCCTCGGCGGCCCAGTAAATGGGTCGGGGTCTTCGGCAGAAGCTGAGGAAAGCTAATCTCAGCTGGTTAGAATGCAAAAATGGCGAAGCAGCAGCTTCGCCATTTTCTGTAGTACTAAATTAGCTTACTTAGGGTTGCCCGGATTGTTGGTACCGTTCGGGTTCTGAGATTGGCCGCCTGGATTGGTTCCGTCGCTATGGCCAGAACGGTTGCCCTTGGGTCCACCGTCACCACCTTCGCCGCCGTCACCACCTTCGCCGCCGTCGCCACCTTCGCCGCCGTCACCACCTTCGCCGCCGTCGCCACC